>DASTDZ010000065.1:0-30193 GCA_035710105.1 Sphingomicrobium sp. | reverse complement strand
GCGACGACCGAATCGTTGTGGCTGTAGCTTAAGAAGGCGAAATACTGATTTCCGGCCGATGCGAACGCCGGCGCTGCGGGCTTGGCCGAAACGCGATTCCAGTCGAATGGACTCGCCCACTTGTTCATGCGGTCTCCCCCGAGACTCAGCAATTTCATTATCATCTTTGATTGACCCCCGCGAATCGGAAGTTAACCGGCTTTGCGGCGGCGGGGCGCAGCGCCTATATGCACCCCCATGTCCATTCGGCCCTGGCGAGACATCGAGCGGCGCAGGTCGCGGCAGATCATGGTCGGCTCCGTCCCTGTGGGCGGGGACGCGCCGGTCAGCGTCCAGACCATGACCAACACGCCGACAGAGGACGCGGCGGCCACCATCGACCAGATCCGCCGCTGCGAGGAGGCGGGCGCCGACATCGTGCGCGTGTCCTGCCCGACGGCGGCGAGCACCGCCTCGCTCCGCCAAATCGTCCGCGAAGCGCGGGTGCCGATCGTAGCCGACATCCATTTCCACTACAAAAGAGCCCTCGAGGCAGCCGATGCCGGCGCCGCGTGCCTGCGGATCAACCCCGGAAACATCGGCTCCGAAGAACGGGTGCGCGAGGTGATCGCCGCCGCCCGGGCCAACGGCTGCGCGATCCGCATCGGCGTCAATGCCGGGAGCCTGGAGAAGGACCTGCTCGAGAAATATGGCGAGCCGTGCCCGGAGGCGCTGGTCGAAAGCGCGCTCGACCATATCCGCATCCTCGAGGATCACGGCTTTCGCGAGTACAAGGTCGCGGTCAAGGCGAGCGACGTGTTCCTTGCGGTCGCCGCCTACCAGCAGCTGGCCGACCAGGTCGACTGCCCGCTTCACCTGGGAATTACCGAGGCGGGCGGGCTGATCGGCGGCACCGTCAAGTCGGCGATCGGCATCGGCAACCTGCTGTGGGCCGGGATCGGCGACACGATCCGCGTCTCGCTGTCGGCCGAGCCCGAGGAAGAGGTGCGCGTCGGCTACGAGATATTGAAGGCGCTTGGGATCCGGAGCCGCGGCGTGCGCGTGGTCTCCTGCCCGAGCTGCGCGCGCCAGGGCTTCGACGTCATCCGCACGGTCGAGGCGCTCGAGGAGCGGCTCCAGCACATCAAGACGCCGATGTCGCTTTCCGTGCTCGGCTGCGTTGTCAACGGCCCCGGCGAGGCACGAGAGACCGACATCGGAATCACCGGCGGCGGCAACGGCACGCACATGGTCTATCTGTCGGGAATCACCGACCACCATGTGAAGGACGCCGACATGATCGATCACATCGTACGGCTGGTCGAGCAGAAGGCGGCCGAAATCGAAGCAGCCGAAGCGCGCGAAACGGCCCTCGACGCGGCCGAATGACGGCGCGCAGCCTATCCGGGGGATAGGCGAGCACCGGCATCTGCAGCTAAGCGCGGCGGGTGACTCGCCGCCACCATCCGCCGCTGACTGCCTTCCTCGTCGGAGTGCTCGGGATCGCGCTGTTTTCCGGGATGGATGCGGTGATGAAGGGGCTGGTGCTGGCCATCGGCACGATCGCCACCATGTTCTGGCGCAATCTGATCGGCATCGGCATGTCGGGCGCGCTCTACCTGCCGCGGCGGAACGGCTGGCCAAATGCCTCGACGATGCGGATCCACCTGACGCGCGGGCTTCTGTCGACCGGCATGGGCTTCCTATTCTTCTGGGGGATCGGCCGGGTGCCGCTGGCGCAGGCGATCGCACTGGCCTTCATCGCGCCGCTGATCGCGCTTTACCTTGCGTCGCTCATGCTCAAGGAAACGGTGGGGAAGAGGACGCTTGCCGCCTCGATGCTCGCCTTCGCCGGCGTGGTCGTCATCTTCATCGGCCAGGCGCAGGCCGACCTTGGCCGCGAGGCGCTGATCGGAAGCGTCGCGATCCTCGCCTCGGCCGTCCTCTATGCGCTCAACATCATCATCATGCGCCAGCAGGCGCTGGTCGCCGACCCGCTCGAGATCACCTTCTTCCAGAGCGTGATCGTCACTTTCTGCCTGCTTCCCATCCTTCCGTTCGTCGGAATCGCGCTGCCGCCGGGCACGGCCTGGCCCGGGCTGCTGCTTGCCGCGCTGCTCGCGATCGCCTCCCTGCTGCTGCTGTCCTGGGCCTATGCGCGGGCCGAGGCTAGCTATCTCGCCGCAACCGAATATACGGCCTTCCTGTGGGCGGCTTTGTTCGGCTGGATGTTCTTCGACGAGAGCGTGTCACCCTATACCTTGGCCGGCGCGGGCCTGATCGTCGCCGGCTGCATACTTGCCGCCCGCCGGCCGGAGGAGGCCAGCCCCACGCTCGAGGCCGCGACCTAGCCGCCGCCCAGCACGTTGATGGTGAAGGCAAGCACGCCGATGTTGAAAGCGAAGGCGGCGAGGCTGTGCAATGCAACGATTCGGCGGATCGACTGATCGCTGATGGTAACGTCCGACGTCTGGAACGTCATGCCGATCGTGAAGGCGAAATAGACGAAGTCCCAGTAAAGCGGCTCGGCCGTGTCGGGAAAGCTGAGGCCCATGCACTTCGCCTCGTTGCTGTAGGCGAGATGGGCGTAGTGCAGCGCATAGACGGTGTTGCTGAACAGCCAGGCGAAAGCCAGCGTGGCGACGATCAGGATCTTCGTGAAGGGCTCGGGCGAGTGCCTGAGCGTTTCCGTCGCGATGGCGACGAAGAGAACCACCAGGACGACAAAGGTGATTGCGAGCAGGACTGCGCGGTTCGCATCATTCTCGCGCGCGTGCGCGCGAATCGCTGTTCCTTCTCGCGTTCGAAGCAGGGGGGCGACCGACAGCAGGAACAACAGTGCGGCAACGTCGAACCCGACCATGATGGCGCGGCGCCATTCGTCGAGGACCATCCCTGCTATCAGGACGGCGATGGCGCCCACGACCGCGAAGAGGATGAAGTGGGCCGGGGCGATGCGGTTGCCGATAGTTCGGTGTTCGGTCATTCGCCCAGACTAATCGGGGATTGCACCCCGTCCAGCGGAAAGGATCGGAAATGGCGTGGGCGCTGCTGATACTCGGGGGCCTGTTCGAAATCGGCTTCACGACGTCGCTGAGATTCGTCGACGGGTTCAGGAACATCCCCTGGACGCTCGCCTTCCTTTCCTCCGTCGCCGTCAGCATGGCGCTTCTGGAGGTGGCGTCGCGCTCGATCTCGATGGGCACGGCCTATGCCGTGTGGGGCGGCATCGGCGCCGTGGGCACGGTGATTGTCGGGCTTGCCTGGTTTGGCGAGCCGGCCTCGCTGGTCCGACTGCTGCTGATCTTCGTGATCATTGCCGCGATCGGAGGCCTGAAGCTCGTCGCCTAGCCGCTTGACCGCCGCTCGATGGTGGCGCCGACGGCGGAGAGCTTCTCCTCCAGCCGCTCGTAGCCGCGGTCGAGGTGATAGACCCGCAGCACCTCGGTCTCGCCCTCGGCGGCGAGGCCGGCGAGAACAAGGCTCATCGAGGCGCGAAGGTCAGTCGCCATCACTTCCGCGCCGGTCAGCTTCTCGACCCCGTGGACGATCGCCGAGCGGCCGTGGATCTCGATCTCCGCGCCCATCCGCCGAAGCTCCGGCACGTGCATGTAGCGGTTCTCGAAGATCGTCTCCTCAAGGAAGCTGTCGCCGCGGGCGAGCGCGAGCATCGCCATGAACTGCGCCTGCATGTCGGTCGGAAAGCCCGGGAAGGGGGCCGTCGAAAGCGCAAGCGGCTTCAGCGGCCCGTCGGCGGCGACTCGAATGCCCTTGTCGTGGAATTCGAGCATGAGTCCCGCGTGCGACAAGGCGTTGAGGATCGCGCGCATGTCGTCGGGGCGTGCGCCGATGAGGTCGATGGAGCCGCCGGTAATGCCGGCCGCGCACGCGTAGCTGCCAGCCTCGATCCGGTCGGGCATGACCGCATAGCTGGTGCCGTTCAGCCCCTCGACCCCGTCGATGATCAGGTGCGACGAGCCAATGCCGTCTATGCTGGCGCCCATCGCGACCAGCAGGTTGCACAGATCGACGATTTCGGGCTCGCGGGCGGCGTTGAACAATTGTGTCCGGCCGGCGGCCAGCACCGCCGCCATCACCGCATTTTCGGTTGCTCCGACGGAAACGACCGGGAAGCTGAAGTCGCCGCCAGGAAGGCGCCCCTTTGGCGCGGTCGCCTTCACGTAACCGGCGGCAAGCTCGATCTCGGCGCCCATGCATTCGAGCGCCTTCAGGTGCAGGTCGATCGGCCGGTCACCGATCGCGCAGCCGCCGGGCAGCGAGACCGTCGCTTCGCCGGCGCGGGCGAGCATGGGCCCGAGCACGAGCACCGAGGCGCGCATCTTGCGCACCATGTCGTAGGGGGCGACGGTCGAGACAATCTCGTCGGCCTGGAGCGTCATCTTGCGGCCGAACTCGCCGCGCTTAACCCCAGCCACGCTGGTCGACACGCCAAGCTGGTTGAGCAGATGGCCGAAGCTGTCGACGTCGGCGAGCCGCGGCAGGTTGCTAAGGGTCAGCGGCTGATCCGTGAGGAGCGCGCAGGGCAGCAGGGTCAGCGCCGCGTTCTTCGCGCCGCTGATCGGGATCTTGCCTTCGAGGCGATTGCCGCCGCGGATCCAGATGCTGTCCACCGGCGCGCTTTAGCGTTGATCCCTCCCCATTCAAGGGAGGGCGGTGCTCACGCCTTTTCGATCGTGCACTGCAGCGGGTGCTGGTTTTCCCGCGCGAAGTCGATCACCTGGCTGACCTTGGTCTCGGCAACCTCGTAGGTGAAAACGCCGCACACCGCGACGCCCTGCTGGTGGACCTGGAGCATGACCCGGGTCGCGTCCTCGATCCCCATCGAGAAGAAGCGCTGAAGCACCAGCACGACGAACTCCATCGGCGTATAATCGTCGTTGAGCATCAGCACCTTGTAATTGGACGGCTTTTTCGTTTTCGGGCGCGTGCGCGTCGCGACCCCGGTCTCGATGTCCTCGAGGCCGTCGCCACGCCCGGGCCCGTCGCCCATGCTGATCAAACGCCAATCCATAGCCCGCCCACAAATATGGCAAGGCGAGAACGCGCCGCAAGCGGCGAGCGATGCGCGGCGGGCAGAAAAAAGGCGGCCGCCCCTCGGGAGGGCGGCCGCCTGCGGTGCCTGACGGGAGGGGAGGAGAGTGTCAGGCAGCGATCGTGTTGAGCTTCTCGACGTTCGCGCTTGCGCGGTTCGAGATCGGCTGGATGGTCTCGCCGGCAAGCTTGACGACCGACTCGGTCAACGCCGAGCTGTCCTCGACGAAGCGGTCGAACGCGGTGCGGGCGAACTCGCTCTGCAGCTGCAGAAGCTCGGTCGGGCTCTTCGCTTCGGCGAAGGCGCGAACCGTGTTGGCGGTCTGCTCGATACCGTCGCGGCTCTTGGCGGCGAAATCCTGGCCGATCGACTGGACGCCGCTGGCGGCGATACGGCCGGCCTCGACGAACGCGTCAATGTTGCCGCGATAGATGTCGGCGAGCTCCTCGGCGGCCTTGCGCGAGCGCTTGACGGCTTCCTCGCCGCGCTCGGCGGCCTCGGTGAACAGCTTCTCGAACGCCGACGCGCCGGGGAACGCCCCGAAGCCGGCGAAGACGTTGGTGGGATCGAACTTCATTTCCTTATTCCTTTCGTTGGCGGCGGGCCGCGCCTTGGCGGCGGGCTTCGCCTTGGCCTTGCGCTTTGCCTTGGCCACAGTCTTGAGAACTTTCTTCGCCGGGCGCTTGGCGGCCGGCCTGCTTGCCTTCCTGACCGTCTGCACCGCCTCGTCGGCGGCGGCCTTGGTCACCTTGGCGGCCTCTTCGGCCACGCCTTCGGCGGCGTCGACTGCGGCTTCGATCTTGGCGTCGGTGGTCTCGGTCATCGAAAACTCCTTTTGTGCAATGCAACATAAATGGTGCGCTGCGACATTTCAAGAGGTTTTGTGCATTGCAGCAGCGGCCCTTGACGAATTGGCCGGCCGCATCGCAAGAGCGGTCATGGACGGAGCCCCGACTGACCAGGCGCCCGCCGCTCGGCGCGGTCTGCTGATCGTGCTGTCTTCCCCCTCAGGTGCCGGCAAGACGACAATTTCCCGGATGCTGCTTGAAGCCGACCCGGAAGTGATGATGTCAGTTTCGGTGACGACACGGCCGAAGCGCCCTGGGGAGGTCGAAGGTGTCGACTATTTTTTCGTGAAAGATGACGAGTTTGACCGCCGGATCGAAGCAGGCGAGTTCGTCGAATGGGCGCCCGTCTTCGGCTATCGCTACGGGACCCCGAAGGCGCCGGTCAAGGCGGCGCTAAGGGACGGTCGCGACATATTGTTCGACATCGACTGGCAGGGGACCCAGCAGCTCAAGGCTGCCATGGGCGAAGATCTCGTTTCGATTTTCCTCCTGCCTCCCTCCATGAAGGAGCTCGAGCGCCGGCTTCGGGCACGCGGAACGGACTCGGACATTGTGATCGCGGATAGAATGGCTCGTGCCGACGGTGAGATCAGCCACTGGCCTGAGTATGAGTACGTTCTGATCAACGAGGATACGGGAGGCTGCCTCGCACAGGTGCGGACCATCGTCGGGGCGGAGCGACTGAAGACGAGACGGCAAACCAACCTCGTTGCATTCACTCGCTCGCTTGGCGTCGCGCATTAGTCCCTAAGCAGCTCCAGGAAGCGCGCGGCGGCCATGAAGTCGCGACGGCGCGCCTCGAGCGCGGCCTCGGCCTCGGAGTCGCTGCCCCAATGCTCGGCCTGCCAGCGCTCGTCGATCGTCACCGCCTCCCACGCCTGGGCAGGCTCGATCGCCCGTTCGAGCACTGCGAGCGCGGCGACCAGCGACCCGCCAATCGTCACCAGCGGCGACAGGCCGGCAAGGCGGAAGGGGTCGAGCGAAGCGACGACGTGGGCGAGCCTTTGCACGGTCGCTCGCGGCTGGGGCACGTGAAGAATTCCAACGGTGGTTGCAAAATCGACGTCGAACCTGCGCCTCGCCCAGGCGAGCAGCGCGTCCCATCTCCGCGCCTGCCGCTCGGCAAGCGCCTGCGGCGCCTCGGCGCGGTAGCAGGCAAGGTCGCTCTCGCCATAGCGGGAGAGGCCTTCGCCAAAAGAGGTGGGGTCCGCGCCCACTCTGTCGATCGCCGCATTGGCGAGACCGGTCAGCGGCATCGCCAGCGGGTCGACCCGCTCGCCGGCCCCGTTCCATTCGAGGGCGATCGCCTCAGCCAACGCCTCGGTCGGAACCATCAGCGGCTTGCGCGCCGGAGTCCGCACCGGCTTGCCGTCGAGCGCCACGCCCCAGCCGGCCGCCTCGGCCACCACCGCGGCCTGCTTCCAGAACCGCTTCACTCCGACTCGTCTTCCCTCTGCCACTGCTTCTTCATCAGCTTGGGCGCGACGACCGCGTCGAGCAGGCCCATCACCATGAGGATCGCGCCAACGACGGGCCAGCCGCCATCGCGCAGGATATCGGTGAACATGACCGCCATCCCGGCGAGGAAGGTCGCAAGGCCGAACAGCCGCGCTGCGGCGAACAAGTGAAAGCGCCGCTTCCAGATCGCCTCGTCAGCCATCGACGATCTCCTTCGCAAGGACCGCGACCTCCGCCGGGACCTCGGCAACCGCGGCGGCGCCGGCCGCTTCCAGCTCTTCGCGGTCGTGATAGCCCCAGCCGGCGCCGATCCCGGCGGCGCCCGCAGCCGTCGCCATGGCCATGTCGAAGCTGGTGTCGCCGATGACGATGGTCCGTTCGGGATTGGCGCCGGCCTCGGCCATCGCCGCCAGCGTCATCTGCGGCGAAGGCTTCGACGGGTGGCGGTCGGCGGTCTGGAGCGAGACGAAGCGTGCGTGGATGCCGTGCCGTTCGAGGCAATGCTTCAGGCCGCGGTCGGATTTGCCCGTCGCCACCGCCAGCAGCCAGCCCTCGGCTTCCATTGCGTCGAGAAGCTCGAGGATTCCGTCGAACAAGGGCTCCTCGACCTCGCCACGCTGGCGGGCGCTGAAGAAGCAGCTCTTGTAGGTCTCCGCGAGCTGAAAATGGTCCTCCGGCCGAGCTTCGGGGACGAGCGCCGCCATCGCCTCGGCGAGGCTGAGCCCGATCACCTTGCGGCTTTGCGCCGGCGGCGGGAGCTTGAGGCCGTGAAGATCGAAGGTCTCGGCCAGCGCGCGGTGGATCGTCGCGCCGCTGTCGACCAGTGTCCCGTCGCAATCGAAGATGGCGAGCCTGATCACCGCCGCGGCTTTCCGCCTCGCGACCGGCGCTCGCCGCGCCGCGTCTCCCGCCTCGGCCTGGCCCTGGCGGGTGGCGGCGGGCCCCGCCTGGTGGCGGCGATCCGCTCCCCTTCGGCGATGTCGAAGCCCAGCATCTCCAGGCTCTGGGCGAAATGGTCGGGGAGCTCGGCGGTCACGTCGATTTGCCCGCCGCCCGGCGAGTCGATCTTCAGCCGCCGAGCGTGGAGGTGGAGCTTGCGGCTGATCCCGCCGGTCAGGAAGGAATCGGGGCCGCCATATTTGCCATCGCCGACGATCGGGTGACCGATGGCGGCCATGTGCGCGCGAAGCTGGTGGGTCCGCCCGGTCAGCGGCTGGAGCTCGAGCCAGGCGGCCCGGTTCCCGGCGCGGTCGATGAGCCGCCAGCGGGTCCTGGCCGATTGCCCGTGCTCGGAATCGACGTGCATTTTCTCGCCGCCGGTCCCCGGCTGCTTGGCGAGCGGCGCGTCAATCAGGCCTTCGTGCGAATCCGGAACGCCGACGACGAGCGCCCAGTAGACCTTGCGCGCCGTCCGCCCGGAAAAAGCCTTGGAAAAGAAGGCCGCGGCCCGCGCGCTGCGGGCGACCAGCAGCGCGCCTGACGTATCCTTGTCGAGCCGGTGGACGAGCTTGGGCCGGTTGCCGGCCTCGTCGGCCAGCCCGTCGAGCAGCCGGTCGAGGTGGTTGGTGGTCTTGGTCCCGCCCTGCGTCGCGAGCCCGGGCGGTTTGTTGAGCACCAGGCCGTGCGCGTCCTCATGGATGACGAGCGAGCGGACGAACTCGGCCTCTTCTTGGGTCACCGCCGACCGGCGCGGTTTCGCCGGCCCACGCCGCGACTGCTCGGGCTCGACGGGAGGAACGCGGATTTCCTGGCCGGCGGCGATCCGGTCGCCCGGCGCGACGCGCTTGCCGTCGAGCCGGAGCTGGCCGGTGCGTGCCCAGCGCGAGACCGTGTTGAAGCTGATTTCCGGCTGGTTGCGCCTGAACCAGCGGTCGAGGCGAATGCCGTCGTCGTCGTCGCTCACGGTGAAGGTGCGGGCATCGGCCATCGGGCTCACTTAGCGACTGCGGCCCGAAATTCTAACCTTCGCTCTGTCGAGCCCAATAATCGAACGCCCGGCGCTGCAGCCTTGTCACCAGCCGCGCCGCCTCGGGACCTGTCCATGGCCCGTCATGGCCGTGCAAGATCGCGCCGCCGATCCACCAGCCCTGGCCGGGCAGCCCGTCTGACTGGCGAACGACGAGCACTGCCAGCTCGGGCTCGCCGCGCTCCGCCGCCTCCTCGTCCACAACCGTGAGGACCTTGCACAGGGCGCGCATCTTCGGCCGGGTGAAGCGATGGCCGAGCGCGTTAAGCATCTCTCCATAAGTCACGGGCTCGCCAGCGGCGGCGGCCGCGACCAGATGGCGTCGAACTTCGGCCGGATCGGCCAGCAGCCCTGCCGAGCCCATCAATCCGGCTGGTCGGCGACCGGGGTCAGCTCGAAAACTTCGAGCTTGGCGCCGCTTCGCGGCCAAGGGATGACAAGGCGCCAGCGGAACGGCGCGATCCGTTCGAACACGCCGGCCATGTCGCGCGCCGGATCGTCGCCGTAGGCAAGCGGCTCCTGCTCGTCGCCGAGCGCCAGGCTGCCGAGGAAAATCATGCGGTTCGGAAAATCGTCGTCCCACAGCCGCCCCGCGGGCCGCTGGCTCCCGGTCTGCTTGACGATGGTCAGAAGCCCGTCGTCGTCGACCAGCACGTAGCAGAAGAAGGGCTTGAACTTCTCGAAGGTCTGCGAGCCTTTCGCGGCCTTGCCGATGCGGATCATCCGGCAATTGTAGCTTCCAGGTGTCGGCTGCGGCCGCGGCAGCGCCGAGCGGGCTTCGAGAAGCACGCCCTCGGTCTCGATCTCCCGCCGGTGCCTCGGCCGGGCTTCCATCAGCGCCTGCTGCCAGGCGAGGCCGAGGCGGTTGATGCGGTCCTCGTCGCTCGGGGTCGCGACCGCCATCCAGGCGTTGGACTTGGGCTCGGCCTCGACGGTGACGGTTGCGGCGCTTCGCGCGCGCTTGGTGGCGCTGTCGCAGCCGGCGACGAGCGCGAGCAGCGGAACGGCCCAGAGGAAGGACGTCGCTTTCACCGGCGGTGCCTCATTTGACGTGGAATACAGTGGTGGCAGTCCGGCCCGCCAGATGCAACCAATGGCGTCTTCACCAAGGACTTTGACTTCGCGTGCGGCGCGGCTAGGCGCACGGCGGATGAACGCCCGCCCAGGCCCCGCGAAGGAACGAGACGAGGCGCGCCGCGGGCTGTGGTTCGGGATCGGCGCCTACGGGTTGTGGGGGATTCTCCCCATCTACTTCAAGGCGATCGCCGGGGTCGGGGCGATCGACATCGTCGCCAACCGCGTGCTGTGGTCGGTCCCGTTCCTGCTCGTGCTGCTTTACGCGTTCGGCCAGTCGCAAGAGCTTCGCACTGTCTTCGGCCGGCCGCGGACGATCGGCTTCCTCGCCGTCACCGCGGTCCTCATCGGCATCAACTGGCTGCTGTTCGTCTATGCAGTGACCGTCGGCCACATACTCGCCGGAAGCCTTGGCTATTATCTGAGCCCGCTCGCCAACGTGCTGCTGGGACGGATCATCCTCAAGGAGCCGCTTGGCAGGTTGCAGTGGGCGGCGGTCGCACTCGCCGCGGCCGGGATCTCCGGCCTCGCCTTCCAGGCCGCCGGCCAATTGTGGATTAGCCTGACGCTCGCGGTCACCTTCGCCACCTATGGCCTGCTACGAAAGCTCGCCCCTGTCGAGGCGACGTCGGGCCTTACGGTCGAGACCATCCTGCTGCTGCCGCTGGCGCTCGCCTGGCTGGGTTTCGGCCTTGCCGCCGGCGAGCCGGTGTTCGGATCGACTGGATTCGAGATCGCGCTGGTCCTGCTAGCGGGCGTCGCGACGAGCGTTCCGCTGCTGCTGTTCACCGGCGCAGCGCGAAGATTGCGCTATTCCACCCTGGGGATGCTGCAGTTCATCGCCCCGACGCTTCAGTTCCTTTGCGCCGTCCTGCTCTACGGCGAGGACTTCACCCTGTGGCATGCGGTCGCGTTCGCCTCGATCTGGCTGGCGCTCGGGCTCTATGTCTACGGGCTCGCCCGCCAGGCGCGGATCGCCGTGACCCTGCCCGAATAGGGAACGGTTCGCGCCCGGAGGCATTGGCCGCTCATGACTCGCGCTCTTCTTCCTGCTTTCGCCGCCGCGCTGCTTGGCGCCTGCCAGGTTGCGCCGGCGCCACCCCCTCCGCCTCCCGCCGCCGGCGACTGCCCGATCCTCGGTTCGAGCGACTGGGCGGCCTGGGTCGACGCGATGCCGGGCCCCAACTCCAACCCCAGGCTCATCGTCACCGGCAAGGTCACGGTGCCAACCGGCGGCTACCGGTTCGAATGGGGCGATTTCCGGGTCGCCGAAAGCTATCCGGTGCAGGTCTTCGGGGAGCTTCGCGCGATTCCGCCCGCCGGGCCCGCGACCCAGGCTGTCACCACCCATGACGTTCGCGGCGAATGGCCGATGAGCCCGCCGGTGGGCTCGCTCTCGATCAGCTGCGGCGACCGAGTCCTCGCGCGAATCGCCCCTGTCGAAACCGCGCATTAGGCGCTACAGATCGCGCCATGCTCAACATTATCTCCCTGATCATCGGCGCCGTCGCCTTGGTTTTCGCTGTGGTCGCCTTCCTGCCGCTGCTCGGCTGGGCCAACTGGCTCGTGGTGCCGCTGGCCATCCTCGGCGCCGCGATCGGGGCGATGAGCAGCGGCACGGCCGGGCGCAACCTCAACATCGTCGTCATCGTCATCGGCGTCGTCCGGCTGATGCTCGGCGGGGGAATTTTCTGAGCCGCGACCCACGGGTCGATTCCTATATCGCGAAGGCGCAGCCGTTCGCGAAACCGGTCCTCAGCCATATCCGCGAGCGGGTCCATGCCGCCGTGCCCGAGGTGGCGGAGTCGATGAAATGGAGCTCCCCGGCCTTCACCCTCGACGGCAAGATCCTGCTGATGATGGTCGCTTTCAAGGCGCACGCGGCGCTGAACTTCTGGCGCGGCCAGGAGCTTCGCGGGGACGAGGCGAGCGCCGAAGCCATGGGCCAGTTCGGGCGGCTGACCTCGGTCTCCGACCTTCCGCACGACGAGGAATTCGATGCGCTGATCCGCAAGGCGGCGGAGCTTGCAAGGAGCGCGCCCGCCCCGCGCAAGGCCAAGCACGCGCCCAGGCCCGCGCCGGCAATGCACCCGGATTTCGCAGCCGCGCTCGCCAGGGTGCCTAGGGCCAAGGCGGCGCTTGAAGGCTTCCCGCCATCGGCGCAGCGCGACTATCTCGACTGGGTCGCGGAAGCGAAGCAGGAGGCGACTCGGAAGAAACGCATCGCGACCGCGGTCGAATGGCTGTCCGAAGGCAAGCGCCGTAACTGGAAATACGAAAAATGCTGAAGTTCAGCGCGCCCTGACGTAGCTTCCGGGGGCGTCCTCGATCGCTTTCAGCTTACCCTTGCCGGGAATGCGGGCGCCTTCCGCTTTCACGCGCTTCGGATCCTGCTTCTCGATCCAGGCAAGCCAGTCGGGCCACCAGCTGCCCTTGTGCTCCTTTGCCCCCTCGACGAAGTCCTCGAGCGTTCCCGCCGGCTCGTCGTTGACCCAATAGCTGTATTTGTTCGCGGCCGGCGGGTTGACGACGCCGGCGATATGGCCCGAGCCGGCAAGGACGAAGCGTTTCTCGCCCGCGAAATGGTCCATGATCTTCCAGACGCTTTCGGGCGGCGCGATATGGTCCTCGCGGCCGGCCTGGATGTAGGCGGGCGCGGCCACCTGGTCGATGTCGATCGCCGTCCCCTCGATGGTGATCCCGCCTTTTTCGGCCAGCTTGTTGCCGACGTAGAGGTCCTGGAGATAGGCGCGGTGCCATCGCCCGGGCAGGTTGGTCGTGTCCGAGTTCCAGTGCAGGAGGTCGAACGGCGGCGGCTCCTCGCCGAGCAGGTAATTGTTGACGACATAGTTCCAGATGAGGTCGCGCCCGCGCAGCAGGTTGAAGGTCGCGGCCATGTAGCGGCCGTCGAGATAGCCCTTCTCGGCCGTCAGCCGGTCGAGCAGCGCCATCGTTTCCGGGCCGGTGAACAGCTTGAGGTCGCCGGCGAGCGTGAAATCGACCTGGGCGGTGAGGAAGGTCGCGGACCTGACCTTCTTTTCCTGCTTTTTCGCGTGCAGCCAGGCCAGAGTCGCGGCAAGCGTGGTCCCGGCGACGCAATAGCCGACTGCATGGACGCTTTCGACGCCGAGCAGGTCGCGAACCGTGTCGATCGCATCGACCTGGCCCCGCAGCACATAATCATCGAGGGTCGCGTCGGCGATCGACTCGTCGGCCGATTTCCAGCTGACCATGAACAGGCTCAGCCCATTGTCGACGCACCATTTGACGAAGCTTTTCTCCGGGCTGAGGTCGAGGATGTAGAAGCGGTTGATCCACGGCGGGAAGATAATCACCGGGGTTTCAAGGACCTCATCGGTCGTCGGAGTGTACTGGATCAACTGGTAGAGCGCAGTCTCCTTGATGACCTTGCCCGGTGTCGTCGCCAGGTTCCCGCCGACCTCGAAGGCGCCCGGCCGGGTTTGGGTGAGCTGGCCGGAGGCGATGTCCTTGAGCATGTTGGCGAGACCTTTGAGCAGGTTCTCGCCGCGGGTCTCGATCGTCTTCTTCAGCACCTGCGGGTTGGTCAGGGCGAAGTTCGACGGGCTCATCGCGTCAACAAAGCTCTTGGTCGCGAAATGGAGCCTGGCGCGGTCGTCGTCGTCGAGGCCCTCGATCTGCTCGACCGTGCCCAGCAGTCGATCGGACAGGGCCAGATAGGTCTGGCGAATCTGGTCGAACACCGGGTTCTCGCGCCATTCGGGCGCGGCGAAACGGCGGTCTTTGCGCTCGTCGGCCGATCCGGCCTCGAGACCAAGCATCTGCCCCCATGCCTCGAGACCCTTGGCCCAGGCGTCGGCGCCGGCGCCCATCAGGCTCATCGGATCGGATGCAGCCGAAGGCGCCCCGGGCGGCGAGAAGAAGGCTGGGGGAAAGGCGCCCCAGTGCGGCGGGGACGTTGGCCAGGGATTGGGCGTCTTGAGGCTTTGCGCCCAGGCCTCCATCAGCATCTGCTGCGCCCGGCCCATCACCCAGGTCCAGTGCTGCCAGTCCTCGAGCGTCGGGATGGCCGTCGTGTCGCTTTTCGTGTCATTCGCCATGGTGTCCCTCTACTCGCCCTTGCGTGCGATGCGAAGCGGGCCGACCGGGCTTGCCCGCGCGTGATCCTCCCTACAAAGACCGCGAGTGACCGAAACGATCCCGATCCCCGCCGCGCTCGAGCTGCTCGATTATTTCGGAATCGCGGTGTTCGCCATCTCCGGAGCGCTGCTTGCTGCGGAAAAGAAGCAGACCCTCGTCACCTTCATCTTCTTCGCCGTCGTTACCGGCGTCGGCGGCGGGACCCTGCGCGACCTATTGATCGGGGCGCCGGTCTTCTGGGTTCACACGAACGCGACCCTCGCCATCTGCATCATCGCCGCGCTCCTGGTCTGGCTGACCAGCCGCCGCAGGTTCGCGGGCGCCGCGCTGTTGTGGTTCGACGCGGCCGGGCTGGCGGCTTACGCGACCTATGGGTCGGCCAAGGCGCTGGCCTATGGCGTCGCGCCCGTCCCGGCCTTCGCGATGGGCGTGCTCACCGCCTGCGCCGGGGGCATCATCCGCGACATGCTCGCCGGCGAGCCCTCGATCCTGATGCGGCCGGAGCTCTACGTCACCGCCGCAGCGCTCGCCGCCGGGCTGCTGGTCGCGCTGACCCTTGGCGGAGTCCCGGGAGCGGTTGCCGCCGCGATCGCGGCCGCCGCCGGCTTCGCGCTGCGTGGCCTTGCGATCGCCCGCGGCTGGTCGCTGCCCGCCTATCGTGACTAGCCGGTCGCGCCTGAGCCAGCGCGGCCGTCTCGACAGCGGCGCCGCCCGCTCCTAATCGCGCTTGGGCAACAGGGAGGCATTCCGCAAAGACATGACCGCGCATTTTGCCAAAGGCTCCTCGGCTCTCGACCGGGTGCTCGTGCTCGAGATGGTGCGCGTCACCGAGGCCGCGGCGATCGCGGCGTCGAACTGGATCGGCCGCGGCGACAATGATTCGGCGGACGCCGCGGCGGTCGAGGCGATGCGCGCCGAGCTCAACAAACTCCCCATGTGCGGAACCGTTGTCATCGGCGAGGGCGAGCGCGACGAGGCGCCGATGCTCTACATCGGCGAAAAGGTCGGCTGCGCCCCCGACGGACCCAGGATCGACATCGCGCTCGACCCGCTGGAAGGCACGACCATCACCGCCAAGGCGGGGCCCAACGCGCTCGCCGTGCTTGCCATCGCCGAGCACGGTTGCCTGCTGAACGCGCCCGACGTCTATATGGAAAAGCTGGCGGTCGGGCCCGGCTATCCGGAAGGAACGATCAGCCTCGACAAGTCGCCGGCCGAAAACGTTCGGGCGATCGCCAAGGCCAAAGGGGTCGAGCCCAATGAGATCATCGCCTGCATCCTCGACCGGCCGCGGCACGAGGCGATGATCGCCGAGCTTCGCGGGCTCGGCTGCGGGATCAAACTGATCCCCGACGGCGATGTCGCCGGGGTCATCGCCACTGCCGACCCGGACACGGGTATTGACGTCTACATGGGAAGCGGCGGGGCGCCCGAAGGCGTGCTCGCAGCGGCCGCCCTTCGCTGCGTCGGCGGGCAGATCCAGGGCAAGCTACTGTTCCGCAACGACGCCGAAATTTCCCGCGCTCGCCGCTGGGGGATCGAGGACCTCGACCGCATCTATTCGCTCGAAGACATGGCGCGCGGCGATTGCATCTTCGCAGCCACCGGGGTCACGGACGGATCGCTTCTGCGCGGAGTCCATCGCCGCAAGGATTGCGTGACGACCGAAAGCCTCGTCATGCGCGCCAGCTCGGGCACCGTTCGCCGGGTCATGGCCGAGCATTACAAATTCGGAAGCCAGCGCAGCCTCTAGACCGGTGGCCGGCTGCCGCTAGAATTGCCGGGGTGGGGGAAGATCCTGATCTGACCGGGCAAGAAGCCGCCGGAGCATCGCTGCAGCCGGTCGAGCCCGGATATACGAACGTGCTTCGGTTGCGCCTCGCGGTCCTGTGGGTTCCGCTGATCATCGGCGCCGTCGTGCTCGACCGGGCGCTGGAAGGGACGGTCTTCCACCTCCTTCCGAGCTTCGGTGCTCCGCTTCTCGCGCTGGTTTCGCTCGCGACGGTTCCGCAGCGCGTCTACGCGCGGCTCGGCTACCGGCTGTCGGACCGCTGGCTTCGGGTCGTGCGCGGCTGGCTGTTCCACACTGACACGATCGTTCCCCTGGTCCGGGTGCAGCATATCGACGTTCGCCGAGGGCCCGCCGAAAAGCTGTTCGGGGTGGCGACCCTGGTCGTTCACACCGCCGGCACGCACAACAGCATCGTCACGGTTCCGGGCCTGTCGCCCGAGCGGGCGGCGGAAATCCGGGACGTCATCCGCGAGCATGTCCGCACGGACTTCGAATGAGCGCTGACGACCGGGCGGTCGGCGAGCCCGAGCGGCTCCACCCGCTGTTCCTTCTGACCGGGCTCGGCGGCGCGATCCGCGGGATGGCCGGCGGCTATGCCTTCATCGCCTATCTCGCCATTCGAGGGCAGCTTGAGACCGCTTTGTTCGGGGCCGTAGCTCTCTTCGTGCTGCTTGCGCTGGGGCTCGTCCTTTACTGGCGAAGGTTCGAATATCGTGTCGGCGAAAGCGAGATTCGAATCGACAGCGGAATCTTCAGCCGCACCCACCGGTCGATCCCGTTCGACCGGGTTCAGGACGTCGACATCAGCCAGGGTCCGGTCGCTCGGCTGCTGGGCTTGGCGAAGGTGAAGTTCGAGACCGGCGGCTCGGGCGGCCGTGACGAGGGCGTGCTGCAGGCGATCACGCTCGAGCGGGCGCAACAACTTCGCGAGCTGGTCCGCTCGCGACGGTCCAGCACAGCGGCCGCCGCTTCGCAGGTTGAGGAGGCGGACCGGCCGCCGGTTTTCGCGATGGACTTGCCGAGGCTCCTGCTCGCCGGAGTGTTCAATTTCTCGCTTGCGGTGTTCGCGGGCCTGTTCGGACTCACTCAGACGGTCGGTGACGTCATCGGTTTCGACCCGTTCAGCCGGAGGTTCTGGGACCGGGTGCTGAGCGAAAGCGCGCCGATCCAGGCCTTCATCCTCGCCAACCGGCTGATCATGGCCATCGCCGGTGTCGTCTCGCTCGTGCTCATCGGGCTGGCGGCCGGCATCGTCCGGACGGTGCTGCGCGACTACGGCTTCCGGCTCGACCGCACGGATGCCGGCCTGCGCCGCCGCCGCGGGTTGCTAAACCGCACCGACGTCAGCCTTCCCGTCGCTCGCGCGCAGGCGGCAATCGTCGCCACGGGGCCGGTGCGGGAGCGCTTCGGCTGGAGCGAGCTCAAGCTCCAGAGCCTCGCCCGGGACGAGGGTGGCAGCGGCGACCACGTGCTTGCGCCGCTGGCCAGCGCGGGCGAGACCGCGAGCGTCCTCGAAGCGCTGGGCTGGCGGCCGCTGCCCGAGGCCATCGCCTGGCGGCGGGTCTCGAGCGCCTATGTCCTGATCCTCGCCGTTGCGCTGGTGCCGATCATGCTGGCCGGCGCAGCCGAGCTCGCTTTCGTGCCCATCGCCGGCGGGCTCTCGATCCTGCTCCCGCTGGGCGCGATTGCCGTGCGCTGGCTCGCCTGGCGGCGAACCGGCTATGCGCTCGACGGCGACCGGCTGCTAATCCGCACGGGCTGGTGGCGCCGGCGCACACTCATCCTGCCATTGCGGAGGATTCAGAGCGTCGACCTCGCACAAAGCTTCATCGCGCGCTGGTTCGGAACCGCCTCGCTGGTCTTCGGGATCGCCGGCGCCGGAGCAGTCCAGGTCAACGCGATTCCGGCGCTGCCCGAGAAAACCGCGCGCGCATTGCGGCGCGAGTTGCTATCGTCCGGCCCATGACATTCGCGCTTGGGGTGGAGCGCTCGGTCAGCGGCCAGCCATGGGCCTGGCGCGGAACGGGCGAAGGCGACATGGATTCGCTGGTCGATTCGCTGCTTCTGGCGCGCGGCGTGTCCCGCGACGACCTCGCCCGCCATCGCGATCCCAGGATCCGCGACTTCCTTCCCGACCCTTCGGCTTTCCGCGACATGGACAAGGGCGCGTCCCGCCTTGCCGATGCCGTCCAGGCCGGTGAGACGATCGCCATCTTCGGCGATTACGACGTCGACGGTGCGACCAGCGCGGCGCTCCTGACGCTGCTGCTTCGCCAGCTCGGCGCCGACCCGATCGTCTATATCCCGGACCGGCTGATGGAGGGCTACGGCCCGTCGGGCGCGGCGCTGGTCGAGCTCAAGAGCCGCGGCGCGAGCCTGGCCATTACCGTCGATTGCGGGGCGCAGGCGTTCGAGGCGCTCGAGGAGGCGAAGTCGGCCGGGCTCGACGTCATCGTCGTCGACCATCACCAGTGCGCGACCCTGCTTCCGGTTGCGTTCGCGCTGATCAACCCCAACCGGCTCGACGAAGGCGATCTCGGCTCGGCGCACGGCCATGTCGCCGCCGTCGGCATGGCCTTCCTGCTGGGGGTGGCGCTGGTCCGCGAGCTTCGCGCGCGCGGATTCTTCGACGGGCGCGGGCAGCCCGATCTCCTCGATCTCCTCGATCTCGTCGCGCTCGGCACCGTCGCCGACGTCGCCCGGCTGCATGGTCTCAATCGGGCGTTCGTGGCGCAGGGGCTGAAGGTCATGGCTGGGCGCAGGAACCTCGGCCTTGTCGCGCTCGCCGAGGCGGCACGGTTGGTCAAGCCGCCGTCTTGCCGCGACCTCGGCTTCGCTTTGGGGCCGCGGATCAATGCCGGCGGACGAGTCGGCAAGTCCGATCTCGGCGTGCGGCTGCTGACCTCGACCGATCCGGAGGAAGCGCGGGCCATCGCCGCCGAGCTCGATCGCTTGAACGAGGAGCGGCGAGCGATCGAGATGAGCGTTTGCGAGCAGGCCGAGGAGCAGGCGGCGCAGCGCAATGGCGATCCCGTCATCACCGTCATGGGCGCAGGCTGGCACCAGGGCGTGATCGGCATCGTCGCCGGACGGCTGAAGGAAAGGTTCGGCCGGCCAGCGATCGTCATCGCCGAATGCGAGGACGGCACGGGCAAAGGCTCGGGCCGGTCGATTTCGGGCGTCGACCTTGGCGCCGCGGTGCTCGCGGCGAAGGACAGCGGGCTTCTGCTCGCCGGCGGGGGCCATGCGATGGCGGCCGGGCTGACCCTTCCCAAGGGCGGGCTCGATCCGTTCCGTGAGTTCATCGGCCGCCGTCTCGAGGCCGACGTCGCCACTTCGATCGGGGGCCGCGCATTGAAGCTCGACGCGGTCGTCACGCCGGGAGCGGTGATCGCCTCCTTGTGCGATTCGCTCGACCAGGGCGGGCCCTATGGCGCCGGCTGGCCGAGCCCGAAGCTCGCCGCCGGACCGGCGCGGCTGATCCGCGCCGGAATCGTCGGCGACGGCCATGTGCGCGGGATCGCCTCGGGCGATGACGGCAAGAGCTTCAAGTGGATCGCTTTCCGCTCGGCCGCGACCGAGCTTGGTCAGGCGTTGCTGTCCTCGCCGACCGACCGGCGGTGGTGGCTCGCCGGGAGCATCCGCCGCGACGAATGGAACGGGGGCAATGCGGCGGAAATGCACGTCGAGGACGCCGCTGCTGCTTGACCATCCGGCGGGGCTTGCCTAACTCGCCCCCGCTTTCCCGGCCCCATCGTCTAGCGGTCTAGGACGTCGCCCTTTCACGGCGAAAACACGGGTTCGAGTCCCGTTGGGGTCACCAAATTTGGACCTGCCGGGGGCAGGTCAGGAAATTTGGTGACATTCGGTAGGCTATCCCATCCGAATCCACGCCACCGCGATGCTGATCGCCAGCGCGACCATGCTCGCGGCAAGCGCAAGTGCCGCCGACACGCCTTTCGACCGCGCATAGGCGAGGGTTACGCCGAGCTTCACGCTCATGTTGGCAAGGATCGTGCCGGCGAGCGCGATCGCCGCCAGCTCCGCCGTGATCGCCTGTTCCGGAAGCCCGCCGGCGGTGACGATCGCGGCGTCCACGTCGAGGCTTCCCATGATCAGCAGCAGAACCGCTATTCCTTCCTGCCCGAACTCCCCCAGGGCCCAACGCGCGGCGACCGCGGCGGCGGCCAGGAACACCAGGAAGGTGAGGGCGGGAAGCAGCGCGATCGGATTGCCGGGCGGCGCCGGCCCCTCCTGGTGCGGGGCCGTGCGATAGAGCCACCAGCCGGCAATCGCGCCGACGATGAGCGCCGGAGCGATCACCAGCAGGAAATCGGCGAAAATCCGTGTCGCGATGATGGCGACGAGGACGAGGACCCGAACGTACATGACCGCGCTCGCCAGTGCGATGCCAGCCGGCTCCGCGCCGCCGCCCGCGCCCGAGCCGAGACGTTGGGCAAGCGACTGGGTGACCGCGGTCGAGCTGTAGGCGCCGCCGATAACCGCTGTGGCGATCGTACCGTGAGTTTCGCCAAAGATCCGGTTGGCGACATAGCCCGCGAAGGAAAAGCCGGTGACGAGGATCACCACCCACCATAGCTTGGGCAGGTTCCAGGCGTCGTAGGGACCGAAGGATTCGTCCGGAAGGAAGGGAAGGACCGCGAGGGCGATCACCGAGTAGCGGGCGAGCGCCTTGACGTCGCGCTCGTCGAGCCGGTCGACGAACTCGTGAAGATCGTCCTTCAAGGCGAGGATGAAGACGACGATTGCGACTGCCGCCAGCGCCAGCGGAACGAAGCCCATGCCGGCGAGAAAGGCGATGCCGATGGTCCCGGCCGCGGCGATCGGGCTTGTCGCGTCGCCCTTGGCCTTCAGCTTGGGCGCATAGGCGATCGCGAGATAGCCAAGCATCGCCGCGACGATGGCGCCCGCAGCGATCGGTTGCCGCTCCGCGATCAGGCCCGCGATCCCCGCGCCGAGGCCCATCAGGGTGAAAGTGCGCACCCCCGCGACCCGCTGCCCCTCGCGTTGCGCGCGCAGCTTGAAGCCGCGCTCGAGCCCGACGAGCGCGCCGACCGCAAGGCCGGCGCCGACCCGGATCGCCTCCTGGGCCCAGGGCTCGAGCGAGGCGATCACTGCGCCAGCCGCTCCCAATGCCAGCGCAAATGGCCGGCCATGAAGGTCGAGATGAAATAATAGCTGTGGTCGTAGCCGTCGCGGCGGTTGAGCGTCAGCGCGATCCCAGCCTCCGCGCACGCCTGTTCGAGCAGCTCGGGGCGGAGCTGCTGCTCGAGGAAGGGGTCGGACGTGCCGATATCGACCAGGATTTCCGAAAAGCGCGCGCCGTCCTCGATCAGAGCGACGGAATCGTGCTTCCGCCAGGCCGCCATATCGTCGCCGAGATAGCCGCCCAGTGCCTTCTGCCCCCACGCGACCTGGCTCGGCGCGACAATCGGCGAGAAGGCCGAAACGCTTCGGAACCGGCCGGGATTGCGAAGGGCAACGGCGAGTGCGCCGTGCCCGCCCATTGAATGGCCGGTGATCGCCTGCCGGTCCATGTCGACCGGAAAGGCGTCCGCGACCAGCGCCGGAAGCTCCTCGGTCACGTAAGTCCACATCCGGTAATGTTCGGCGAAGGGCCTGACCGTCGCATCGACGTAGAAGCCGGCGCCGAGGCCGAAATCCCAGCCGCCCTCGGGATCGGTCGGGACGCCCTCGCCGCGCGGGCTGGTGTCGGGCGCGATGAAGATCAGCCCGAGCTCCGCGCAGGCGGCGCGATACTCGCCCTTCTCGGTGATGTTCATCGGGCTGCACGTCAGGCCCGACAGATACCAGACGACGGGAAGCTTGCTCGCGCCTTCTGCCTGCGGCGGAAGGAAGATGGAAAAGCTCATGTCGGTGCGGGTCGAAGCCGACGCGTGCTTGACGACCAGCTGCCGCCCGCCGTGCGATTTGTTTTCGGAGACGACTTCCATCAGTAGACCACAACGCTGCGGATGCTCTCGCCCTTGTGCATCAGCTCGAAGCCCTGGTTGATCTCCTCGAGCTTGAGGACGTGCGTGATCATCGGGTCGATGGCGATCTTCCCGTCCATGTACCAGTCGACGATCTTGGGAACGTCGGTCCGGCCCCTGGCCCCGCCGAATGCGGTTCCGCGCCAGTTGCGGCCGGTGACCAGCTGGAACGGACGCGTCGAAATTTCCTTGCCGGCCTCGGCGACCCCGATGATGACGCTGGTGCCCCAGCCACGGTGGCAGCATTCGAGCGCGGTTCGCATCACTTCCGTGTTGCCGGTGCAATCGAAGCTGTAGTCGGCGCCGCCGTCGGTCAGCGCCAGCACCTCGTCGATGACCGCCGCGCGGTCCTTGCCGCGACCGTCGATGAAATCGGTCATGCCGAACTTGCGGCCCCACTCCTCGCGCGCCGGATTGATGTCGACGCCGACGATCCGGTTGGCGCCGACCAGCCTGGCGCCCTGGATGACGTTGAGCCCGATCCCGCCGAGGCCGAAGACGACGACATTGGCGCCGGGCTCGACCTTGGCCGTGTTGATCACCGCGCCGACCCCGGTCGTCACCCCGCAGCCGATGTAGCAGCTGGTCTGGAATGGCGCGTCCTTACGGATCTTCGCGACCGCGATCTCGGGCAGAACCGTGAAGTTCGAGAAGGTCGAGCAGCCCATGTAGTGATAGATGGTCTCGCCCTTGTACGAGAAGCGGCTGGTGCCGTCGGGCATCACGCCCTTGCCCTGGGTGGCGCGGATCGCGGTGCACAAATTGGTCTTGCCAGACAGGCACGACTTACACTGGCGGCATTCGGGCGTGTAGAGCGGGATCACATGGTCGCCCGGCTTGACGCTGGTCACGCCGGCGCCGACCTCGCGGACCACGCCCGCGCCCTCGTGCCCGAGGATCGACGGGAAAATCCCTTCCGAATCGAAGCCGTCGAGCGTGTAGGCGTCGGTGTGGCAGATGCCGGTCGCCATGATCTCGACCAGCACTTCGCCGGCCTTGGGCCCATCGAGATCGAGTTCGACGATCTCGAGCGGCTGCTTGGGCTCGAAAGCGACGGCGGCGCGGGTCTTCATTTCTCGGTCCTCCGGCGAAGCTCAGTGGCGGCTCCTTGCCACTTCGGGGCCGTTCGGCCAATGCTCCAATGCATGGACGGAATGCCGCTCGAAGGCCGCCATGCGCTGATCACAGGCGGCGGCACCGGCATAGGCGCCGCGGCAGCGGTCGAGCTCGGCAATGCCGGGGCGAAGCTGTCGCTGCTCGGCCGCAGGCTGCCGCCGCTCCAGGCGACGGCGGTTGGGACCGGCGGCGCCGCGTTCCAGTGCGACGTCACCGACCCGGTGCAAATCGAGCGCGCGTTCGGCGAGGCGCGCGCCGCCAACGGCCCCATCGACATCCTGGTCGTCAATGCCGGGATCGCCGAGAGCGCGCCGTTCCACAAGATGAGCCGGGAGAGCTGGGACCGGATCATCGCCACCAACCTGACCGCCGCCTTCGATTGCGCGCGCCTGGGCATCGGCGATTTGCTCAAAAGCGACAACGGCCGGCTGGTGTTCGTCGCCTCGGTCGCTTCGCTTCGCGGAGTACCGTACGCCGCCCATTATGCGGCCTCGAAGCACGGGCTGCTCGGCCTCACGCGAAGCCTGGCCGCCGAATATGCGAAGACCAGCCTCACCGTGAACGCGGTCTGCCCGGGCTATGTCGATACGCCGATGACCGACCAGTCGGTCGCCCGGGTCTCCGAAATCACCGGCCGAAGCGAGGGCGACGCGCGCTCCGCAATCACCAGCATGAACGCCAGCGGGCGGCTGGTCGACCCGGCAGCGATCGGCAATATCATCCTGATGCTGTGCCTGCCGCTGAGCCGCGACATCAACGGCGCCGCGATCACGATCGACGGGGGAACGAGCGCATGAGTCTCGATCCGCTCACCCTCGAGCCCGAGCATTTCCTGTGGGCTTTCGAGGATGGGGTTGCGACGATCACGCTTAACCGGCCGGAGCGCAAGAACCCGCTGACCTTCGCCAGCTATGCCGAGCTTCGCGACACGTTCCGCGAGCTCGCCTTCACGCCGGAGGTCAAATGCGTGGTGATGACGGGCGCAGGCGGCAATTTCTGCTCGGGCGGGGACGTCCACGAGATCATCGGGCCGCTGACGCAGATGGACCGCGACGGGCTGCTCAAGTTCACGACAATGACCGGCGACCTCGTCCGCGCCATGCGCTCCTGCCCGCAGCCGATCATCGCCGCGGTCGAGGGCGTGTGCGCGGGGGCCGGCGCCATCCTGGCGATGGCGAGCGACCTCAGGCTCGCCGCGCCCGACGCCAGGACCGCCTTCCTGTTCACCCGGGTCGGCCTGTCCGGCGCGGACATGGGCGCCTGCGCGATCCTGCCCAGGATCATTGGCCATGGCCGTGCGGCGGAGCTGCTGTTCACCGGCCGCGCGATGAGCGCCGAGGAGGGGCTTGCCTGGGGCTTCTGGAACCGGCTCACCGATACGGTGCTCGCCGACGCGCAGGCGCTTGCGCGCGAGCTTGCGGCCGGGCCGGCCTATGCGCATTCGGTGACCAAGCGGCAGCTCGACGCCGAGTGGCACGTGTCGATCGAGGAGGCGCTCGGGATGGAAGCCGAGGCCCAGGCCGACTGCATGCAGACCAAGGATTTCAGGCGGGCCTACGAAGCGTTCGCGGCGAAGCGGAAGCCCGAGTTCCAGGGCGATTGATGGCTGACCGAAGCTTCCTCGCCTGGCCCTTCTTCGAGCCGCGCCACCGCGAGCTCGCCAAAGAGCTCGAGGCCTGGTGCGGGCGAATGCCGAGCGAAACGGGCGACCTCGATTCCGATTGCCGTGAACTGGTTCGCGAACTCGGCTCGGCAGGGTTACTCAAATTGTGCGTCGCCGACGGCGACAGCCGGCCCGACGTCCGAAGCCTGGCGCTTGCGCGGGAGATGCTCGCCTATCGCTCGGGCCTCGCCGACTTTGCTTTCGCGATGCAGGGCCTTGGCTCGGGCGCGATTTCGCTGTTCGGGACCATCGAGCAGAAGCGCGAATGGCTGCCGCGGGTCGCGAGCGGCGAGGCGATCGCCGCCTTCGCCATGACCGAGCCCGAATGCGGTTCCGATGCCGCCAACATCCAGACTTCCGCCATGAAGGACGGCAACGAATGGGTGCTGGTCGGCGAGAAGACCTACATCTCCAACGGCGGGATCGCGGATTTCTATCTGACCTTCGCGCGCACCGGCGAAGGGGAGGGCGCGCGCGGGCTGTCCGCTTTCATCGTCCCGGCCGATGCGCCTGGCTTGAGCGTCGCCGAGCGGATCGAGGTCATCGCCCCGCACCCGCTCGCGCGGCTCACATACGACAATGTGCGCATCCCGGCCGACGCGATCGTCGGCGAGCCCGGCGAGGGTTTTCGGATCGGGATGGAAACGCTCAACCTGTTCAGGGTGACGGTCGGCGGGGCGGCGCTCGGCTTTTCCCGCCGCGCGCTCGATGAGGCGCTGGCCTGGGCCCGCGATCGCCGCCTCGGCAGCGGTACGCTCGCCGACAATGCGGTGACCCAGGCGACGCTCGCCGACATGGCACTTAAGGTCGATGCCTCGGCTCTGCTCGTCTATCGCGCCGCCTGGCAGCAGGATGTCGGCGGCCCGGACGGAACCAGCTCCAACCGTCGCGCGGCGGCGATGGCCAAGCTTCACGCAACCGAATCCGCCCAGCAAGTGATCGACGCGGCGGTGCAACTCCACGGCGGCGCGGGGGTGACCAAGGGCGCGAAGGTCGAGGAGCTCTACCGCGACATCCGCGCGCTCCGCATTTACGAGGGCGCGAGCGAGGTGCAGCGGCAGATCATTGCCCGCGACCTGCTGAGGGAGGGGAGCCAATGAAGATCCTGCAACCGGCCGGCTGGCCGCGGCCGAAGGGCTATTCCAACGGCATCAGCGCGAAGGGTCGGATGATCTTCACCGCCGGGATCGTCGGCTGGGACGAGAATGAAAGCTTCCCCGAATACTCGCTGCACGGGCAATTCGCCCGCGCTCTGAAGAATGTGCTGCAGGTCCTCGCCGAGGACGGAGCAGGCCCGCAGCACATCGTGCGGATGACCTGTTACGTCACCGACAGGCACGAATATGTAAGCTCCCGTGACGAGATCGGCGCTGCCTGGCGCGAGATCATGGGCACCCATTATCCGGCGATGGCGCTCGTCGAGGTCAAGGGCCTGCTCGAGAGCGCGGCCAAGGTCGAGATCGAGACGATTGCAGTGGTGGAGGAGTGAGGGCAGCTACCCATCATCCTCCCCGGCATTTGCCGGGGAGGGGGACCAGCGAAGCTGGGGGAGGGGTTCTATTGCGCAATGCCAAAGCCCCTCCACCGCCTTCGGCGGTCCCCCTCCCCACGAAATCGTGGGGAGGATGAGCGTGTACGACTCGTTCGTCCGTGACCGGCTGCCGCCGGAAGCGCTGCTGCCCGAGTTCCGTTTCGACCTGCCCGAGCTGCGCTATCCCGAGCGGCTGAACGCCGCGGCGGAGCTGCTCAAGGGCGGCGAGCCGGACGCGCTCGCATTCGTCAACGACCATGGCCGCTGGACGTACCGAGAGCTCGACGAATTCAGCGGGCGAATCGCGCGGCTGCTGGCCGAGGAGGAGGGGTTGGTTCCCGGCAACCGCGTGCTTCTGCGCGGGCCCAATTGCTATACCCTGTTTGCGGCCTGGCTCGGCGTTCTCAAGGCCGGCGGCGTCGTGGTTGCCACCATGCCGCTGCTTCGCCCGGGCGAGATCGCGACGGTGATCGAGCGCGCGAACATCAGCCACGCGATCGTCGATTCCCGCTTTATCGGCGACTTCCGGCAGGCGGTCGAGCAGACGCATTTCGTCAAGCACATCGTCAAATATGACGGCGATCACGGGAAGGGCGAGCTCGAGGAGCGCACTGCCTCATTGGAGCCGCTGTCCCCCGTCGAGACCGGTCGCGACGATCCGGCGCTTATCGCCTTCACTAGCGGCACCACCGGCGTTCCCAAGGGCTGCGTCCAGTTCCACCGCGACGTCCTGGCGCCGTGCGACAGCTTCGCACGCCACCTGATCGGGATGGAGCCCGGCGACGTGGCGCTGACCAGCGCGCCGCTCGCCTTCACCTTCGGCCTCGGCGCAGCGTTCCTCTTCCCGCTGCGCGCCGGCGCGGCCTGCTGCACGATCGAGCAACCGAGCCCGCCGGCGATGCTGGAAGCGATCGCCAGGCACGGCGTCACCCACGTCGCCACCGCGCCGACCGCCTACAAGGCGATGCTGTCGCAGCCCGGGCTCGAACAGGCGCTGAAATCCCTGCGCTACTGCCTGTCCGCCGGAGAGCATCTGCCCGAGGCGACCTGGCGCGCGTGGAAGGAGCGCACCGGCATCGCGATCACCGACGGCATCGGCTCGACCGAGATGATGCACATCTTCATCTCCGCGGCGGGCGACGACATCCGGCCCGGCGCGACCGGGAAAGCGGTGCCGGGCTATGTCGCGACCGTGCTCGACGAGAACGGCGAGCCGATGGACGAGGGCACCGGCCGCCTCGCGGTCAAGGGCCCGACCGGCTGCCGCTATCTCGATGACGAGCGCCAGCGCGACTATGTCGTGGATGGCTGGAACGTCACCGGCGACACCTATCGCCGCGACGCCGACGGCTATTTTTGGTATTTGGCGCGGAGCGACGACATGATCGTCAGCTCGGGCTACAACATCGGCGCGCCGGAAGTGGAGAACGCCTTGCTGTCGCACCCCGCGGTCGCCGAATGCGCGGTGATCGGTGTGCCCTGTCCAGAGCGCGGGCAGAAGGTGAAGGCGTTCGTCGTGCTCGCGGACTTCGCGGAAGCCACCGAAGAGCTCGCCGCCAAGCTCCAGGATTTCGCCAAGGAGCAGATCGCCCCCTACAAATATCCGCGCGAGATCGAGTTCGTGGAGAGCCTGCCGAAGACGGCGACGGGCAAGCTCAGGCGGAGTGAGTTGAGGAGCAAGTCGGCGCGTTAGGAGAAAGAACGTGAAGCCCACCTACTTCGATCTGACCGTACGCGACCTTGGGCAAGCAAGACAATTTTTCGCTCAAGTTCTCGGCTGGGAGTTCCAGCGCTTCCCCATGCCCTACGAATATTACCGAATTCGTGCGGGAGGAGCCAAGGAGCAAGGCATTGATGGGGGCATTGGCGCCTTGGCAGACGCCGCCGCCGCTGGGGGAGTTCCGACAACACAGGTCACAGTTCCAGTTCCGGATGTCGACGAAATCATCAAGAAAGTGCGAGCGAACGGCGGCAGCATCATTGAAGAGAAGATGCCGATCCCCGGAGTCGGTTGGTACGCTACATGTGCGGAGCCCGGCGGTCTCAAGTTCGGGATCATTGAGGCAGATTCTAGCGCGGGCTAATCCCTTTACTCAAACTCCACGATGACCTGGTCGACCGCGAGGCTGTCGCCGGCTTTGGCGGGGGTCGCCTTGACCGTTGCCGCCTTGGGCGCGCGGAGGATGTTTTCCATCTTCATCGCTTCCATCACCGCGATCGGCTGGCCGGGCTCGACCTTGTCGCCGACCGCGACATCTAGGCGGGTCAGCAAACCCGGCATCGGCGCGAGCAGCAGCCGCGACAGGTCGGGCGGGGGCTTGTCGAGCATGTGCTGCTTGAGCTCGGCGACATGGGGGCTCAGCACCTGCACCTTGTGGGTCGCGCCGCGGGTGTTGATCAGCCACCCGCGCCCGGCCTTCATCACCTTCACCGTGCGCGGGCGGCCGTCGATGGCGACCGACAGCAGCCGCTGGCCCGGCACCCAGCGGCCGATGATGTCGATCAGCTCGCCGCCGTCGAGCACCGCCAGCGTCCCGCCCTGATAGGGCTTGATCCGCACCCGGTGCTGTTTGCCGTCGACCACCACGACCCGCTCGCACGACGGCACGATCGGCGGGCCGAGCTGGTGGTCGATCGCGGCCGCGCGCTCCTCGCTGATCGCGCCGATCATGCCGCCGATGACGGCGATGTCGGACAGCAATTGCGCGTCCGCCGGCGCGCCGTGGAAGCCGTCCGGATATTCTTCGGCGATGAAGTCGGTGGCGAGGTCGCCGGCGCGGAACCGCGGGTGCTGCATCAGCGCCGAGAGGAAATCGACATTGTCGCCGATGCCGTCGAGCTCGAAGGAGTCGAGCGCCGCGATCTGCGCGTCGATCGCGGCCTCGCGGGTCGGCGCCCAGGTGATCAGCTTGGCGACCATCGGGTCGTAGAACATGCTGATCTCGGAGCCTTCCTCGACGCCGTCGTCGACTCGCACGCGAACGTCGCCGTCCGAGCGCTGCGGCGGCCGCGTGTAGCGCGTGAGCCGCCCCGTGCTCGGCAGGAAATGGCGGTACGGGTCCTCGGCATAGACGCGGGTTTCGACCGACCAGCCGTTTAGTTTCACCTCGTCCTGGCCGAAGCCCAGCTTCTCGCCCGCGGCGACGCGGATCATCTGCTCGACGAGGTCGAGGCCCGTGACCTCCTCGGTCACCGGATGCTCGACCTGCAGCCGCGTGTTCATCTCAAGGAAGTAGAAGCTCTTGCCCGTCGGGTCGGCGCCCGAGACGATCAGCTCGACCGTGCCGGCGCTGTGGTAGCCGACGGCCCGGGCAAGGGCCACCGCCTGCTCGCCCATGGCGCGGCGCATCTCCGGAGTGACGAACGGCGAGGGCGCTTCCTCGACCACCTTCTGGTGGCGGCGCTGGATCGAGCATTCGCGCTCGCCGAGATAAAGAACGTTGCCGTGCTTGTCGCCGAGCACCTGGATCTCGATGTGGCGCGGCTGCTCGATGAACTTCTCGATGAACACGCGGTCGTCGCCGAAGCTCGCGAGCCCCTCGCGCTTGGTCGCCTCGAAACCCTCGCGCACGTCCTTCTC
>DASTDZ010000064.1:0-11321 GCA_035710105.1 Sphingomicrobium sp. | reverse complement strand
AGGCCCGCTTCGCCTGGACCGCGGCCCTGGTCTATGCCGAGGGCGACGCCGCCGAGCGCCTTCGCGCCAAGATCGAGCGAGGGCCGCCGCGCCTAGTCCAGCGCTGATGCGTGAGACGGCTTACGCGAAAATCAACCTCGCGCTTCACGTGCGGGGGCGCGAGCCGGACGGCTATCACCGCCTCGAAACGGTGTTCGCTTTCGCTGAGGGTGGCGATGAGCTTGAGGTGGGCGGGCCGAGCCAGGACGGCGCACTGGAAGTCGAAATTACCGGCCCGTTCGCTGCGGCGCTCGACAGTTCCTCCCTGCCGCGAAGCGGTGGGGAGGGGGACCATGCGAAGCATGGTGGAGGGGTAGCTGACGTGACCGGAGACTCACCCCTCCACCATCCGCCTTCGGCGGACGGTCCCCCTCCCCACGCCTGCGGCCCAGGGAGGAACCTGGTTGCCCGCGCCGCCGAAGCGCTCGGGGAGCACTATGGCATCACTCGCGGCGCCCGCCTCACCCTCGGCAAGCGCCTCCCCGTCGCCGCGGGCATCGGCGGCGGCTCGGCCGATGCGGCGGCGGCTCTGCGTCTGCTCGTCCGCTTCTGGGACCTGCCGCACGATCCGGAAGTCCTCCACGCCATCGCGCGGGGCCTCGGCGCCGACGTCCCCGCCTGCCTCGCCAGCCGCACCGTGCGCGGCGAGGGCAGGGGCGACGACCTCGTTCCCGTCGACGGCAGCGCGCTTGCCGGAACGCCGGTCCTGCTGGTCAATCCGGGCGTTCCCGTCCCGACCGGTCCGGTGTTCAAGGCGTGGGACGGCGTTGACCGTGGCCCGCTCGGCGCCGACCTCATCGGCCGCAACGACCTCCAAGCGCCGGCCCGCACGATCGCCCCGGTCATCGGCGACGTTCTCGAAGCCCTTGCCGGCGCCCGCTTCGCACAGATGTCGGGCTCCGGCGCCACCTGCTTCGCCCTCTACGACAGCGAAGCCGAGCGGGACGAGGCTCAGGCGCGCATCTGCGCTGCCCACCCGGATTGGTGGACGCTGGCGAGCCGCCTCAGACGTTGAAGCGGAAGAGCAGGACGTCGCCGTCCTGGACGACATACTCCTTGCCCTCGGCGCGCATCTTGCCGGCTTCCTTGGCGCCCGCTTCGCCGCCGCAGGCGATGTAATCGTCGTAGGCGATCGTCTCGGCACGGATGAAGCCGCGCTCGAAATCGGTGTGGATCACGCCCGCCGCCTGAGGCGCCTTCGATCCCTTCTCGACGGTCCAGGCGCGCGCTTCCTTCGGCCCGGCGGTGAAGAAGGTGATGAGGTGGAGGAGGTCGTAGCCGGCGCGGATGATCTGGCTTAGGCCGGTCTCGGTGAGACCGAGGTCGGACAGGAAGTCGGCGCGGTCCTCGCTCGGCATGGTGGCGATCTCCGCCTCGATCGCCGCGGAGATGATCACCGCCTTGGCGCCCTCGGCCTCGGCCTTCTCGAACACCCGCGCGCTGTGGGCGTTGCCGGTCGCCGCGTCGCCCTCGTCGACGTTGCAGACGTAGAGGACCGGCTTGGAGGTCAGCAGCTGCGCCCGCTCCAGCGCCAATTTCTCCTCGGCATCCTTGGGCACGGTCAGTCGCGCCGGCTTGGAGTCGCGCAGGAGCTCCAGCGCCTGGCCGAGCACGCTCGCCTGCACCTTGGCTTCCTTGTCGCCCTGCTGCGCCTTCTTGACGAGGTTGGGCACCCGCCGCTCAAGGCTGTCCAAATCCGCGAGCATCAGCTCGGTCTCGACGACTTCCGCGTCGGCGATCGGGTCGACCCGGCCTTCGACATGGGTGACGTCACCGCTCTCGAAGCAGCGCAGCACGTGGACGATCGCGTCGACCTCGCGGATGTTGGCGAGAAACTGGTTGCCGAGCCCCTCTCCTTTGCTTGCGCCGCGGACCAGGCCGGCGATGTCGACGAACTCGATCTGGGTCTCGATTTCCTGGGCGGAGCCGGCGATCTCTCGGATCTTGTCCAGGCGCGGGTCAGGAACGGCGACGCGGCCAACATTGGGCTCGATCGTGCAAAACGGGTAATTGGCCGCCTGCGCCGCGGCGGTTTCTGTCAAAGCATTGAAAAGCGTCGATTTGCCGACGTTCGGCAGGCCGACGATGCCGCAGCGGAAGCCCATTGGAATTTCCTGGATTTGGGGATGCGGCTCCTTAGCCGCGCCCGTTGCTGCTTGCCAAGCGGCGCCGCTGGCATGTTGCAATGCGGCAAGCCGCGGCTGCACGCCCGTGCTATGGCGGCCGCCGCGACTCCAGGGAGAGGGGGAGGAAATGACGATCTTCAAGACAAGCCGGCGGCTGTGGCCGGCACTTGTGCTCGGGCTTGGCCTGGCGCTCGCCTCCGCGCCCGGCCCGGCCGCGAGCCCCGAAGGCCGGCGGGCCTCGGTCCTGACCGAGGATTGGCGCGGAATCGTCCTTGGCCAGGTTGGCGTGCCGATCGAAATCCGGCTCCGCTCGCAGCCCGGAACGGGCTACTCCTGGGTCGTGACGAGGTCGGCCAACCTCGTCACGCCAATGAAGCCGCTCAAGCGCGCGCGCGCCGTGCCGGGCGGCTGGCAGGTGCAACGCTTCCGCTTCCTCGCGAGTCGGCCCGGCACCTACCGGGTCGGCTTTTCCTACGACCAGCCCTGGCGCGGCGGGACCAAGGGCGCGCGGGTCAAGAACTACCTGGTGATGGTGCGCTGATCAGGCGAAGTTGAAGGAAATGCTGAGCCGCTCGCCGCGGCCGGTTCCGGACAGGACCTCGTGGCGAAGCCAGCTTTCCCACATCAGGATCATTCCCGCTCGCGGCTCGACGGTTACGAACGGCCGAAGCTCCTCCGGCGCGCGCTCGCCGCGAACCGGCGCGGCCATCATCAGCGGCAGCCGCGGGTCCTCGAAGCGGATCGCGCCCGGTGCGGGCGGGGCCTCGACATAGAGCGTCCCCGACAGGATGCTGTGCGGGTGGATGTGCGCCGAATGGTGGCCGCCGACCTTCATCAAATTGACCCACAGGCTGTCGAGCCGCGGGCGCACGTCCCAGGCGAGCTCGCTCGCGAAGGTTCGCGCGTGACGGGTGAGCAGCCTGGCGAGATCGGCGAAGGCCGGGTCACGCTTCGGCAGGTCGTTTAGGGAGGCGTAGCTGGTGTAACCAGGGTAGCGATGCTCCCGGCTCCAGCGCCGCCCGGCCGAGTCGTCGACGGCGAACGCGCGGATCGAGCGCGCGAGGTCCTGGACCAGGCGCGGCTCGAGATCGGCCTCGTACAGCAGCGTCGGGAACAGGCGGCGGGTCAAGGGATCGACTATTCTTCGAAAGCAAGCGACTGTAAACATTCACGGCGAAAGGGGAACGGCCCCGGACGATGTCGGACGTGTTCATCTCCTACGCCCGCTCGAGCCAGGAGCAGGCGAAGAGCGTCGAGGAGGCGCTTCGAGCCACCGGCTATGACGTGTGGCGCGATTCCGAGCTGCCGGCGCACCGGGCCTATTCGGAAGTGATCGAGGAGCGGCTGCAATCGGCCAAGGCGGTCGTCGTGCTGTGGTCGGCCGAGGCGGCGAAATCGCACTGGGTCCGGGCCGAAGCCGATGCCGCGCGCGAGCTTGGGACTCTCGTCCAGGCGAAAGTCGACGAGACCCTGCCGCCGATCCCGTTCAACCAGATCCAGTGCGCCGATCTCAGCGACTGGGCCGGCGACGGCGACCATCCCGGCTGGGCCAAACTCGCAATGAGCGTCGCGGCGCTCGCCGGACAGCGCGGGAGCGAGACCAAGACCTCGCGCAGGCGCTCGACGCGTGAGATCTGCGTCTGCGTCCTACCGTTCGCCAACATGAGCGGCGATGTCGAACAGGAGTATTTCAGCGACGGCATCAGCGAGGACATCACCACCGACCTCTCCAAGATCTCGGCGCTCGGCGTCGTCGCCCGCAACACCGCCTTCCAGTTCAAGGGCAAGTCGGTCGACGTTTGCGAGGTCGCTCGGAAGCTTGGAGTGACCCACGTGCTCGAAGGCAGCGTCCGCAAGGCCGGGGAGAGGGTGCGGATCACCGCCCAGCTGATCGACGGGGCGACGGGCGACCATATCTGGGCCGAGCGCTACGACCGCGACCTCACCGACATCTTCGCGATCCAGGACGAGATTTCGAAGGCGATCGTCGAAGCGCTCAAGGTCACGCTTCTGCCCGAGGAAAAAAAGGCGATCGAGCAGCGCGGAACGGGCAACGTCGAGGCCTACAACCTCTATCTGATGGCGCGGAACTACTGGGTGACGGGCAATCACGGCGATCCGCGGCGCGAGGAGCGGGTGATGCGCATCTGCAAGCGCGCAGTCGAGCTCGACCCGAATTACGCTCAGGCGTGGGCGCTTCTGGCGATCGCCCAGTCGAACCTCCGCTACGGTTTCGGCCAGCCGGTCGACGATGGCTATGCCGCCGCCCACACGGCTCTGGCGATCGATCCGACCATTGCGGAGGCCCATTGCCCGATGGCCCGGCGGCTGATGGAGCTGGGCCGCCATGACGAGGCAATGGCGGAACTTGAGAAAGGATTGAAGCTCGACCCGCAATCCTGGGATCTCAACAAGGCGGCCGCCTTCATGCTGTTCAAGCAATCCAAGAACAGGGAAGCGGCAGAGCGCTACGAAAAGGCCGTGGCGGTGATGGAAACCGACTATCACGGCTGGGGCATGCTGTTGAGCTGTTACCAGAGCCTCGACGATCCGCGGACAGAGCAAGCGGCGAGGATGACGCTCGAGCAGTCGGAGCGCGTACTTGCCCAGGATCCGAGCAATGGCGCGGCAATCAGTTTTGCAGTGGGTGCGCTCGCGGCGTTGGGCGACGGAGGCCGTGCCAAGGACCTCATCCACCGGGCGTTGTTGATTGACCCAGACAACCTCAACATGCGCTACAATTTCGCCTGCGCGCTGAGCGTTCTCAACGAGCGCGACGCCGCGCTCGACATGCTGGAGAGCTCGCTCTTGCGGGCGAAAGGATCACTCGGAATGGCCGAGGTCGATCCCGACCTCGAAAACGTCCGCGACCACCCGCGATACAAGACGATCATCGCCGCCGCGAAAAAGCGAATTGCCAAGGCACAGGCCGATGCGGCGGAGGAAGTTGCCAATCCAGCCGCTGAATCCTGAGCCATGTCGGACGTGTTCATCTCTTACGCGCGTGCAAGCGAGGAGCAGGCGAGGCGAGTAGAAGAGGCACTTCGATCCGGGGGCTATCAGGTCTGGCGGGATTCCGAGCTTCCCGCGCACCGCACCTACGCCGAGGTCATCGAGGAGCGGCTGAAATCGGCCAAGGCGGTCGTCGTCCTGTGGTCGGCGGAAGCTGCGAAGTCGCAATGGGTGCGCGCCGAAGCTGACGCCGCGCGCGAGCTTGGCACATTGGTTCAGGCGAGCGTCGACGGCACCATGCCGCCGATCCCTTTCAACCAGATCCAGTGCGCCGATATCAAGGGTTGGAAGGGCGAGGAGGGGCACGCCGGCTGGCGCAAGCTGGCCGCCAGCGTCGCGGCGCTTGCCGGGAAGGCGGAGCAAGAAAGGCCTCCGAGCCAACCAAAGCGCCAGCGTACATCCGTCTGCGTCTTGCCCTTCGCGAACATGAGCGGTGACGCCGAGCAGGAATATTTCAGCGACGGGATCAGCGAGGACATCACCACCGATCTGTCGAAGGTCTCGGCGCTCGAAGTCATTGCCCGCAACACCGCCTTCCAGTTCAAGGGCCAGTCGGTCGATGTCGGGGAGATCGCGAGGAAGCTTGGCGTCAGCCACGTACTCGAAGGCAGCGTCCGCAAGGCCGGCAACCGCGTGCGGATCACCGCCCAGCTGATCGACGGCGACACAGGCGGCCATATCTGGGCGGAGCGCTACGACCGCGATCTCGAGGACATTTTCGCGATCCAGGACGAGTTGTCCAAGGCGATCGTCGAAGCTTTGAAGGTGAGGCTACTGCCGCAGGAGAAGAAGGCGCTTGGCGACCGCTGCACGTGCAATCCGGAGGCCTATGACCTCTATCTGATGGCGCGCCAATACTGGATCACCGGTGACTTCGGCGATCGCCGTCGCGAGGATCGAGTCATCCGCTTGTGCAAACGGGCCGTCGAGATCGATCCCGAATATCCGCAGGCCTGGGCATTGATGGCGCTCGCCCAGGCCAACCTCTTCTATGCCTATTCAGGCCGTAATGAGACTGACGACGGACTCGAGGCCGCGGAGCGAGCGCTGGCACTCGATCGCACCATTGCCACCGCCTATTTGCCGAGGGCCTGGCACCTCGCTTTGGCCGGTCGCCAGGAAGAGGCTGCGGCCGAGATTGAAAAGGCGCTCAAGCTCGATCCCGACTCCTGGGAAGCCAACAAGGAAGCTGCGCGGATCTATTATCGCCAGGGGAAATTGACCGAGTCCATCCGCCTCCTCGAAAGGGCGACAAAGCTTGCGGACTGGGATTTCCACAGTCTCGGGATGCTCACGGCAGGCTATCTCGCCCAGGGCGATCTCGAACGGGTGCGCGAATGTGCGCGAGGAATGGTCCGCCTCACCGAGGAGGTCCTGTCCCACGACCCGGACAATGGCGCCGCCCTTGCGTTCGAGGCGCTGAGCTATGCCGCTCTTGGGGAATTCGACCGTGCGCGAGACCGCATCGAACGCGCGCTCCTGCTCGATCCGGACAATCTTTACATGCGCTACAATCTTGCCTGGCCCCTCATCGCCTTCTTCAAGGACCAGGAAGCTGCCCTTAAAGTGCTCGAACCGGCGCTAGCCAAAGCGGGGCGCAATCTCATCAGCCTCGCGGCGGCCGACCGGAATCTGGATTCCTTGCGGAGCGACCCGCGCTTTCAGGAGATGTTGACGGCCGCGCAACGGCGCCTGGGGATGGTCTCCGCGACGACTACTCCGTCTGCTGCAGCTGAAGCGCGACCTCGCTCATGAAGCGGGCATCGTCGCCCTTCGCGAGCCATTCGGCTTCGTCGGCAATCGCCGCGAGGAGGTCGGACAAGGGCTCGAGCTCCGCTTTCGAATAATTGCCGAGCACGTGCGGGGTGACGAGGTGCTTGAGCCCCGGCCCCGGATGGCCGATCCCGATCCGCACCCGGCGGAATTCCGGTCCGAGGTGCGCGTCAATCGAGCGCAGGCCGTTATGCCCGGCCGTGCCGCCGCCGACCTTCACCTTCACCTTCATCGGCGCGAGATCGAGCTCGTCGTGAAAGACGGTGAGCGAGTCGAGGCCGAGCTTGTAGAAGCGAAGCGCCTGGGCGACCGCGTCGCCGCTGTCGTTCATGAAGGTCTGCGGCTTGAATAGCAGCACCTTGTGGCGCCCGACCCGGCCTTCGGCTGCAAGGCCGCGAAACTTCTTCTGCCAGGGCGCGAAGCTGTGGACTTCGGCGATCGTATCAGCCGCCATGAAGCCGACATTGTGCCGGTGAAGCGCATATTTCGCGCCCGGATTGCCGAGGCCGACCCACAGCTGCATCACCGCTTCCTAGCGTGCGGGCCAGACAAAGAGAAACCGCCCGCCCCTTCGGGACGAGCGGTCTCCCTTGCCCCCCGATTGGGTGATTATTCTTCGCCCTTGCCTTCGGCTTCGCCCTCGCCTTCGCCCTCGGCTTCCTCGCCCTCTTCGAGGGTCGGCACCTCTCCGGCAGCGGCGGCAGCGGCTGCGGCCTCTTCTTCCGCTTCGGCCTTCATCGCCGACGGAGCGACCACGGTGGCGACGGTGAAGTCGCGGTCCTCGATCGCCGATTTCGACCCTTCGGGCAGATGGACCTGCGAGATGTGGATGGCGTCTCCGATATCGAGGCCGTTGAGCGAGATGACGATCTCTTCCGGAATCTTCGCCGCGTCGCAGATGAGCTCGAGCTCATGGCGGACGACGTTGAGAACGCCGCCGCGCTTGATGCCCGGCGCCAGCTCCTCGTCGACGAACTTGACCGGCACGTTGACATTGACCTGCGCATGCTCGCCGATGCGAAGGAAATCGACATGGATCGGGCGGCTGGTCACGGGATGGAACTGCACGTCCTTGGGGAGCGTGCGGTTCGGCTTGCCGCCGACCTCGACCATGATCACGCTGTTCATGAAGTGGCCGGTCGAGAGCATCTTGCTGAGAAGCTTCTCCTCGACATGCACCGACAGCGGCTCTTTCTTCTCGCCGTAAATCACGGCTGGCACCCGGCCTTCGCGGCGCAATGCACGGGAGGCTCCCTTGCCAGCCCGTTCGCGCGCTTCTGCGGGCAGCGTTAGCTGTTCGCTCATTCGCTTGTTCTCCAGTTAGATATGCCCGCCACGCCTCCAGGGATGACCATGGCCGGGAAGGCGCGCCCTATAAGCAAGGGGCGCGCGATTGGCAATTCGTGTCGCGTTAAAGCCCTGTCAGTTCACCCGCGCCGAGCGCACGCCAAGCATCGCCAGGCGGTTCTGAACGCTGTCGGGCCCGCTCAGATGCCCCGCGCCGACCGCGACGAAGACGGTCCCGGGCTTCTTCATCCGCTCGGCGATCCAATTGGCCCAGCGCGCGTTGCGCTGGACGAACATGGTCTCGTAGATTTCCGGCGACTGCTCCTGCATCCGAAGGAGCATCGGGGCAAAGCTTTCGATGTCGCCGCGGCTCCAGGCCGATTGCAGCTGCGAGAGGACAGCGCCGAGCGCCCGTGAGACCGCGGGATCCTTGGCCTGGGCGGCGGCCCCCGCCGGCGGCGGCGGAAGCGTGCTGAACATGCGCAGCTGATATTCGAAGCTTTCGAGCTCGCCGACGGGCTTGCCGATCCGGTCGGCTGCGTCGCGAAGCACGGCGTCGGCGCCATGATCCGTGGAAAGGCCGTTCGCACGGCCCGCGCGCATCACCAACTTTGTCGTCCCGAGGAAGGAGGAAGGCGCAAGCTCCGCGACCGGGCGGGGCGCCTGGCCGCGCACGACGGGCACAAGATTGCCGCGGCCAATGGCGAGCGGCACCGGCGGCTTTGGCACCAAGGTCTCGAGGATCAGCTGGTCGGAGGCGGAAAAAGCCGTCTGGACCGAGCGGTCGAACCATTCCTCCCTGCCGTCGAGCGCGTGGAAGGTCCCAAACAGATAGATGATCGTGTCCCGGTCGTTGACCACCCACAGTGCTGGGCGAGGCTGCGACTGCTTGGACTGCGCATGGACCGGTGCCGGAGGGGCCGACGTCAGCGGCGCCGATGCCACCGAAGCTGCTAGCAAAAAGGGCAAAATCGCCATGGCCCGTCTCCCGATCCCGTGTCGGAGCGAGCAGGCCGCCCGGCGCTCTGGAAGACGTGACCCGACGTGACGGCGTGAATCGCCGCCGGCGCGGATCGCCGCACCCAGTTCAACCGGTGGTTAGTGGCCCCCCACCCGTCACCGCGACAACATGGTCACCGAGGCGTTAACAAATGTCTAGCAAAATCCGCAGAAAGTGATTTTTTCTCGCCGACGCGCAATGTTTTAGCGACGGGTGGAGGCTATTGGACGCGCCGCACCCGATAGCCGCTGCGCTCAAGCATTTCCTGGACAGAATCGGGTCCCGCCAGGTGGCCGGCGCCAACCGCGATCAGGATCGTGCCCGGAGCAGCCAATCGGCGGGCGATCCAGTTGCTCCAATTGGCGTTGCGGCGCCTGATGAGGGCCTCGCGAAGCGCCGGCGATGCGGCGAGCCCACGGTTGAAGCTCTGGCCGATCGCCTCGACGTCGCCGCTTGCCCAGCTTTGCAGCATCCCGGCGAAGTCGCCGCCGATCGTCTTCGGGTCCTCGATCGCGCCTTCGAGCAGGGCGCGCTGCGCTTCCTGGGGGAGCGTGTCGAAAAAACCCAGCTGCTCGGAATTGGTCTCGAGCTGGCCGACCGGCTTGCCGGCAGAAGCGAACGCGGCTTTCAGGGTCTGCTCGACCCCGTCCTCGCCCTGAAGCCCGACTTCCCTGAACTGCACGCCCAGCAAGGTGAAGGCGGCCGCCCAGGTTTCCATCTGGTCGAAGATCTTTGGCGGGATCCCGCTCCTGGCGATTGCCGCCTGCAATTGCGGGCGCTTGAGCGGGTGGATCCGGCTCGCCAGCGGCGGGAGGCCGGGGGAATAGCCAAGGCGCACGAGCTCGGCCGCAAGCGCCTGCGGGTTCCTGGCGTCGATGATCGTTTCGATCACCAGCGTGTCGGCGCTCGCAATCGCGCGGTCGAGAGTGCGGGTCTTCCACTCATAGCCCTTGGGCAACAGGTGGATCGTTCCGAACAGATAGATTTTGGTGTCCGGGTCGGACACTTCCCACAAGGCGGGCTTGGCCGCCTCGGCGAGAGCGGGCTGGGGCGCGAGGGCCGCGATCGCCAGCCCAGCAGCCGCCAGCGCGCGCTTGAAGAAGTCTAGAACCATGGACCTGCCTTTGCCGCCGGAAAAGTGAACGCGCGATGTAGGGATGCGTCCGGCGCGCGTCCACTTGCCCGCTCGAGCGCCATCGGCCAAAGCCTCGCAAATCCATTGCACGGGGCGCGCAATTGTCACTGACGTTCCAGGACCTGATATTGACCCTGCACCGCTACTGGAGCGCGCAGGGCTGCGTGCTTCTGCAGCCTCATGACCTTGAGATGGGGGCGGGGACTTTCCACCCGGCGACGGTGCTGCGCGCGCTTGGGCCGGACCCGTGGCGCGCGTCCTATGTTCAGCCCTGCCGCCGGCCGACCGACGGCCGCTATGGCGAGAATCCCAACCGGCTCGGCCATTACTACCAGTACCAGGTGATCCTGAAGCCGAGCCCGCCCGATCTGCAGCAGCTTTATCTCGGAAGCCTCGAGGAAATCGGCATCGACCCGTTGAAGCACGACATCCGCTTCGTCGAGGACGATTGGGAAAGCCCGACTCTCGGCGCCTGGGGGCTTGGCTGGGAAGTATGGTGCGACGGGATGGAAGTCACCCAGTTCACCTATTTCCAGCAGGTCGGCGGTTTCGATTGCCGGCCGGTCTCGGGCGAGCTGACCTACGGGCTCGAGCGCCTTGCGATGTACATCCAGGGCAAGGACAATGTCTTCGACCTCGATTTCAACGGCGCGGGCGTGACATACGGCGACGTCTTCCTTGAGAACGAGCGCGAGTTGTCCGCCTGGAACTTCGAGGTCGCCAACACCGATATCCTGTTCGACCAGTTCAGGAAGGCCGCCGCTGAATGCGAGGCGGCGCTCGCCGCGAAGCTCCCGATCCCCGCCTATGAGCAGGCGATCAAGGCGAGCCACATCTTCAACACGCTGCAGGCGCGCGGGGTGATCAGCGTCGCCGAACGCCAGGCCTATATTGGCCGGGTCCGCGACCTTTCGAAGGGCGCCTGCGCGGCGTGGATGGACGCCAACGG
>DASTDZ010000063.1:0-21536 GCA_035710105.1 Sphingomicrobium sp. | reverse complement strand
CATCCTCATGCAGATGGGCACCGTAGATGCGATGCAATTCCTTCTCGACAAGATGAAGGACGCCAAGTCCAACGAGGATTTCTTCGCCTCGATGAACCAGTAACGACCGTCGGAACCGAAGGCTCGCAAGGGCTTTCGGCTCTTACATCCATAGCAAACGGGGAAATCGCTGAATGTTCGAATTGCTGATCGCCGCCGCCGCCCACGGGGCCCCGGCCGGCTTCGGCTCGCCGGCCGACATCTGGAATTCGATTGTCACCGACTTTTCGAACATCACGGAGCCGGCGGCTTTCGCGGCCTTCCTTCAGGTTCTGATGATCGACCTGGTGCTTGCCGGCGACAATGCGATCGTCGTCGGGGCGCTCGCCGCCGGCCTGCCGCCCGACCAGCGCCGCAAGGTGATAATCGTCGGCGTGCTTGCCGCGCTCATCCTGCGCATCGCCTTCGCGCTGGTCGTCACCCAGCTGCTCCAGATCGTCGGCTTGATCCTTGCCGGCGGGCTGCTGTTGCTGTGGGTGGCGTGGAAGATGTGGCGCGAGCTTCGCCACGACGGCGAATCGGCCGGGTCGGAGGAAATCCTCGGCGATGAGCATTCGGGCCTGAGGCCGGCCAAGAGTTTTGCCGGCGCGGTCTGGGGGGTCGCGGTCGCCGACGTGTCGATGAGCCTCGACAATGTGCTTGCGGTCGCCGGCGCGGCCCACGACCATCCGGGCATCCTGATGGTCGGGCTGGTGCTGTCGGTGGCGCTGATGGGGATCGCGGCCAACCTCATTGCCCGCTACATCGAGCGCTACCGCTGGATCGCCTATCTCGGCCTCGCGGTGATCCTCTGGGTCGCGGCCGAGATGATCTGGCGGGGATGGCACGACGTCGCCCCGGTCGTGATGCAGTTCGCGGCGAGCTGACTGGCAGCAGCCAACGCTTGCGGACGGGGCTGGCGAGAGGCATTCCCGGTTGATGGAGACGATCTTCGCCTTGTCGAGCGGGCGTCCGCCGGCGGCGATCTCGGTCATCCGCGTCAGCGGCCCAGCAGCGCACCGCGCCGGCGTTTTGCTCGCCGGCGATCTTCCCGAAACGCGTACGGCAACGGTCCGCGAGCTTCGCGACCCGGGAACCGGCGAGTTCCTCGACGAGGCGCTGATGCTGCGATTCGACGGTCCGGCGAGTTCGACCGGCGAGGACGTGGTCGAGCTACACTGTCACGGCGGCCGGGCGGTGGTCGAAGCGGTGCTGCGCGCGCTGGCGGCGGTCGAGGGCCTGCGCGAGGCCGTCCCAGGCGAGTTCACCCGGCGCGCCTTCGAGAACGGGCGGATCGACCTCACGGAAGCCGAGGGGCTGGCCGACCTGATCGAGGCCGAGACCGAGAGCCAGCGGCGCTCGGCACTGATAATGGCGGAAGGCGGCCTCAGGCGGCAGATTGGTGCCTGGCAGGAGCGGCTGCTCGAGCTTTCGGCGCGCACCGAGGCGGCCATCGATTATGTCGACGAGGAGTCGGTCGACAGCGACCCGGCGCTTTCGCGCGATTGCGCCGCATTAGCGAAAGAGTTCGCGGAATGGCTCGACCGGCCGCGCGCGGAGCTGTTGCGCGAGGGTCTACAAGTCGTTCTCGCAGGACCACCGAACAGCGGAAAATCAAGCCTTCTCAATGCGTTTGCGGGATTCGAAAGGGCCATCGTTACCGAGCTGCCGGGAACGACCCGCGACCATCTCGACGTTCCGATGGCGCTCGGCGGGATTCCGATCCGGCTGACCGATACGGCCGGGATTCGCGAATCGGATGAGCGCGTCGAGCGAATCGGGGTGGATCGGGCACGCGCCCTGGCCGACCGGGCCGATATCCTTGTCTGGCTCGGCGAAGCGGGCGAAGCGCCCGCGCATCCCCGGCTGATTCGAGTCCATGCGCGCGCCGACCTGCCGGGGCGCGATGCGGCGCCGCAAGGGTCGATCGCGGTCTCGTCCGTCACCGGCGCCGGGCTGAAGGAGCTCGCGGACGCGATCGCAGCCCTGGCGCGCGACCTGCTTCCGGCCGAAGGTCAGCTTGCCCTCAACCGAAGGCAGGCTATTTGCCTGTCGGAAGCCAGGAACGCACTGCAGGACGCTGAAAGGGCACCGGATCTCGTGATTGCCGCAGAATCCCTGCGTGCCGCCCGCTCGGCTTTCGACCGGCTTACGGGTCGCGCCGGCGTGGAGGATATGCTGGACGCTTTGTTTGGCCGCTTCTGCCTCGGCAAATAGGGACAGGCCCGCTTGTTTCACGTGGAACATCGGCGATTTTGACCGTGAGTCGTCCGGTCGGCTAAGGCCCTAGCCATGTACGATGTACTTGTGATTGGCGGAGGTCATGCGGGCTGCGAGGCGGCGGCTGCAGCGGCGCGCCGCGGCGCCCGCGTCGGGCTGTTGACGTTCCGGGCCGAGGACATTGGGCAAATGTCGTGCAATCCATCGATCGGCGGCGTCGGCAAGGGCCATCTGGTGCGCGAGCTCGACGTGTTCGACGGGCTGATGGCGCGTGCGGCCGACCGGGCCGCCATCCATCGGCGGATGCTCAACCGGAGCAAGGGTCCGGCGGTGCAGGGGCCGCGCGTGCAGGCCGACCGCCGCCTGTACCGCCAGGCGGTTGCCGCACTGCTTGCCGAAAGTGGGACCGAGGTGATTTGCGCCGAGGCCTTGCGGCTCGTGATCCGCGGCGGACGCGTCACCGGAGTCGAAACCAGCCAGGGAGTGATCGCCTGTCGGGCTCTGGTCATTGCCACCGGCACCTTCCTCGACGCCAGGATCTTCGTCGGCGAGGCGATCCTCGAAGGCGGGCGTCGGGGCGAAGGCGCGGCGCTCGCGCTTGGCACGCAGATCCGCGAGATCGGCCTGGGGCAGGGGCGGTTGAAGACCGGAACCCCACCCCGCCTCGATGGCCGGACGATCGACTGGGCACGGCTCGAGGCACAGCCGAGCGACCGCGAGAGCTGGACCATGTCGGCGCTCGACGATGGCATTCGCCCCCCGCAGCTGGCCTGCGCAATCACCCGGACCAACGCGCGCACCCACGCCGTGATCGAGGCGAATTTCGACCGGTCGCCGCTGTTCGCCGGTGCGATCGAGGGACGCGGCCCGCGCTACTGCCCGTCGATCGAGGACAAGGTGAAGCGCTTCGGCGGCCGCGACGGGCACCAGATCTTCCTCGAGCCCGAGGGGGTCGACGATCGCCTTGTCTACCCGAACGGAATCTCGACCTCATTGCCCGAGGACGTGCAGCGCCGCTTCGTGCGGACCATCGCCGGGCTCGAGCGGGCCGAGATCGTCCGGCCCGGCTATGCGGTCGAATATGAGTTCGTCGACCCGCGCCGGCTGGCGAGCACGCTCGAGGTGCAGGACCTGAACGGCCTGTTCCTGGCCGGCCAGATCAACGGCACCACCGGCTATGAAGAGGCCGCGGCGCAGGGCCTTGTGGCGGGGCTAAACGCGGCTGCCCATGCGCTGGCACTCGAGCCGGTCCGTTTCGATCGGCGCACTTCTTATATAGGCGTGATGGTGGACGATCTGACGCTGCAGGGGGTGACCGAGCCCTACCGGATGATGACGGCGCGCGCCGAATACCGGCTCGCCTTGCGCGCGGACAACGCGAGCACTCGGCTCGGCAGCACCGCGATCACAGCGGGCTGCGTTTCGGCGCGCCGGCGGCGCCAGATCGAAGCGCATTTCGAACGCCGGGCCGCTCCCGGCTGGGCGGAAAGCGAAGAGGGCCGCGCCGATTCGCTCTACGCGCCTTATCTCGAGCGCCAGCAGCGCGAGTGGGCGGCGGTCACACGCGATTCGCGCATCTGGCTCGGTCCCCGCTTCGATTATGCCGCCGTTCCGGGCCTTTCGAACGAGATGGTCGAGCGGCTCAGCGCAGCGCGGCCAGAAACGCTCGACCAGGCTTCGCGAATCGCGGGGGTCACGCCCGCCGCTTTGTCAGCGCTGCACGTAGCCGCCAGCCGCGTCGCGGCATGAGCGAGGCGCTGCCCGCAGGGGACTGCAATCTCGACCAGGAACGACTGCAGGACCTTTGCGGGGCGAATGTTTCACGTGAAACATTCGACCGCCTGCAGCGCTACGCGGCGCTGCTGCGCGACGAAGCGTCGCGTCAGAATCTGGTTTCACGTGGAACGCTGGATCGCCTCTGGGACCGACACATCCTCGACTCGGCGCAACTTGTGCGTTTCGAGCCGTTTTTGGGCGCGTCGTGGGTCGACATCGGCAGCGGCGCCGGGCTTCCCGGGATGGTCATCGCCATTCTGGCCCGCGGGCCGGTCACGCTGATCGAGCCGCGCCGCCTGCGCGCCGAGTTCCTGGCCGGCACGGCTGCGGCGCTCGGGCTCGGCGAACGCGTCACGGTCTTCCAGGGAAAGGCAGAAAGCGCCGGCGGGCGATTCGACCTGATTACCGCGCGCGCGGTCGCGACCCTCGACCAACTGCTGAGAATATCCACGCATCTGTCCACAGGAAAAACGCTCTGGGTGCTGCCCAAGGGCCGAAGCGCGCAATCCGAACTGGCCGAAGCGTGGCGACACTGGCATTGTGAGGCACAAATCGTGGCGAGCCGCACCGATCCCGAGGCCGGGATTCTCGTGCTCCGCAACGTAAAAGCGAAGGGTGGGCGATGATCCGCGTCGCGATCGCGAACCAGAAGGGCGGGGTCGGCAAGACCACCACGGCGATCAACCTCGCGACCGCGCTCGCCGCGATCGGCTGGAAAGTGCTGCTGATCGACCTCGACCCGCAGGGGAATGCATCCACAGGCCTTGGAGTCCCGCAGTCCCGGCGCGAGCGGTCGAGCTACGACGTGCTGATCGGATCGGCAGGCGTGCAGGACAGCATCGTTGCAACCCGTGTGCCCAGGCTCGACCTGCTGCCGGCGACAATGGACCTGTCGGGCGCCGAAGTGGAACTGGTGGCGCTCGGCGATCGGGCGCACCGGCTCGAGGAGGCGCTCGACGCGACGCCCCCTGCGCGCTGGGACATCTGCCTTATCGATTGCCCTCCTTCGCTCGGCCTGCTGACCGTCAACGGCCTGGTCGCCGCGCGCCATTTGCTCGTCCCCCTGCAGTCGGAATTCTTTGCTTTGGAAGGACTTAGCCAGCTGCTCCAGACGGTGGAGAGGATTCGCCAGGCGTTCAACCCGCAGCTTTCGATCCTCGGCATCGCGCTTACCATGTACGACCGCCGCAACCGGCTGTCGCAGCAGGTGTCCGACGACGTCCGGGCCTGTCTTGGGCCGCTGGTGTTCGACACGGTCGTGCCGCGCAACGTGCGGCTGTCGGAAGCGCCGAGCCACGGCCTTCCGGCGTTGATCTACGACCTCAAATGCCCGGGATCGGAAGCCTATGTACGGCTTGCCCGGGAGCTGATTGCGCGGCTCCCGCGCCGGGCGGAGGCGGCATGAGCGACAAGAAACCGGTGTCGGGCCTCGGCCGGGGCCTTGCGGCGCTGCTCGACGAAGCTGTTCGAAGCAGCAGCGCCAAGGGCGAGGAGGCGCCAGTCGCCGCCGAGGGCGCCGCGGCGCGCGGGGTACGCGAGATCGAGGTTGCGCGGATCCGCCCCAACCCGGCCCAACCGCGCATGCATTTCGACTCGGAATCGATCGCCGAGCTCGCCGAATCGATTCGCGAGCGCGGACTGTTGCAGCCGGTGCTGCTGCGGCCCGACGGCGACAATTTCCAGCTGGTCGCGGGCGAGCGCCGCTGGCGGGCGGCGCAACAGGCGCGGCTGCACGCGATTCCCGCGATAGTCCGCGACATCGACGATTCGACCTCCGCCGAGATCGCGCTGATTGAGAACGTCCAGCGCCAGGACCTGAACGCGATCGAGGAGGCCGAGGGCTATCGCAAGCTGATTGAGCGCTATGGCCACACGCAGGATGCGCTCTCCAAGCTGGTCCACAAGTCCCGCAGTCACATTGCTAACCTATTGAGATTACTCGAACTTCCCGAAAGTGTAAAGCAATTGCTGTTGCGAGGCGATATCAGCATGGGTCACGCGCGGGCGATTGCGACAGCTCCCGAGCCCAAAGCGCTGGCGCTCGAAATCGTCGCCAGGGGCCTGTCGGTCCGCCAGGGCGAGGCGCTTGCCAAGCGCGTCAAGCCGGGTGCGGGTAGCGACATCGCCCGAGCCAGCGCGCGCAACGCGCGAACCGCGGATTCGGACCTCGAATCGCTCGAGCGGCAGCTCGGCGACATGCTGGGCTTGAAGGTCAGGGTCTCGCACGACGGCAAGAGCGGGACGGTGACCCTGCATTATTCGAGCCTCGACCAGCTCGACATGATCTGTCAGCGGCTTTCCGGGGAAGCGATCTAGGCCCAGGCCGCCGAGTTTTCCGGCTAGCGGCGCCGGGCCGCGGTTCGCGCGATCGCTACCAGTTCCTCGGCGAGCGCCGGGAAGGGCGGCGGCGAATCGGGCCGCATCAGCCTTCGCTCGAGCTCCCCCGACCGCTCGAACACGCGCGCAAGAGCCGAACAATCCCACCGGCTAACGATTTCCGTGACCAGATCTTTTTCCTTCCAAAACACGGACTTGCCGGCTGACGTCACGGCGTCATGAGGCCGCTTGCCATGTTCGACGGCGGCGCGGATCGGGGCCAGCATCAACAGCCGCCGCTGAAGCGCGCGAAGCACGCTGATCGGCTCCGCGTCCGTCGCGCAATGGTCAAGCTCGATGCCGAGCGCCTTGAGGTCGCCTGCAAGCGCCAGATCGCCGAGCCGCGCCGAATCGCCCTCGCCGCCGGCGCCAATCGCATCGAGCGCGTCGCGGTCGGCTTCGAGCGGATGTTCTGGCGAAGCGCCGAGGTAGAGGGCGAGCTTGGTGAGTTCCTGGGCGATGATCCCGCGGTCGTTGCCCGCCGCAGCGGCAATCCTGGCTGCGACTCCGGGACCAAGCCGCAGGCCTTCGGACTGGGCGAGATCCTTGACCAGGGCGATCGCGTCGCGCTCGTTCGGCTCATAGGAGATGTGGGCGAGGGCGCCGGCATGGGCTTCGGCCAGCCGGACCAGCGCGCCGGTCTTGCGGAGGTTTCCGGCGAGAGCGATCACCGGGCTCTCCGCGGCCGGCGCCTCGAGCAGCGCCTCGACCGCCTCGAAAAGCTCTTCGCCCGCCGGCTCGACCCAGATCGCCCGCCGCCCGCCGAACAGCGCCATCGCCGCCGCCTCGTCGGCAAGAAGCGAGGGCTGCGCCTTCACCGCCTGGGCGGGCACGACGAACTTCTCGGCCGCGAGCCCCGCGAGCAGCCGCTCGGCAAGCGCCCGCGACTGGCTGTCGTCGGGCCCGTAGAACAGGTAGAAGCGGACCGCGGGGTTGGGCCGGTCGAGCGCCTGGCCGAGCGTTCCTTTGGCGGGCTTCACCGCTCGCCCGCAGTGCGCGCCGCGTAGAGGCCGAGGCGGGCGACGATCTGGTCGGCGAGCGCGTCCGCCAGCCGCTCCTCGGCCGTCTGCTCGGCCGCGACGGTCGCATATTCCGAGGAAACCACGTCGATGCCGGCGTCGGAGCCGGCCGTCGCGTCGAGCACCACCTGCCCGGTTGCAAGCGTGACCAGCCGATAGCGGGCGCGAAGCGTGCGCCGCTCGCGGGTCGTGGCACGGTCGCCGCGGATGCCGAGGCCGATGATCTCGTCGTCGAGCTCGACCTCGAGTCGGTAGGCGGCTTCGCCTTCGCCCGTCTCGCCGAGGCGCTCCTTGAGCTTGTTGTAGACCAGCCAGCCGCCGCGGCCTGGAATCGGCGCGACGCTGACCTGCCGCAGAGTCGAGGCCACCGGCCCCGCTTCGCCGCCGCCATAAAGCGGCTGCAGGGCGCAACCCGAGAGGCCCAGAACGCATGCGGCAAGGAGAAAGGCGCGCATCACGCGACGATATTGACCAGCCGGTCGGGCACCACAATCACTTTGCGAGGGCTTGCCCCGGCGAGCTGGCGTTGCACCTTGTCGGAAGCGAGCGCCAGTGCCTCGGCTTCGGCGCGGTCCAGCCCGCGCGGAGCCTTCAACGTGTCGCGCAGCTTGCCGTTGACCTGCACCGCAAGCGTGACTTCGTCCTCGACCAGCTTCGCCGGGTCGAATGAGGGCCAGTCGGCACCGACCACGAGGCCCTGCTGCCCGAGCTTTGCCCAGCATTCCTCGGCGAGGTGCGGCGCCATCGGCGCCGCCAGCCTGACCAGAGTAACAATGGCCTCGGCGCGGGTGGCGGAAGGCGGCGCCTTCTCGATGGCGCTGGTCAGCTCATAGAGGAAGGCCACCGCCTTGTTGAACTGCAGGCCCTCGATCGCTTCGCCGACCCCGGCGATGGTGCGGTGAAGCTTGCGCTCGAGCGCCTCGTCGGCGCCTTCACCGGAAGCCTCTGTCGAGGCGAGCTTCCACACCCGCTGGACGAACCGCGCGGCGCCCTCGATTCCCGCTTCCGACCATTCGAGGTCCCGCTCCGGCGGGCTGTCGGAAAGCATGAACCAGCGCACCGCGTCCGCGCCGTACTTGGCGACGATCGGCTCCGGGTCAACCGTGTTGCGCCTCGACTTGGACATCTTCTCGACCCGGCCGCGCGAGACGGGCGCGCCGTCGGCAGCGACGAGCTTCCCGCCCTCCTTTCGCACCTCGTCGGGCGACAGCCAGCGTCCGTCGGGCGCGCGGAAGGTCTCGTGCGTGACCATGCCTTGCGTGAACAGCCCCTTGAACGGCTCGTCGATATCGAGCCGGCCGATCCGCTTCAGCGCCCGGGTCCAGAAGCGCGCGTAGAGCAGGTGCAGAATCGCATGCTCGACGCCGCCGATATACTGGTCGACCGGAAGCCAGGCTTCGGCGTCCGCCTTGTCGAACGGCCGGTCGGACGGCTGGCTGGCGAAGCGGATGAAATACCAGCTCGAATCGACGAAGGTGTCGAACGTGTCGGTTTCGCGCAGGGCTTCGCCGCCGCATTTCGGGCAGCTTGCCTGCCGCCACTCCATCGCCCGGTCGAGCGGGTTGCCGGGGATGTCGAAGGTCACGTCCTGGGGAAGGACGACCGGAAGCTGCTCGCGCGGAACCGCGACCGGCCCGCAGCGATCGCAGTGGATCATCGGGATCGGAGTTCCCCAGTAACGCTGCCGGGAGACGCCCCAGTCGCGCAGCCGATAGGCGATCTCGCGCTTGCCCCAGCCCTCCTGCTCGGCGCGGCGGATCACCGCGTCCTTTGCCTCCTCGACCGACAGGCCGTCGAGGAATCGCGAGTTGACGAGGACACCTTCGCCAGGCTCGGCCGTCTCGCCGATCGGCGTGTCCTTGTCCTGGGTCGGCGACGCGACGACTCGGCGGATTGGGAGATCGTATTTCGTCGCGAACTCATGGTCGCGCTGGTCGTGCGCGGGCACCCCGAAGATCGCCCCGGAGCCATATTCCATCAGCACGAAGTTCGCGATCCACACCTCGAGCCGCCAGTCGGGGTCGAGCGGGTGGATTGCCTCGAGCCCCGTCGCGAAGCCGCTCTTCTCCTGGCTCTCGATCGCTTCCTCGCTGGTGCCGACCGCCTTGCATTGGGCGATGAAGTCCGCGGCATCCGGATTTTGGCTTGCCACCGCCTGGGCCAGAGGATGGTCGGGCGCGACGGCAACGAAGCTGGCGCCGAAGATCGTGTCCGGCCGGGTGGTGAAGACCTCGATCTCGGGCGCCGCGGCAAGAGCGGCTTCGACCCACGGATAGTCGCGTTGCGCGCCCGCGGCGTCGGTTCTGAACCGGAACCGAAGCCCGTCGGAACGGCCGATCCAGTTCTCCTGCATCAGCTTGACCTTCTCGGGCCACTGATCGAGCGCCTCGAGCCCGTCGAGCAGCTCGTCGGCGAAATCGGTGATCTTCAGGAACCACTGCGACAGCTTGCGGCGCTCGACCGTCGCGCCCGAGCGCCAGCCCTTGCCGTCGATCACCTGCTCGTTTGCAAGGACGGTCCGGTCGACCGGGTCCCAATTGACCTCGCTTTCCTTCCGGTAGACGAGGCCGGCCTCATAGAGGTCGAGGAACAGCGCCTGCTCGTGCCCGTAATATTCGGGGTCGCAGGTCGCGACCTCGCGGCTCCAGTCGAGCGCGAAGCCCAGCCGCTTGAGCTGGTCGCGCATCGCCGCGATGTTGCCCCGGGTCCAGCCTTCGGGATGGACTCCGCGCTCCATCGCGGCATTTTCGGCCGGCATTCCGAACGCGTCCCAACCCATGGGATGGAGCACCTCGAAGCCCTGCATCCGTCGGTAGCGGGCGAGCACGTCGCCCATCGTGTAGTTGCGCACGTGGCCCATGTGGATGCGCCCCGAAGGATAGGGGAACATCTCGAGCACGTAACTCTTGGGCTTTGCGCTTGCGGTGTCGGCTACGAAGCAGCGCTCGTCGTCCCAGCGCCGTTGCCAGCGGACGTCTGCAACCGCCGGGTCGAAGCGGCCGGCCATCGGCTGATCCGAAGGCTTAGCCGGGGACGGTCGCGCGGCGGATGTCACGGGCGCGGGTGAGGATGATGTCCTCGAGCTTCTGGACCGTGGCCGCGGTCACCGGCGCCTCGACCCAGGTCCCGTTCTGCATCACCTGGCGCGACGCGGCGACCCGCAGCGCGTCGGCGCGAAGGTCCTGGTCGAGGATGGTGACGGTCAGCTTGACCCGCTCGCCCGGCGTGCGCGGGTTTGCATACCAGTCGGTGATGATCACCCCGCTGCCGGCATCCGCCTGCAGGAGCGGAGCGAAGGACACGGTGTCGAGGGCGGCCTGCCACAAATAGCCGTTGACCCCGATCGTCGTCATTCGCGACGGCGCGACCCGGGTCGGCAGGTCGCGGTTGCGGGCACAGCCGGAAGCCGCCAGCGCGGCGGCGAGGAGAATGGCGGCAGTGACTTTAAGGCGGGACATCGACGATCCTCGGCTGTGACGGTCTTTGAAGAGGGCTTATAGATGCTGTCGGCAAGGCCGCAAGCGAAGCCTTTAGGCACGGCTTGTTGTGGAAGTGCAACAGGGTCGGGTCGAATCGATTCCAGTCATGGAACCTTCAGGTTCATCATCCTATATGGACTCTCGACAGGGAGTTCGCCGACGTGACATTCGGGCGCATCACTGCAGCGAAAGTGGCCATCGCGCTCGGCGCTGGTGGTCTTCTGCTGACGCCCGCGCTCGCGGCCCCCGAAACCAAGAAAAAGCCCCCGGCCGTATCGCTGAGCTTCAGCCGCGATTTCGGCTTCACCCCGGCTTCGGCCGACCCTCGGCTCGCCGCCGAGCTTTCCGGCCGGGTGCCCTCGCTCGGCGATTTCAAGTTCACACCGGCCGCCGCCAAGGGCCGGCCGTCGCAGGTGCGGGTCGCGATTCGCGCCCGGGCCAGTTCGCCTGCGCAGCTCGCCGACAGCGGCTCGGCATCGCCCGTCAGCGCGCTTGCTCCGGTCAGCTACAACCTTGGAGTCGCGGTCGGCTGGAGGCGGTTCGCCGTTTCCGGCGACGTCGGCAAGGTCAAGCCGGAAGGCTCGCCGGTCGACGGTCGCGAGAGCGCGACCGTGGGGGTCAGCTATTCGCTTCCGCGCTTCACCGGCCGGGTCGCGGTTTCGGCCGACCGCTCGGAAGGCAAGGCTGCGCCGGCGCTTCGCAATCCGGACAATTATGCGCTCGACGTCGGCGGCTCCTATGCCCTGACCCGGCGCCTGTCGGTCACCGGCGGAGTCCGCTACAAGGTCGAGCACGACCGCATTTCGGCGCTCACCGACGACCGCGTGGACAGCAAGGCCGTCTACGTCGGTACCGCCTTCAAGTTCTAAGCCAATCGACTGAGCACGGCGCGGCGATTGCACGTGCAATCGCTAGTTGCGTCCGCCGATCCACGCATCGATCCCGGCCCAGCCGCTGAAACCCAGCCGGCGAATCCGCCTGAAGCGCGCTTCGTCCATCCCGCCCAGAGCAATCACCGGCGTTCTCGCCAGCCGCACCAGCGCCGCCGCCCGCATCCGCTGCATTGGCATCCAATCCGGATGACTTGCCGTCGGGAACAGCGGCGAGACGAACAGCAACGGCACGCACGCCGCCCTGCGCAACTCTCGCACATCATGGATTCGCCTCGCCTCGCCAGCGAACTCGTCGACGATGACGAGCGCTTGCCGGCGCGCGGCGCGGCGAAGCCTCGCGACCAGGCGGGCGCGCTCGCCAATTGGCAGCTCGCGATAGAGCAGCAGCACCCCGCTTCCCCGCGGAAGCCGAGCGACCGCCTCCCAAAGCGCGTCGCCGAGCCGCGCATCGGCGACCAGCCACTGGCGCGGGACTCTCTGGCGGCGCCTCATCGCGCTTCCTATAGCCGCTTTCCTAATGGGCAGCGCGGACGAACGCAGGCAGCGGATCCTCGACGGCATCGCCTCGGCCGCCAGGCTTGCCCGGCGCGATCCAGGCGAGGTGACACTGATCTGCGTCAGCAAGACCCGAAGCGCGGAGGAGATCGAGGAGATCATTGCCGCCGGCCAGCGCGACTTCGGCGAAAGCCGGGTGCAGGAGGCGCTCGCCAAATGGCCTGCGATCCTCGCCCGCCACGCCGGCGTGCGGCTGCACTGCATCGGCCGGCTGCAATCCAACAAGGCTGCCGACGCCGTGCGGCTGTTCGATTCGATCCATTCGCTCGACCGGCGCTCGCTGCTCGATGCGCTCGCCAGTGAGGCGGAAAAGGCGGGGCGGGCCCCATCCGTCTATGTCCAGGTCAACATCGGCGAAGAAGAGCAGAAGGGCGGCTGCGCGCTTGCCGATGTCGGCACGCTGGTCGCCGCGGTCCGCGATTCGCCGCTGCCGCTCGCCGGCCTGATGTGCATCCCGCCGCTGGGCCTCGAGCCGTCGCCCTTCTTCGCGCTCCTTGCCAAGATCGCGGGCGAGCACGGGATCGAGGGGCTGAGCATGGGCATGTCGGCCGATTTCCGCCCTGCGGTGATGCTCGGCGCGACCGCCGTGCGGGTCGGCACGGCCCTGTTCGAAGATGACTAGCGTAGCCTCGTCCGGGGGGACGAAGCGAGCAAGTTCATGGCAGGTGCCCGCTCTTCGTCCGCTTGGTCGCGAGATAATCGGCATTGTGCGGGTTGGCGGGCATATGATGACCGACGCGCTCGACGACCGCGACGCCCGCCTTCGCCAGCCCGTCGACCTTGGCCGGGTTGTTGGTCAGCAACCGGACCTCGTCGACCCCCAGCGCCTTGAGGATCGCCGCCGCATGCTCGTAATCGCGCTCGTCGTCGGCGAAGCCGAGCCTGAAGTTCGCTTCGACCGTGTCGAAGCCGCGGTCCTGAAGCGCATAGGCGCGAAGCTTGTTGCCGAGCCCGATTCCGCGTCCTTCCTGTCGCAGGTAGAGCAGGATTCCGCCGCCGGCCGAGTCGATCAGGTTGAGCGCCTCCTTGAGCTGCGGGCCGCAATCGCACTTGAGGCTGCCGAACACGTCGCCGGTCAGGCATTCGCTGTGCAGCCGGACGAGCGGCGGTCGGCCGCCGAATGCGCCGATGATCAGCGCGACATGCTCTTGGCCGTCGTCGGCGGCCCGAAACGCGGCGATCTGCGTCTCGGGCAGGTCTTCGAGCGGAAGCCGTGCCCGGGCGATGAGTTGGACCTCGCAACCCATGCGTTCGAGCGCGCACGGCTCGACCTGCGTGGCCCCGGGCACGGGCTCGACCACCCACAGGGCCGGAAGCAGGCCGGCGAGACGCGCGAGCCTGAGCGCTGCGACCGCGGCGTCGTGCGAATCGAAGGCGAGCGGGGTGAGCGGACCGATCGGCGGGCGGTCCGAATCCAGCCCCGGGTCGGCGAGCGACCGGGCCGAATCGGCATCCAGCCACGCGCTGCGCTCGACCAGCACCGGCTCGGCCGGGTCGGCGGACTCGCGCCGGTTGGCCAGGGATAAAGCGGCCGCCCGCCGGCCGCTGATGAGAAGCGGCGCGCGCGATTTCGGATCGAGCACGGCCAGAGTCGCCGAGTCCGCGGTTTCGACCGAAAGCAATGTCAGCGGCTGCTCGGCCGCGACGGTGACGGGCCGCCCCGTCTTCAGCGCTGCGATCGCTCGCCTTACGGAGCCGTTGTTGCTCAAACGCTGAGCTCGCAGACCAGGGGGACGTGGTCCGACGGCCGCTCCCAGTTGCGGCACGGCTCGAGAACCGCATGCGCCGCGAGGCTTCCGGCAAGCTCGGGCGATGCCCACATATGGTCGAGCCGGCGGCCACGGTCGTTCTTCGTCCAGTCGGGCGAGCGGTAGCTCCACCAGGTGAAGCAGCGCTCCGGCGCGGGGATGAAGCGTCGGCCGATGTCGATCCAGTCGTGCGCCTGCTGAAGGCGGGTCAGCGCCTCGACCTCGACAGGGGTGTGGCTGACCACAGTCAGAAGCGCCTTGTGGTTCCAGACATCGCACTCAAGCGGCGCGACGTTGAAATCGCCGACGATCAGGGTCGGCTCGTCGAGGCACTCCGACCAGCGCGTCATCCGCTCGATGAAGTCGAGCTTCTGGCCGAACTTGGGGTTGAGGTCGCGGTCCGGCGTGTCGCCGCCCGCAGGCACATAGACGTTCTCCAGCCTGATCCCGCACTCGAGCCGAACTCCGACGTGGCGCGCCTCGCCATTGTCCTGCCAGTCGTGCCGGCCGGGATCCTTGAGCGGCACCCGGCTCAGGATCGCGACTCCATGGTGCATCCGCTGGCCATTGAGCTGGTGATGCACGTAGCCGTGGCGAAGGAACAGCTCGGCCGGGAAGATGGTGTCGACGACCTTGGTTTCCTGAAGGCACAGGATGTCGGGCTCCTGTTCTACGATCAGCCGCTCGACCAGCGCGGTCCGGGCCCGAACCGAATTGATGTTCCAGGAGACGATCTTCAGGCGCTTGCTCACGGTATCGCGCTTACTCCGACCTTCAGCGATAAAAAAAGGCCCCCGCTCCGGGGGCATGGAGCGAGGGCCGACCAAGCGTTCGTCACGCAAGGGACCGGCGGGGCCCGGGTAACAGGGGGAAACCCCAAGCCCAATTCGCCAATCATCCCTGTCTTACAGCGGCCTTGCTGACGCCGCGATGAACAGGTTTCTATCTGCTACGGTTCCGTCGTCGCAGCGCCGAAGGAGCGCGTCGGGTTACCTGCGCGCGCGCTTTTTGGGCTCGGCGAAGGTGAAGGCACCGGGCGAGACCGCGACATTGTAGCGTTGGTTCGACAGCCGCACCTGCGTCCGCTTGCCCTGCGCATCGATTGCGGTCCAGCCGTAGAGCCGAAGGCCTCCGGGCGCTGACGATTCGCGCACGAACGCAAGGATCAGCGTCCCATATTCGTTGCGGCTGGGATCACGGGCGCGGACGACGAGGACCCTGGGATCGTCGCTCGGCACGATCTTCGCGATCCGGTCGATGTCCGGGTTGGCGGAAAGCAGGATTCCGAGCGGCGTCTGGTTCAATGCCCAGCTCGACTTCTGCCCGACCTCGTAATCGACGAAGGTCAGCCTCTTGCCGTCGGCGACCAGCAGCACGTTGACCCCGCGGCCATATTCGAAACGGATTCGGCCAGGCCGCTTGAGCTGCAGAGTGCCGCTCAGCGAGCGGCCCCTGGCGTCGGTCTGCACGAAATTGGCGGTCATCGAGCTCACCGACTTGAGGTGCGCCTGGACCTTGGCGATATCGGCCTGGCTCGCCGCCGGCGCGGCCGCGGGCGCGGCGATCACCGCCACGGGGACCAGGGCGCGCGCGAAACGGGTTGCAAAGGACATTCGAAGCTCCTTGGAAATTTGGGCCTGAAACTGGCCGTTTGCGCTTGAATGCGCTCTGAACCCGGCGGTTCCCTGCGGTTCAGGCTTGGAGCCCGGGCACCTAGAGCGGGTGTCCGTCGAGATCCATCAGCACCTCGCGGCGGCCGACATGGTCGGGCATGCCGACCTTCCCTTCCTTCTCCATCCGCTCGATCAGCCGGGCGGCGCTGTTGTAGCCGACCCGGAGCTGGCGCTGCAGGTAGGACACCGACGCCTTCTGACTTTCGGCGACGATCTGCACGGCCTTGCGGTACAGCTGAGTCTCGGGATCGTCCTCGCCAGTCGGCTGGCCGTCGAACAGCTAGCCGCCGTCCTCGGGCTCCTCGGTGACGGACTGGTTGTATTCGGGCACGCCCTGCTTTCGCCAATGCTCGGCAACCGCGCGCACCTCCTCGTCGGACACGAAGGGCCCGTGGACGCGGATGATCTGCTTGCCGCCTGGCATGTAGAGCATGTCGCCGTTGCCGAGCAGCTGCTCGGCGCCCTGCTCGCCGAGGATGGTCCGGCTGTCGATCTTGCTCGTCACCTGAAAGCTGATGCGGGTCGGCAGATTGGCCTTGATGACCCCGGTTATGACGTCGACCGACGGCCGCTGGGTCGCCATGATCAGGTGGATTCCGGCCGCGCGCGCCTTTTGCGCGAGGCGCTGGATCAGGAACTCGACCTCCTTGCCCGCGGTCATCATCAGGTCGGCGAGCTCGTCGACGACGACGACGATCTGCGGAAGCACCTCATAATCGAGCTGCTCGAACTCATAGACCGGCTGGCCGGTGTCGGCATTGTAGCCCGTCTGCACCCGGCGGCCGAGCTGGGCGCCCTTGGCCCGGGCTTCGCGCACCTTCTGGTTGAAGCTCGGAAGCGCGCGCACCCCGAGGTTCGCCATCATCCGGTAGCGCTCCTCCATCTGCTCGACAGTCCATTTGAGCGCTCGGATCGCCTTGCCAGGCTCGGTCACGACCGGGGCCAGGAGGTGCGGGATGCCCTCGTAGGTGCTGAGCTCGAGCATCTTGGGGTCGATCAGGATCATCCGGCACTCGTCCGGGTTGAGCCGGTAGAGCAGCGACAGGATCATGCAGTTGAGCCCCACCGACTTGCCCGAGCCGGTGGTTCCCGCAACCAGCAAGTGCGGCATCGGCGCCAGGTCGGCGATGACGGGGTCGCCGGCGATGTTCTTCCCCAGGATCAGCGGCAAATTCATGCTCGTGTCGTCGGCAAAGGCATCGGAAGCGATCAGCTCGGCCAGCACCACGCCTTCGCGCCGGGCGTTGGGAAGCTCGATCCCGATCACGCTTCGGCCGGGAATGATCGCGACCCGCGCGGAGATCGCCTGCATGTTGCGGGCGATGTCGTCGGCCAGCTGGATCACCCGGCTCGCCTTGATCCCGCTCGCCGGTTCGAGCTCGTACATGGTGACGACAGGCCCGGGCCTGACCTCGACGATATTGCCGCGGACGTGGAAGTCCTCGAGCACCGATTCGAGGATTCTCGCATTGCGCTCGAGCGCCGCGCGGTCGATCTGCGCGCGCGCTTTCTCCGGGACCGGCGACAGGAGTCCGATCTCGGGCAGCACGTAGCTGTCGCCGAGCGCCAGGCCCGGCTGAAGCGCCGCCTTGCGCGACGCCGCGGCCCTTGACCGCGACGGCGGCGGGGAGGGTTCGGACACGGCGACCGCTGGCCTCGGTCGCGGAGGCGCGGCGGTGCCCGACTCGTCCTGATACTCCTGGGTTCGCCTCGGCGCGGGCTTCACCTTTGGCGAGCGTTCAAACAGGCCGCGCGCCCAGGCCCGTTCGCCGGCGGTCAGTCCGAGCGCGAACCAGGCGAGGACCAGGCCGGAGACGGCGAACAGGAGGAGCGCTCCGATCCGGGTGGGAACGTGGAACCGCTCGTCGGGGATGAGCGCGATCGCTGATTCGATTCCGTTCGCAGCGGCAAGCCCAAGCGCTCCGCCCCAGCCGCCGGGAAGGCCGGAGACGGCCGAGCCGCTGGTCAGGCCGAGCGCGATCCCGATGAGGACCGCCGCCACCGCCGCCACGAGCAGCGCCCGGCCGGTACGTCCCGGCGGCTCGAGCCGGAGCATCCGCAAGCCCGCGATCAGGATGACGGGAATGAACAGGACGCAACCGATCCCGAAGAGAAGGAATCCCATGTCGCTGACATGGGCGCCGAGCGAGCCCAGCCAGTTCTCCGGGGGCCCCCCGGCCGCGGTGGTGAACGATGGGTCGGTGGTGTTGTGCGAAGCGAGCGCGACCGCTCCGGCAAAGCCGATTGCGACCAGCACCGCGCCCCAGCAGCGCACCGCCAGCCGGCGCAGCGATTCGCGCAACCGGTCGCGCCAGTCCGGGCCCAGATCCTTTGGCCGCGCTGCAGCCGTCGCCATGTCCCACCCCCAAAATCGAAGCACTTAAAATGCCTTGTCCGGGACTCGCCGGTCAAACGCTTTCTTGACGTCAGTGCAAAAGGCGCATGCCCCGCCGCTCCGCCGCTCCTTCCTCTCCCGCGCGCGCGCGGGAGGGTTGGGGTCACGGTCCGTTAAGGCTAGAGCAGCCGCCAATGGACCGCGCGGACGTCATCATCCTCGGCGGCGGCCTGGTCGGCCTCGTGCTCGCCGCCGCGCTCGATTCGAGCGGGCTCTCGGCGATCGTCGTTGATCCCGCCGATCCCGACGCGCGGACCGGAGCCGAATTCGACGGCCGCACAAGCGCCGTCTCGTCGAGCTCGGGGCGGATGCTCGAAGCGGTCGGGGTCGCGGATCATTTTCCCGAGCCCGGTTGCCCGATCCGCAGGATCCAGGTCGCCGACGGGCTCGAGCCGGGCGGGCTTGCCTTCGAGCCTGACGACGAGGAGCCGCTTGGGCGGATGCACGAGAACCGCCACCTTCGCGCCGCTCTCCGGGCGCGGGCTGAACAGGGGCGAAGGCTGTGGCTGCTGTGGAAATCGCGCGTGGCCGAGGTGGATCGCGGCGAGCATGGCGTGGTCGTCGCACTGGAGGACGGGCGCAAACTGTCGGCGCCGCTTCTGGTCGCCGCCGACGGGCGCAACTCGCCGATGCGCGAGGCGGCCGGGATCCGGATCGCCCGCTGGCGCTACGACCATGTCGCGATCGTCTCGGTCCTTCGGCACGAGCGGCCGCACGACCATGTCGCCTACGAGATCTTCTACCCGTCCGGCCCGTTCGCGCTGCTGCCGATGAACGACGATTCGAAGGGCCACCGCTCGGCGATCGTCTGGTCGGTGAAGACCGGGGATTCGGCAGGCCTGCTGTCACTCGACGACAAGGATTTCGCCGCCGAAGCGCAAGCGGCGATGGGGGGCTTTCTCGGCAAGGTGGCCCTGGCGGCACCGCGCTCGACCTATCCGCTCGGCTTCCACCACGCCTCGAAGATCACGGCCCGGCGGCTGGCGCTGGTCGGCGATTCGGCGCACGCGATCCATCCGATCGCCGGCCAGGGGCTCAACCTCGGCTTCCGCGACGCAGCGGCGCTGGCCCAGGTGCTGGTCGAAGGCGCGCGCCTCGGGCTCGACCTTGGCGACCGGCAGCTGCTCGACCGCTACCAGCGCTGGCGCTCGCTCGACGCTCTGTCGGTCGCCTTCGCCACGGACAGCCTGACGCGGATCTACGGCATTCCCGGAAAAGCGGCTTCGGCTGTCCGCCGGTTCGGGATGGGCCTCATCGACCGCATCGGCCCGCTCAAGAGCCGGCTGGCGAGCGAGGCGCGCGGCACCAGCGGCGACCTGCCGCTGCTGCTCAGGGGGCTGCCGATCTAGACGTCAGTGTTCGCCTTTCCTCCGGGACAGGCTGCGCGCGATCATTGCAGAGTCGGCTGCAGCTCGGCCCCGCCCTGGCTCAGGCGAAGGAACTGCATGAGCTGAACGAGGAGGTCGGCGCGCGCCGCCAGGGACTCCGCCTCGAGCAGCGCCTGCTTTGCTGAAATGTCGAACGGCGCGACCTGCGCGATCGCGTTGACCAGAAGCTCGTCGTCGAGGCGGCTCACCGCCGACCAGTCGACGGCCAGCCCGAGCGCGTCGCCGAGCCGGCGCGCCTCCCGCTCGACCTCGGCCCGCTCGGCCATCGGCAACGGCGGCGGCTCGCGGTCGTCGAAGGCACCGAGGTCGAGGTCGGCATTGCGGTACGGCGTGTCGAGATCGACCTCGGCGATCAGCCGGAAGCGGTTCGACCCGTTGAGGACGATGTTGAAGCGCCCGTCCTCGAGCTCCTCGAGCCCGACGATCTCCCCGACGCAGCCGACCGAATAGAGCGGCGGCTCCTTGCCTGGGGCCGTTTCGAGCGGCTGCGGCTGGATGATCGCGATCCGCCCGTCGCCGTCGACGGCATCGCGCACCATCTCGCGGTAGCGCGGCTCGAAGATGTGGAGCGGAAGCTGCGAGCGCGGGAACAGGATCGCGCCGGCGAGCGGGAACAGCGGTGCCCGCATCGGCAGCGCGCCGCTCATGTGAACAGGACCGCCGACAGGCGCCGCCGCTGGGCGCGCGCCCATTGGTCCTCGAGCCCCTGCGCCTCGATCAATTGCAGCAGTCGCTTGCGGGCGGCTCCCTCGTTCCAGTCGCGGTCGCGCTCGATGATGGCGAGAAGCTCGTCGGCAGCGCGGTCGCGGTCGCCGGCGGCCATCTTCGCGCCGGCAAGGTCGAAGCGCGCCTGCAGGTCATCGGGATTGGCGGCCACGGCCCGCTCGAGCTCGTCCGACCTGGCGGCGTCGCCGGCAGCCGCGGTCTCGAGCGCCGCCCTGGCGCGGCCGATTTCCGGCGCTTTCGCTAGCTCTTCCGGGAGCGAATCGAGCGTCGCCCGAGCCTCGTCGGCCGAGCCCGCAGCGACCAGCGCGCGGATCAGGCCGCCGGCGGCGGCCGGCTCGTCGGGCGCAAGCTCGCGCACCTGCCGGAAGATGCTCGCCGCGCGCTCGGCGTCGCCGCCGGCGAGCACCTCTTCGCCCATCGCGATCAGGGGCCCGATGTCGGCTTGCGGCGGCGCGGCCTCGCCGCCGACCCCGAGCTGGGCCAGCAGCTGGTCTAGGACGCGGGCGAGCTGCCCCTCGGTTCGGTAATTGGTGAGGTCGGCAACCGGCTGGCCCTTGTAGAAGGCATAGACGGTCGGGATGGACTGGACCCGGAACTGCGCGGCCAGGATCTTGTCCGTCTCGACGTCGATCTTGACCAGCTTGACGCCCTTCGCCGCATAATCGGCGGCGACCTTGTCGAGCACCGGCGAGAGCTGCTTGCAGGGCCCGCACCATTCGGCCCAGAAGTCGATGAGGACGAGGCTCTCCATCGACGGCGCGATAACCTCGCGCTCGAGCTTCGCGACCGCGTCGCGTTCCGCTTCGCTCAATCCCAGTGTCGCCACGCTTGCACTTTCGTCTGCTGATGGGGCTTACCATATGGGCCGGGCCGGCGCGGCTCACAAGCCGATGGCGTGGGTGCTTGCAGCGGGGCCTGCAGCCATGCTAGGCGCCCGCCACCCTGCCGCCGGACCTTCCCAGGTTCGCCGCGGCCCAAGCATCAGAGCGGGCGTAGCTCAGGGGTAGAGCACAACCTTGCCAAGGTTGGGGTCGAGGGTTCGAATCCCTTCGCCCGCTCCAGCGCGATCTGGAGCTCGTCCGGGGGACGAGCGAAGCCCGCGCTCCGGGATCACGCAGAGCTAGAGCTGGCGCGCGCTCCCGAAAACTAGGCCGCTTCGTCGGGCGACACGATCCTTGCGGCCGGGACGCTGCCCTCCTCGGCCAGAAGCTCGCGGAAATAGGCAATCGTCTTGTCGAGGCCCTCGTCGAGCGGCACGCGCGGTTCCCAG
>DASTDZ010000062.1:0-30266 GCA_035710105.1 Sphingomicrobium sp. | reverse complement strand
CCGCCGCCGCCGGAGAAACCGCCAAAGCCGCCTCCCCCGCCCCAGCTGCCACCACCACCCCAGCTGCTGCCGCCGCCCCAGCCGCTGCTCCGGCCCTTGCGCGCGGCTTGAGCCAGCTCGCTGAGTCCCCACAGGATGATCGCGGCGTCGCCGGCGTCGAAGCCACGGCCACCCTTGCGCCGCTTGTAGGCGGGAACGCCGCCGAGATACCGGCGCCCGCCCGCCCGGCGGACCATCGACAGCAGGACGAAGCCGATGATCATCGCCCAGAAGATCAGCGGCAGGAACCCGCCACCCTCGTCCGAGCGAGCGCTTTCCCGAGCGCCCGCCTCGCTCGCGGTCTTCCGCGCTTGCTCGGGCGACAGGCTCATCTGGCCGATGATCGCGTCGGCCCCGGCCATGATCCCGCCAGCCATGTCGCCGTCGCGAAAGCGCGGCAGGATGGTGTTGCGGATGATGAGGCTGGAGACGGCGTCGGTCAGGAAGACGCGGGCGCCATAGCCGGTCTCGATCCTGACCTTCTTCTCGTTGGGCGCGACGAGCAGGATGACTCCGTCGTCCTCGCCCTTGCGGCCAATCTGCCAGTGACGGCCGAGGCGATAGCCGTAATCCTCGATCGTGCGCCCTTCGAGGCTGTTGACGGTAGCGACGACGAATTGCCGCCCGGTCTGCGCCTCCAGAGCGGCGCTCTTGGAACTGAGGTCGACCTCCTGCGCCGGACTGAGCAGGTTCGCCTGGTCGACGACGCGGCCGCTTAGCGGCGGGAAGGTCTGGGCCGAAGCGGGGACGGCAAGCGCGACCAACGCCAGCCAAAAGACTGCGAGGAAGCGGGTCACCTTACCCGGCGGTATTGAAATCGACGCTCGGGGCGTCATCGGCCCCGGCAGCGGCCTCGAAGGGCACCTTCGGCTTGGCGTTGTAGAAAATCTTGGCGCCGATCGCGTCGGGGAAGGTGCGGATGCGCGTATTATACTGGCGCACGGACTCATTATAGTCGCGGCGAGCAACGAGGATCGAGTTTTCCGTGCCCTCGATCTGCGCCTGCAGGGTCAGGAAGTTCTGGTTCGACTTGAGATCCGGATAGGCCTCGAAGGTCGCGAGCAGGCGGCCGAGCGAGGAACCGAGCTGCCCTTGCGCATTGGCGAACGCCTGCACCTTGGCGGGGTCGCTGAGGTCGTCCGCGTCGAGCTGGATGCTGGTCGCGCGGGCGCGCGCTTGGGTCACCTCGGTCAGCACCTGACGCTCCTGCTGTGCATAGCCCTTCACAGTCTCGACAAGGTTGGGGATGAGGTCGGCGCGGCGTTGATATTCGCTCTGCAGATTGCCCCAGGCGGCATTGACCTGCTCTTCGGCGGTCGGAACGCTGTTGAGCCCGCAGCCGGCCAGCGCCACAGCGGCGAGCGGAGCGAGCAGTCGAAAGCGGCGAAGCAGAGCCATTTCATTTCCCCTGATCAACGAGCCCGGTGTTAGGTAGACACCAACCACGGCGCATTCAACGCCGCCGAGACCGGATTGCGAAAGGGGACGCCATGCTCAAGGACTTCAGGGACTTCATCGCGCGGGGCAGCGTCCTCGATCTCGCCATCGCGGTGATCATCGGCGCGGCGCTGGCGACGATCACGTCCAGCCTCACCGACGATGTCATCATGCCGGTCGTCGGCGCGATTTTCGGAGGCTTCGACTTTTCCAACTATTTCCTTCGCCTCGGCGCCATCCCCGACGGCTTCCAGGGCAACGCGCAAAGCTATGCCGACCTCAAGCGCGCCGGGGTCGCGGTGGTCGGCTGGGGCCAGTTCCTGACCGTGCTGATCAACTTCCTGATCCTCGCCTTCATCATCTTCCTGATGCTGCGCCTCGCCACGCGGCTGGTGAAGCGAAGCGAGGAGCAAGCCGGCCCGACCGAGGTCGAGCTGCTGACCGAGATCCGAGACGAGCTGCGGAAGCGCTAGCGCGCGATTCGCGATTCAGAGACGGATGAGCATCTCCGGCACCTTGGTCGTTGCCGGGTCGATATCCCATTGCACCTGGCGCCCGGACGCGTGCGGAGTCGGTCCGTCCTCGCTGTTGTTGGTCAGGATCTCGCCTTCGGTGATGACCCTGAAACGTCCCACGGCCTTCGATTGCGGCCCGCCGGCGCCGCGGTCGGCGATGCCGAAGGCCCGGGCACGAGCGCTGAACGGGCCGCCTCCGCCCGCGAAAGCCGGCGCGGTCACCATCACTGCTCCGTCGCTCCGGCGCCGGATGACGATGAAGGGAATGAGGTAATCCGAGTCCGGCATCAGCGGAAAGGCGAAGTCCTGGCTCACGCGTCCTTCGAAATGATAGTCCACGTCAAACACGCCCTCGCCCTTGTAACGGACCGAGCGCCAGCCATCGTATTTCATCAGGTTCGCCGCGAAGCGCCGGTTCGATTCGTCGTCCAGCCCGGGAATTCCGAAGACCTGCGCCATCTCCTCGGATTCCTTGCGCTCCCTTTCGAGCCTTTCGCGCGAGGATTTCTCATATTCGGCCTTGAGGCTGGCGATCTCGGCGGGCGTGCAAGGCCGCGCGCCTTCCGGGACCGGCGGAGGCTCCGAACTCCCTCCGACATCTGGAGGGATTTCGACGGTTTCCGTCCGGCCGTCCTCGAAGCAGCGCGCCATGGAGTCCGACCAGGGGGGGGCGGCCTTCGCCTTCTCTTCCGGCCGCTGAAGGACGATTTCACCCCGATAGTCGAGAACGAACGTCCCATTCTTGCGGATCAAGAGATCGGATGTGAACTTGCCCGGGCTCCAAAGACAGCCCGTGAGCAGAAGCGCCGCCGCAATCGCGAGCAGGCGGCCGGTCCAGTGGTGCATGACGAGTCCCCCTTTGCGCAGCTTATCGCGCAAAGCGGGAAATGGAAAAAGGGAAGTGGGGAGCTTCTGTTGCCCGGTGCTCCCCGAACCGCTGGAATCCCCTTCTGTTGCCCGGTGGGGTCCGACCGCGCTTAAGCTTTGTAACGTCTGTCCGTTAGGACGTCAGTTACGCGGCAATCGCGAGTGCCTCGTTGTCGTTGGCACTTGTGGTTATGAGCCGTTACGGTGGTCTCATGCCGACCGGCAGCCAGGCCATTATTGCACTCGTCGATCCTGTTTCGCCCCCATCAGCAGCAGCGCGTCTGACTGTGACCATCCGCTGCTGGTGGTGGAGGCGCCGGGGTACTGCCCCCCGGGTCCGAAATGCCTATTCCACCCGACACTCTACCGGCATAGCCGGGTTTCCCCGGCTCTTCTAAAGTAGGGATCGGGGGCGAAAATCGCAAGGATTCCCGCCCCATTCCGTGGGCTCTGGCAATCCGGCCGCGACTGCTGTTATGGGCGGCCTCGCCATTCTATTTGAGACGAGGAAAGCAGATGAACAAAGCCAGCGTGGCGGCAGTCGCCTTCGGCCTTTTCGCGCTCGCCGGTTGCGGGAGCGGGGACCAGGACCGCCTGAACATGGCCGATAACGAAGTGGTCGAGGATTTGAACGCGCTTTCGGACCAGGCCGCCAATGTCGCCGCCGAAGCCGAAGCGCTGCAGAACCAGGCCGCCAACCTCGAGCAGGAAGCCGCCGACAACGCCGCCGGCCCTGAAGTTCCGGCCGACGAGAATATCGCAGGCATGTAACTGCGCCTTTTCGCCAACGGCAAGGCCGCCGCGCAGCGATGCCGGCGGCCTTTTTCTTGGCGCGTCCTTCGCTTAACGCCCGGCTTGATGGAGGAGACGCCGCCAATCCCCGCAGCCACCCTGGTCACCGTTCGCGAGCGGTCCGGCCAGCCACCGGAGCTGCTGATGGTCGAACGCGCGCAGGGCATGGCTTTTGCCGGCGGCGCGCTCGTCTTCCCGGGCGGGCGAATCGACCCGAGCGACCGCCTGGCCGGCGGGACCGACGAGGCGGCGGCGCGCGTCGCCGCGATCCGCGAGACAGTCGAGGAAACGGCGATCCCCGCCGGCCTCTCGCCCGTCCCTAACCGCACGCAGGCGCTTGCGCTGCAAGAAGCCCTGCTCAAGGAGCGCGACTTCGCCGAACTCCTGGGCGAGGTCGGGGTCGGCCTCGACCTCGACGCGCTGGTTCCCTTTGCCCGCTGGGTCCCGAAATTCCACGCCGCGCGGCGCTTCGACACCTTGTTCTTCCTTGCCCGCGCGCCTGGCCCGGACTGGGAGCCGAGTATCGTGGAGGGCGAGTGCAGCGGCGCCTTCTGGATCAGCGCGGAGGAAGCGCTCGAGCGCGACCGCACCGGCTCGGCACGGCTGATTTTCCCGACCCGGCGCAACCTCGAGCGGCTGGCGCTCCACCAGGGCTTCGAGGCAATGGTCGCCGACGCTTTGGCCCATCCGGTTGCGCCGATCACCCCGTGGGTCGAAGAAGTGGATGGTGAGAATTTCATCACCATTCCAGAGGACGCGGGCTACCCGATCGTGCGCGAAAGGCTCGACGGCCTGTGGCGAGGCTGATCCCGGGTCCTGCGAGTCGCTGCGGCGCACAATGAAAAAGGGACCCGCGAAGACCGCGGGTCCCTTCATGCCCCCAGAGGGTCGAAAGCCTATTTCAGATGGTTCGAAAGGTGCTTGTTCATCTCGAACATGCTGACCCGATCCTTGCCCCCGAAGATCGGCTTCAGCGTCGCGTCCGCCATGATTTCCCGTTTGTTTTGCGGGTTTTGCAGGTTGTTCTTACGAATGTGATCCCAGATCTTCGAAACCACCTGGCTGCGCGGAAGCGGCGCGCTTCCGGTAATCTTCGCGAGATCCGCCGACGGTGTAACCGGACGGGCCAGCCCGCCCCCTGCTTTACGACCAGTGCCTTGTGCCATTTGGCCCTCCTGTTGTTCCTGAGTTTGTAGAGCGCAAAGCGCCTCTCTTTGCAATGGCGATTGCAATCGGGGTTTAAGCGTCGCGGCGGCCGAACGGCACGACCTTGTTGGCGCTGTCGTGACCGATGTCCGCCGGCGGGCCCATTTCGATGCCGCTGCGCTCGCACCAATGGGCGACGATCGCCTCCTCGTCATGGCCGAATTCAGGGTCGTTGGGCGGGATGTCCGAGGCACGCCCGAGCCGCAGCCGGGCGGCCGAGCGGACGTTCGGGCTCGACGTCACATGGAACATCAGCCGGTCGATCTTGTAGTGGTGCTCGCTCACCTCCTCGACGAGCAGCTCGACGCCGGTGAAGTCCGGCTCGAGCGCCGTCCCAAGCAGCTTGGAAAGAACGGTAAGGTTGAAGGCCATGGCCGGCTGACGGAGCGCGGGCTCGAGCGCGGACGGGTCGCGCCGCACGAGCCAGTCGAGCGCCCGGTTGACGGCCCCTTCCCCGCCCTCGCGGACGATGTCCTGCGGCATGGGCCCGTGCGCCACCTGGAGCCCGGCCTTGTGCAAGGCGGCGAGCAGGAAGCCCGTGTCGCTGTAACCGAGGAACAGCTTCGAGCGTGCCGCCTCGGGGATGTCGACCGCCGCGGCTTCGGCGATTCGGTTGGAGCCATAGCCGCCGCGCGCGAACCAGATTGCGTCGACGCCGGGATCGGCCATCATTTCGCGCAACGCCTGCAGCCGATCGCTGTCGCGTCCAGCGAAATGGCCATGGGCGAGGAAACATTGCGGATGGAAGACGAGCTCGCAATCGCCGCGGCCGCCGGCGATTGCGGCCACCCGGTCGGCGGTTTCGCGCTTCAGCGCGTTGCTCGGCGCGACGACCGCGATCCTCATCCCTGCCCCTCGATTGCCGTGGCCAAGCAAATAGGGCAGTCGATGCGGATGAAAAGCCCAATCCGCTTCGCCCTGATCGCCGTCGCCGCCTCGCTTCTTGCGAGCTGCGCCATATCGCCTCCGCCAGCGCCAGTCGCGGCCGCGCAAGTCCAGCCTCCGGCGCCGATGCCGGTCTACGACGTCATCATCCGCGGCGGCACGATCTACGACGGATCGGGCGGAGCGCCCTATGTCGGGGACGTGCTGGTCAACGGCGATAGGATCGTTGCGGTCGGCGGGCCGGCCGCCAAGGCCCGGGGACGGACCGAGATCGACGCCACCGGCCTCGCCGTCTCGCCGGGCTTCATCAACATGCTGAGCTGGGCGATCGAGAGCCTGATCGAGGACGGGCGCGGAATGAGCGACACGATGCAGGGCGTGACTCTCGAAGTGTTCGGCGAAGGCGCGTCGATGGGGCCGCTCAACCCGCGGATGAAGGAGCTCGAGCTCAAGCGGCAGGGAGATATCAAGTTCCCGATCGAATGGACGAGCCTTGGCCAGTATCTCGACTGGCTGACGGCTCGGGGCGTGACCCCCAATGTCGCCTCGTTCGTCGGGGCGACCACCGTCCGGGTCCACGAGCTCGGCGAAAAAGACGTCGATCCGGATGCGGCGCAGCTGGCGCGGATGAGGGCGCTGGTCCGCGAAGCGATGAAGGAAGGCGCGATGGGAGTCGGCTCGTCGCTAATCTACGCGCCCGCCAATTTCGCCGAAACGCCGGAGCTGATCGCTTTGACCGAGGAGGCCGCGCGCTGCGGCGGCATGTACATCAGCCACATGCGCGACGAAGGGCCGAAGCTGCTCGAGGCGATCGACGAGCTGGTCGAAATTTCCCGCAAGTCCGGCGCTCCTGCCGAAATCTACCATTTCAAGCAGTCGGGCCGCGACAATTGGCACAAGATCGACGCGGCCATCGCCCGGGTCGAGGCGGCGCGCTCGGCCGGGCTCCGCATCACCGCCGACATGTACACCTATCCGGCGAGCTCCACCGGCTTCGACGCGGCCTTCCCCTTGTGGATCCAGGACGGTGGGCTCGAGGCCTGGGTCGAGCGCCTGAAGGATCGCAAGACCCGCGCCAGGGCGCTCGCGGAAATGCGCAGACCGGACGCTAGCGAGAATACCAAGCTGGTCGTCGAGGAGCCCGACAAGGTGCTTCTCGTCGGCTTCAAGACCGAGGCGCTGAAGCCCCTGACCGGGCGCACGCTCGGCTCGGTCGCGCGCGAGCGCGGCAAGCGCGCCGAGGAAGTCGCGGCCGACCTCATCGTCGCCGACGGCACCCGCATCCAGGTTGTCTATTTCGGGATGAGCGAGGACAATGTCCGAAGGGCAGTGGACCTGCCCTGGATGGCGTTCGGGTCGGACGCCGCCAGCATGGCGCCTGAAGGCGTGTTCCTGAAGTCGAGCACCCACCCGCGCGCCTATGGCAATTTCGCCCGGCTGCTCGGCAAATATGTGCGCGAGGAAAAAGCGGCGAACCTTCCGGACGCGATCCGCCGCCTGACCTCCTTCCCGGCGACCAACCTCGGGATCAAGGACCGCGGCTGGCTGAAGCCTGGCATGCACGCCGATATCGTCGTCTTCGACCCGGCGACGATCAGAGACCACGCGACATTCCAGCAACCGCAGCAGCTCGCCAGCGGAGTCAGGAACGTCTTCGTCAACGGCATCCAGGTGGTGAAGGACGGGGTGCATACCGGCGCCAAGCCGGGGCGGGTCGTGCGCGGCCCGGGCTGGACTGGCTGGCCGGGCGGAGGCGCCTGCAAATAAGCCGTTTGTCAGGCGGCGCTGCAGCCAATAGGGCGCGGCTCATGGATTCGACGGCCTATTTCTTCTGCGGGATCGGCGGCAGCGGCATGCTCCCGCTTGCGTCCATCCTGCGCGCTTCGGGAGCGCGCGTTTCCGGCTCCGACCGTTCTCTCGACGCCGGGCGGACGAGCCACAAGTTCGACTATCTCCGCTCGCTCGGGATCCAGCTGTTTCCGCAGGACGGGTCGGGGCTTGAGCCGGGCATGACCCTCGTCACTTCGGCGGCGGTGGAGGACAAGGTTCCCGACATGGTGCGCGGCAAGGAGCTGGGCCTTGCCCACCTGCGGCGGCCCGAGCTCCTCGCCCGGCTGCTCAATGCGGCTCATCACAGCGTCGCCGTCGGCGGCACAAGCGGCAAGTCGACAGTGACCGGGATGATCGGCTGGATCCTTCATGCCTGCCACCGCCAGCCGACGGTCATGAATGGCGCGGTGATGAAGAATTTCGTCACGCCCTCCGCGCCGTTCGCGAGCGCGCTGGTCGGCGACCCCGAGCTGTTCGTCAGCGAGGTCGACGAAAGCGACGGGTCGATCGCGCTCTACAAGCCCGAGGTCGCGGTGCTGACCAACATCAGCCTCGACCACAAGGAAATGGTCGAGCTGCGCGGGCTGTTCGCCAGCTTCCTGGCGGCGGCGCGCAAGGCGGTCCTCAACCTCGACGATCCGGAAACCCGGGCGCTTGGCGACGCGATTCCGGGCGACAAGCTGGTCGGCTACGGGTTCGATTCGCCCGGGGCCGACTTTGCGGGCCGCAACCTCGAGCTGCTGGCCGGCGGAGTCAGCTTCACGGTCGACCATTCTGGCCAACGCCATGACGTCCGCCTCAAGCTCCCCGGCCGGCACAATGCGTCGAACGCTCTGGCCGCGATCGCGGCGGCCCGCCAGATCGGCGTGTCCGTGGCCGAGGCGGCGGCCGCGCTCGCGCGATTCGAGGGTCTTCGGCGCCGGCTCGAGACCGTCGGCGAGGCCGGCGGGGTGACGGTGATCGACGATTTCGCCCACAACCCGGACAAGATCGACGCGACCCTTGCGACTCTGCGCGCGCAGGAGGGGCGATTGCTGATCCTATTCCAGCCGCACGGCTTTGGGCCAATCGCCAAGATGGGGGAGGAGCTCGCGGAAAGCTTCGCGAAGGGCATGGGCCCCGGCGACCGGCTGTACCTGCCCGATCCAGTCTACCAGGGCGGGACCGTCGAGCGCAGCCGCGGCTCCGACTGGCTCGCCGCGCAGGTCAAGACGAAGGGCGGGATCGCGCAGCACGTCCCGGAACGCGTCGCGATCAAGGACAAGCTCCTGGCGGAAGCGAAGCCCGGCGACCGAATTCTGATCATGGGCGCGCGCGACGATACTCTGAGCGAATTCGCCCGGGAGCTGGTGGAGAAACTTGGGCGCTGAAACCCAACGCGGGCGCAGCGGTTAAGCAGCGCATGGCCCGATTCGTCACAGGCTGGAAGCTTCCCCCGGACGAGCGCGAGCAGCTGCTCGAGCGCTTTCCGCCGAAATATGACCGCGCGATCGCCGACCATGTGACGCTGCAGGCCGGCGCGAGCGCCCAGACGCCCCTGCCCCGTGCGGTCAACGGCGAAATCGTCGGCCGCGCCGACGACGGCGACAGCCTCGAATGCCTGGTTGTCGCGCTCAACGGTACGACCGACCGGCCGGACGGATCGACCTACCACATCACCTGGTCTCTGGGCCCCGGCCGGCAGGCGAAGGAAAGCAACGACGTGCTCCGCGACCAAGGATGGCGCCACCTCGACAAGCCGATTCCAATCCAGCTGCAACCAGCCCGATTCAAATGGTGAAGAACAAGCAGCCGCACCTGTTCCTAGACTGCGACGGCGTGCTCGCGGACTTCGACGCGGGCGCCAGGCAGCTGCTGGGAATGAGCCCGGCGGAGTTCGAGAAGCGCCACGGCCGCGGTGAATTCTGGAAGCGGCTCGCGCGCGCCAGCAACTTCTACGGCGAGCTTCCGCAGATGGCGGACGCGCAGCGCCTGTTCAACGCCGTCAAGCATCTGGAACCGACAATCCTGACCGGGCTTCCGCTAGGCAAATGGGCGGCGCCGCAGAAGGAGCGCTGGGCGGCCAAGCATTTCCCCGGCGTTCCGATCATCACCACCATGGCGCGGCAGAAGCACCTGCACATGGAGCGGGGTGACGTGCTCGTCGACGATCGCGAAAACCATCGGCACCTGTGGGAAGATGCTGGCGGCATCTTCATTCATCACAGGAATGCCGAGGACACGCTCCGCCAGCTCGCGGAAATCTACCCGTCGGTGAAAGTGGACGCCTGAGTCAGGCGGCCGCGCGCAGGTCGACCTTTTCGACCCACTCGGGCCAGAACGCGGGCTCGCGGCTCGACCAGCCGGGCGCAGTCGCAGCGCTTTCGCTGATCGACTGCAGAAGCGTCCGGCGGCGGTCCGGGTGCAGGTGCGGAAGCGCAGCCGCCGAGCAGAACGCGGACGGGAGCCACGGACGCGACGCCGCGCCGACCAGCCGCTCGTAGAGGAAGCGATAGGCAGCGAAGTTCGGCAGCCGATCCTGGCCGAGGTCGAAGGCGGACAGCGTGATCAGCATCCCCATGAACGGCTCGATCATGTCGAGCCCGCTGTCGTCGGGGACCTGCATGCGCAGATGATCGAGCTGCTTGTAAAGCCGGGCCTGGGCGCGGATCGACGCGGCCTCGCCTTCGTCGCGGGCCCAGCAATCGAGCGCGTCGCGGCGGCCGTAAGCAACGTCCAGCGAACGGCGAATGTAACGCTGCGTCGCTTTCGGAAAGCTCGCGAATTCCTTCATTTCCGAGAGCAGCAACGCGCCGTTGGCCGGCTGGCTGGTCCTCGTGATCATGACCCCGACTCCTTACCCATCAGCGGGATCATGCGGCTTGTATGGTTGCGTAATACTTAACCACTTGTCCCACCCCCGTTAAGCATTGAATCAGAGGGCGGGCGGGCTGGCAATGTTAATCTTTCACTGCGCCACCATACGGCCGCGAGGTGTTGATTATCTGCAACGCGATTGAAACGTAGCCGTCACGATTACGACTCGTCGTCTTCCTCGAATCCGGACGACGGGACTGGCTCCCTCGAATCGGGTTGGACGGCGGCTGGCGGGTCGGACGCGTCCATCGACTGGTCGCTTCCGACGTCGACCCTCGCGTCCGGGTCGTCCGGGTTCCTGCGAAGCTTCTCCTCGAGCTCCGGCTCGGGGTTGCGCTGCTCGGTCACCGGCGGCGGGCGGCCGTTCTTGTCCTTGTCCTGTGTCAATGCACGATGCTCCCATAGCTCCGTGGCCCCAACGACCGGGGAAGAGCGCGCGTTCCGCTACGGCTTTCGACCGGCGGCAGAAAGCTTTCTGCGAACACCTTGCCGGCCGGTGGCACGCGCGGCGGCGCAAGAGTATGCAACCGTCCGATGATGAAACCGCTCCAGCACCCGTTGCGGGAGAAACAGTTCTCCGACTGGCCGCTCGCCGTGAAGTCGATCCTCGGCTTCTGGCTGTTCTATGCGCTCACGGTCGTGCTTCGCGCCGCACTAGCCAGGGACCCGGCGACGATCATGGAGAACCGGCTTCTGACGGTGTCGGTCGGAATCCTCCTTACCTTCTTCATCTATGCGACACTCGTCTTCTTCGCCCGCCAGGCGTCGCTGAAGCGAAGGGTCATCATCGCCGCGGCCGCGAGCGTCGCCGCGGCCATGTCGATGGCAGGCATCGTGATGCTGGCCGACAAATATCAGGAAAAGCCGCAGGAGGAGGTGCGCTTCGTCTCGAGCGAGGGTTACCGGATCACCGAGCTCGGAATGAAGACCGTGATCGAGCGGGACGGCCACGCGCCGCTGACCGTGACCTGGCCCAAGATCGGCGCGCTCGACCCCTGGATCCAGTTCCGGATCGCGCTGGACACGATGGTGATCTGGCTATTCTTCTTCATGGCCTGGAGCGCCTATTACATCGCCATGCAGGCGCAGGCGCAGGCGCTGAACGCGCAGAAGCGCGCGGCGGTCGCCGAAAGCGCCGCGCAGGCGGCGCAACTCCGGGCACTGCGTTACCAGGTCAACCCGCACTTCCTGTTCAACACGCTGAATTCCTTGTCGTCGCTGGTGATGACCGGACGCACCGACCGCGCCGAAAACATGCTAATGGCGCTGTCGACCTTTTTCCGCTCGAGCCTGTCGCTCGACCCGGCGGCCGATATTTCCCTGGCCCAGGAGATCGACCTCCAGCGGCTCTACCTGGAAATCGAGAAGACCCGTTTCCCGGATCGCCTGCAGGTGGAAATCGACGTCCCCGAGCAGCTCCAGTCGGCGCGGCTTCCGGCGCTGATCCTGCAGCCGATCGTTGAAAACGCGATCAAATATGGCGTGTCCAAGACCCGCCATAAGGTTCTGATTCTGATCCAGTGCGAACTGCTGCCGGACGGACGCATGGCGATCAGCGTCATCAACCGGCTTATCAACGGGAAAAAGAACGAGCTTCCGGCCGCGACCCACGAGGGCACGGGGCTTGGCCTTTCCAACGTGGTCCAGCGGCTCGAAACGCGCTTCGGCAGCAAGGCCGACTGCCGCTTCGGGCCGATGACCGGAGGCGGCTACAAGGTCACGCTAACCATGCCGGTGCAGAAAGTTGACTGAGGCGGAAGACGAGCCGAGGCCGCTTCGCGTGCTCATCGCCGACGATGAGCCGCTCGCAGCTGAGCGGCTCCAGCTGCTGCTGGCCCGTGCCGACGGCGCGACCCTGGTCGGAACCGCGAGCGATGGAGATTCGGCAATCAGCATGGCCGAGGCGCTGTCGCCCGACCTCGTTTTGCTCGACATCGCCATGCCCGGCCTTGACGGGATCGACGTCGCCCGGGCGCTCGCCGGCCAGAGCCCGCCCCCGGCGGTGGTGTTCGTGACCGCCTTCGACCAGTTCGCGGTCGCCGCCTTCGAAGTCGCGGCCGTCGATTATCTGATGAAGCCGGTCGATCCGATCCGGCTGCAACGCGCGCTCGACCGGGGCCGCGATTATCTCGACCACCGCCGGGCGCCGCCTTCCGAAGCCGCCGCGCCGTCGCAATGGATCGACGAATTCTGGGCATCGGACCTGTCCGGGCTGGTCCGGATCGCTGCCCGCGACATCGACCGCGTCTCGGCCGAGCGCGACTATATGCGCCTTCACGTCGGCCGCAGGAGCTGGCTCATCCACCATTCGATGACGGCGCTCGAGGAAGGGCTGGACCCGGCGCAGTTCGTGCGGCTCCACCGCTCGGCGATCGTGCGCAAGGATTTCATCAGCGGGTTCAGCCGCAACCCGTCGGGCAGATGGATCGCAAGGCTGGCCGACGGGACGGAGCAGCCGGTCGGACGGCTTTATACCGACCGGGTCCGAGCAATCGCCGGACGCTAGATGGAGAAAGCGCGCCGCGCGCCGCACTGGCGCGCGGCGGCCGTTTGGTCGCTCATTTCCCAACGATCGCGATGGAGGCGTCGAGCACCGTCACCGACGGGTTGCGCGCGGCCGCCAATGCGGCGTTGAATGCCGGCTGTGCGCCGGCGACCGCCTCGTCCCGGCAGTTCGCGGTCGCTCGGGCAAGCTCGAGCTCGCGGGAATCTTCGATCTCGCAAACCGTTCGGGCAGCCGTTGCGATCCGCCGCTCCAAGGCACGGACGCCCGGCTCGGCGGCGAGGTTTAGGTCGGCATAGGACACGAGGACGGAGTTGGTTTGCGCCGCCTGGCTGACCGTCGGGATAACGAGCGCCGAGGCCACTAGCATTGCGGCGAACGCGGGAAAGAACTTCAGCATTTCGCGTCTCCTTCTGTGGCGACGCGGGACCGTTGGGGGTTTGCTGGGGAAGAGCCCCGCGTCGCACCTTGGTGATGACGCTTCGGCGAGTCCAAGTCGCGCGGTGATCGACGCTCTGGCGGCCGGATTCGGCGCTCCGACAAGCCGCGTCTGTCAGCCGCCCAATCGACGAACGACGGTCATCGGGCGTTCATTTTTCCTTGACGTTTTCGCCCCGGTCGACGGCCGCGGTGACCGCCACGTCCATGGTGACATTGCCGAGCGTGCGGACGATGTCGGGCACCATCTCGACCGCCACGAGCAGCACCAGCGGGGCGATCGGCACGCCCAGCGCCATGGCAATCGGGGCGATCGAGCTGATGAAGGTGATCTCGCCCGGTAGGCTGATCGCCGCATAGCTCATCACCGCGCCAACCGCCGTCGCCGCGAGGATCTGGCCAAGCGTAGGCTCGTAGCCGAGCCAGTGCGCGACATAGACGGCGACCGCGACGTTCATCGCCGGCCCGGTCGCCCGGAACAGAGCGACCGCGATCGGAAGCGACACGTCGGCGACTTCGTCGCGGATCCCAATCACCCGCGCCGAAGCGAGCATCGCCGGAAGCGAGGCGAGCGACGAGCGCGTGGAGACGGCGACGCTCTGCGGAGCGAACATCGCGCGGGTGAATCGCCCGGCCGGAACCCGCCCCGCACCGATCGCGATCGGATAGGCGGCAAAGGAGACGAACAGGCCAACCACCGAGACCAGAACGATATAATGGGCCAGGCCCGCGAAGGCCGCGCCCCCGGCGGCGGCGCCGACCGTGAAAGCGAGCGCAAGCACCCCTAATGGCGCGAGCCACAGCACCCAGGCGATGACGAGCAGAAGCGCGTCGGCGATGGCTTCGAACAGGCCGACCAGCGCCTTTCGCCTCGCCGGATCGATGCGCGACGCGGCAAGCGCAAACAGGATGGTGAAGACGACGAGCGGAAGGACGTCGTCGTTGCTCGCCGAAGCGATCACGTTCGACGGGATCACGCCCTGAAAGAAATCGCTCAGCGTCGGCATCGCATTGCCGGGCGGCGGCGCCAGGCCGGCCAGGCCGGCGCGAAGCGCCCCCGCGGCTTCGGCCGGCAGCGGGAAAGCGGAAACGAGCCCGAGCATCGCGGCCATTCCGAAGATCGCCGAGAGCGTGCAGACCGCCACGATCCAGGCGACGGTCCGGGCGGCGATGCGCCCCGCCCTCGCCGCTTCCGCCCCTTGGGCGATGCCGGTGACGAGCAACGCGACGACCAGCGGGATCACCGTCATCTTGAGCGCATTGAGCCACAGCTGGCCGACAATCGTGGCGCCCTCGACCCAGGGCGCTCCCGCTTCGGGCGGCAGGCCGCGGGCAAGGACGCCCAGCAGCAGGCCGGCGACAAGCGCCGCTACCACCAGATAGGGCCGCGTGCCGCTGACCGGGCGGGCGGCGGCTTCCTCGGCTTGCATGCTCATTCGCGACTTTCCCGCAGCTTACACTCGGCTGCGGGCTTATCGCGGCATTCGTCCCACCGCTAGGCTGCGGGCCAGCCGACGCTTGGCCGGACGGAGATGGGACGAGCTGCGGCTAAAGCGCGATCATAGCCCGACGAACCCGCCCGCTCTCCGCATCGCCCGGGTGTTTCGAGCGTTTGTACAGGCGACACCCAGGAAATGGAGAAATGCAATGCATCAGGCAAAAGACGCCGGGATTCTCGAGACGCTCGCGACCACGCTGATCGACAGCATCAACGGCTATGAGGACGCGGCGAAGAACAGCGACAATCCGCGCTTCCAGGAAATCTTCCGCAAGCGCGCGAGCGAGCGCTCCAAAGTGCTTCAAGACCTCCGCTCCGAGATCAGCAGGCTCGGCGGCACGCCGCCCGACGACGGCTCGTTCCTCGGCAAGACCCACCAGGCCTGGCTCGACCTAAAGGCCGCCATTACCGGCCGCGACGATCAGCGGATCATCAACTCGGTCGAAGCCGGCGAGGATTATCTCAAGGAGAAGTTCGAAGCCGCGCTCAACAGCGGCGACCTGTCGGGAGAATCGCGCCAGGTGGTCGAACGAGTCTACCAGTCGGTGCGTTCGGGCCATGACCAGATGAGCCAGATCAAGCACGGCATGGAAGCCCAATCCTAGGGCTTTTAATCCGGCGGGCGGCTGTCCGAAGCGGCGGCCGTCCGTTTCTACTCCGGCCTGTTCTGGGCTATCTCGGCGGCGTCTCCCCGAGAAAGGAGAACCTCCGATGAAGCCCGTCCACTTCCTCGCGGCCGCGGCCATTGCGATGGCGATTCCGGCGTCCGCCAGCCAGCCTCAGGCCGTCGTTCCTATCAGCCTTTACAGCTACGGCTATGTGCCCAACCCGATCGTTTTGACCGCGGGCCAGCCGGTGACGATGACGTTCACCAACCGCTCGTCGAAGGGCCACGAGTTCAAGGCGCCGCAATTCTTCGCCGCCTCGAAGATATTGAAGGGGGCCGCCCCCGAAGGCGCAATCGAGCTGAAGGGCGGCGCGAGCGCGTCCGTCACACTCGTCCCGGCTCGCGGCACCTATCGCGTACACTGCGGGCATTTCCTGCACACGCAATTCGGGATGACGACGGCGATATACGTTCGCTAGGCGCGCTTTTAGCGCGAGCCGTTGCCGGTATCGTTCGCCTGCTGGTCTTCCGCGATCCGCACCGGCGCGCCCGACTTGTCGATCTCGAGCCAGTCGCGGAACGGCAGGCCGTAGAGCATGTCCATGACTTCGAACTCGAGGCCGCCCGGCTGGCTCGTGCTGCTGTTCCACAAGGCGACGACGCCACTCTTCTTTTCGGGGTCGAACAGGATAAGCGAGCGGTAGCCGTTGACCCCGCCGCGGTGGCCGACGATCCGGTGCCCCGCATAATCGTAGCTTCGCCAGCCGTAGCCGTACCAGGCAGTGCCGAGCCGCTCGAGGAACTTGCGAAGCCGGCCGCGCTCGCCTGGAGTCTTCACCAGCGGCGCGTGGATCGCCCCGAGGACGTTGGGCGATATGACCTGCGGCATCTGTCCCATCTGGGCGAGCATCCAGACCGCTAGGTCCTTGATGTTGCTGTTGACTCCGCCAGCAGCGGGCACTCGGTAATAAGTGTCGGTGAGCTCGATCTCACGCCGCCCGGCATTGTGCGGCCGGGCCCAGCTCTTCGAACCGGTCAACCCTTCGCGGCTGGCGCTGGCGCTCGACATTCCGAGGGGGTCGAACAGATTCTGCCTGAGCGCGATCTCGTATGGCTGGCGAGTCTCGCGCTCGACGATCTCGGAGGTGGCGTCATAGGCGACATTGCCGTAGCTCCAGCACGTCCCCGGCTGGCAGATGAGGTTGAGCTGGGCGAGCTGCATCCGCAGCAGCCTCGGATCGCCTCCTTCCTCGAGCTTGTTGTCATAGGCGTTGCGGTAAAGCCCGACCCGGTGGCTCAGCAGGTCGGAGACCGTCGCCCGATGCTCGGCCCCGCCGGGAAGCTTCAGCGTCTTGCTATACTTCGCGACCGGTGCCGACAGGTCCACCTTGCCCTGCTCGGCGAGCTTGGCAACCATCGTTGACGCGACGCCCTTGGAGACCGACGCCCAGCGAAATACCGTTTCCGGAGTCACCGGTTCGCCCGAGCCGGAGAGGGTTTCGCCATAACCCTTGAGAAAGGTGATCCGCCCGTTTTCGACGATTCCGACTGCCAGCCCGACCATGTTCGGGCGCTGCATCAGCCGCTGCAACCGCGAATCGAGCGCCTGGTAGTCCACCGACTGTCGCGCCGCGGGGTCGACCGCGGCCAGCCTCAGGCTTGCTCCCGCAAGCTGGGCGCGGTTTGCATTGTCCGCGCTCGGTCTCGTCGCAACCAGCGCCGAGCCGAGAAGCAGAGCCCCGGCCCCGATTGCGACTTTGTACGATGTTCTCAACGATCCCACTCCCCGCGCCAGATGTTGCCGCTTGCGATTCGCCGCTCAACAGCGCGAATCCCCGGCTGCGGTGAAGCGAAGCATGGGCGCGACGAATGCTTTCCGGAGAACTGCTGGCCTTCCCGCCGCCGCTCGCTTAAGGCCCACGCGCGGGAGGATCCATTGCGCTTTTTGAAGACCCTTTTCTGGATCGTCGTCGCAGTCATCGTCACCCTGTTCGCCTACAAGAACTGGCGGGACGTCACGATCGACCTTTGGGGGAATATCCAGGCGGACGTGAAAATCCCGGTTCTGCTGACACTCGTCTTCCTCCTTGGCTTCCTTCCGACGCTGCTGATCTACCGGGCGAGGCTGTGGCGGCTTCACAACCGCGTCTCCCCGCCGCAGCGCCAGCCGGTGCCGACACCGCTTCAGTCTGCCGAGCCTGACGAATGAGATCGATCTTCGTTGCAATCGACACGCCCGAGCTCGAGCGCGCCCACAAGCTCGCCAAGGCGGTCAAGCCGCTCGCCGGAGGCGTCAAGCTCGGCCTCGAGTTCTTTTGCGCCAACGGGCCTGCGGGGGTCCATGACATTGCCGCGCTGGGCGTGCCCGTATTCCTCGACTTGAAGCTCCATGACATCCCGAACACCGTCGCCAAGGCCATCGCCGCGCTCCGCCCGCTTGAGCCGGCGATCCTCACGGTGCACGCGGCCGGCGGCCGAGCGATGATGGAGGAAGCAAAGGCCGCCGCGCCGGAAAAGACAAAGGTCGTGGCCGTGACGGTGCTCACCAGCCTCGACCGCGAGGACCTGGCCGCGACGGGCGTTGCTGGAAAGCCCGCCGAGCAGGTCGAGCGGCTGGCGGCGCTCGCACGCGAATCCGGGCTCGACGGGATCGTCTGCTCGGGCGAGGAGGTGAAGGCGGCAAAGCGCGCCTGGCCGCACGGCTTTTTCGTCGTGCCTGGGGTGCGGCCTCCGGGAGCCGGCCTCGCCGACCAGAAACGGGTGGTCACGCCGCGTGCGGCGCTCGACGACGGCGCCTCGATCCTGGTGATCGGGCGACCGGTCACCGGCGCCGACGATCCCGTCGCCGCGCTCAAGGCGATCGCCGGCACCCTTTGAGGAATGTGGACAAGCGCGGGCGCTTGGGCCTAGTCGCGGCGCGAACCCAGACCCGATGAGGATGCAATGAGCTGGCTGAGCCGCGTCAAGAGCGGGATCCCGTTCCTTCCCAAGCGCCAGACCACCGACACCTTGTGGCACAAGTGCGTCAAGTGCGGGACGATGGTCTTCCTCAAGGAATGGGAGGACAATCTGCGGGTCTGCCCGCGCTGCGACTTCCACGACCGAATCGGGCCCAGGCACCGGTTCGAATATCTGTTCGACGAGGGCGACTATGAGGTCCTGCCCGCCCCCGAGGTGCGCGAGGATCCGCTCAAGTTCCGCGACACCAAGCGCTATACGGACCGGCTCAAGGAGGCGCGCTCCAAGACCGGGCAGCGCGACGCGCTGGTCAACGCGCGCGGGACGATCGGCGGACAGCGCGCCGTCGTCGGAGTCCAGGACTTCGCCTTCATGGGCGGATCGATGGGGGTCGCGCTTGGAACCACCTTCATCAACGGCGTCAGGGCGGCGATTGCCGACAAGGTGCCGTACATCATCTTCACTGCTTCGGGCGGGGCCCGCATGCAGGAGGCGGTGCTGTCGCTGATGCAGCTACCGCGCACTACCGTCGCCGTCGCCGAGCTCAAGGAAGCGGGCCTGCCCTACATCGTTGTTCTGACCGACCCGACGACGGGCGGAGTAACGGCATCCTACGCGATGCTCGGCGACATTCACATCGCCGAGCCGGGCGCATTGATCGGCTTTGCCGGCCAGCGGGTGATCGAACAAACCATCCGCGAGAAACTTCCGGAAGGCTTCCAGCGCGCCGAATATCTGCTCGAGCACGGCATGGTCGACATGGTCGTGCCGCGCCAGCAGATAAGGGACACGCTGATCAGGCTCATCGGCTATCTGATGCCGTCCAAGCCGGAGAAGAAGGCGGCGTGAACCTAAGCTCCTCCCCACGAGCACGGCTCGTGGGGAGGGGGACCAGCGAAGCTGGTGGAGGGGTAAGATGGCGCCGGACCCCTCCACCATCCCCATCGCTTCGCGATAGGGAGGAGTCATGGATTTCGCCCGCTCCTCAGATCCCGCCGTCCAGGCCCAGCTCGACCGGCTCGCGACCCTTTCGCCGGGCGGCGACCGGCTCGGGCTCGACCGGATTACGAGGCTTCTCGACCGCCTCGGCAAGCCGCAGGACCGCCTCCCGCCCGTCTTCCATGTCGCCGGGACCAACGGCAAGGGATCGGCCTGTGCCTTCCTGCGCGCGATCCTCGAGGCTGCAGGACTTAAGGTCCACCTGTTCACGAGCCCGCACCTCGTGCGCTTCAACGAGCGCATCCGCCTGGCCGGCAAATTGATCGAAGACGAAGCACTCGCAGCGCTCCTCTCCGAAGTGCTCGATTCGAGCGAGGGAATCGAACCGAGCTTCTTCGAAGTGACGACCGCGGCCGCCTTCCTCGCGTTCGCGCGCGGGCCGGCCGACGCCTGCGTCGTCGAGGTCGGGCTCGGCGGCCGGCTCGATGCGACCAACGTCATCGACACTCCCTTGGTCTGCGGAATTGCCGGTCTCGGCCTCGACCACCGCCAGTGGCTCGGCCGGACGCTCGCAAAGATTGCCGCCGAAAAGGCCGCGATCGCCAAGTGCGGAGTGCCGCTCGTCACCCAACGCTATCCGCCCCAGGCGGCGCGGCAGATTCTCGAGGTCGCCGAACGGGTGGGCGCGCCCTGGATCGGCCGCGGCGCCTTATGGCAGTCGCGAATCATCCGCGATTCGATTCGCTACCGCGATCGCCACGGAGCGCTGAAGCTGCCGCTTCCCAGACTGGCCGGGCGCCACCAGGCCGACAATGCGGCGCTCGCCGTCGCCATGCTCCGCCATCAGGACCGGTTCGCAATTCCGGAAGCGGCGATGGCCGACGGAATCCGCTCGGCGCAATGGCCCGCACGGCTGCAGAAGCTGGGCGCCGGACCTCTGACAAGGCGGCTTCCGAAGGGGAGCGAGCTGTGGATCGACGGCGGCCATAATGGCGCGGCTGCGCGGCTCGTGGCCGATCACGCGCGGCGCGCCTTAGGCGGCGACGGCCTCCCGCTCGTCATCCTGTTCGCAAGCCTGTCGAGCAAGGATCCGAAGGCAATGCTCCAGCCCTTCGCCGGCCTTGCCGAAGAGGTTCATACGCTGCCGATCCCGGACCACGAACATCGACCGCCGGACGAGCTGGCGGCGCTCGCTTCGAGTCTCGGCTTTCGTGCGACCGCCAATGCGGGCATTGAGCAGGCGCTTGGGCGGGTTGCGCTGCCGTCGCGGGTGCTCCTTTTCGGCTCGCTCTACCTGGCGGGCGACGCGCTGGAGGCGAACGGGGAAGTGCCTTACTAGCTGGGCTTCAGCTTGCCCTCGGCGGTGATCTCATCGTCATCCTCGGTGCCCGGCTGTCGCACTGTCTCGACGACGAATCCCTTGCTCCACATGATCCACAGCAGCAGCATCCCGGGGATCGCGGCGACGATCGTGAACAGCCAGAAGCCGGTCCAGCCGAATTCCTCGGCGGCGATTCCCGCGGGGGTCGAGAGCCAGGTGCGGCCGACAGCGGCAAAGGACGAGAGCAGGGCAAACTGGGTCGCCGTATAGGCGAGGCTCGAAAGGCCCGAGAGATAGGTGACGAACACCGTGAGCCCGATCCCGCTCGTCAGATTTTCCGTGCCGACGGCGAGCGCGAGCATCAGGTTCGATTTCCCGGTCGCAGCGAGCACCGCGAAGAGGCCGTTCGAAAGCATCATCATCAGTCCGGAAATGAACAGCGCGCGGCCCATACCAAGCCAGGCGATGAACGGCGCGCCGATGGCCGAGCCGACGATCAGCGCCCAGAAGCCGACCAGCTTGTTCACCGCGATATATTCGGTGTCGGAAAAGCCGAGCTCGTTGATCATCGGCCCGAGCATTCCCTGCCCCATGGCATCGCCGATCTTGTAGAGCAGGACGAAAGCGAGAATCAGGAAGGCGCCGTGGCGGGTCAAGAACTCGCGGAACGGGTTCCACACTGTCTCGCGGAGCCAGGAGCCGAAGCTCTGCCCGGCCTTGCGCATATGGCGTTCGACATAGCGGCCCGGCCCCGCGAACAGCGCCGCGATCACGGCCGGAAGCACGCTCAATCCCGTCAGGCCATAGGCAACAGCCCAGCCCAGCCCCGCGCCTTCGGTCGAGGCGAGATAGATCGTCCCGGCTCCGGCGATCAGGTTCCCGGTCCGGTAGCCGAACTGGTTCATCGCCGTTCCGTAAGGCAGCTCCTCGTCGGACAGGATTTCGATCCGGTAGGCGTCGATCACGATGTCCTGAGTCGCCGACAGGAAGGCGACGACGATCGCCCAAAGTGCGAAAATGCCGAGATGGTTGGCGGGGTCGCTTCCGCCCAGCTGCCACAGCGAGGCGAACAGCAGCGCCTGGGTAAGGAACAGCCAGGCGCGGCGCTGGCCGAACATCTTGGTCAGCACCGGCAGCGGCAGCTTGTCGACCAGCGGCGCCCACAGGAACTTGAGCGTGTAAGGCGTGGTTAGGCCGATGGCGAAGCCGATCGTCGATTTCTCGATCCCGACCTTCGACAACCAATAGGTCATGGTCGCGAGCAGAAGCGTCAACGGGAAACCGCTCGAAATGCCGAGCAGGAAAGCTACGAACGGCATCGGCCGGAAATAGGGCGCGAGCGTTACGACAAATCCCTTGCGTTCGACCGTTGCGCTTGCCGTTGCCATGGCTGCCCCTCTCCTGCTGATGGTCAATGCTTATCAGGCCGCGCGCGGCTGAACAGGGGGTGAGCGCGCGGTCTTGCACATGTCCCGGCTTGGGCGCACCAAGCTGCGATGGACGCGGCGACGACATCGCTCCGCCCGAGCCCGGGGCAGCGGGCCCTGGCCGACGCGCTCGCGCGCGGCGAAGCCGCGCTCGGAGAGCGGATGCTGGAGCTCCCCGCTTCGCTCTACACCGACGTCGGACGGTTCGAGGCGGAGAAGCGCGAACTGTTCGGCAAGCTTCCGCTGGTGCTCGCGCCTTCGGCGCTCTTGCCCGGCAGCAAGCTGGCGGTCGCCCATGACGGGTTCGGCGTTCCGCTGATCATTTCCCGCGACTCCCAAGGAGCCGTCCATGTGATGGCAAACGTCTGCCGCCACCGCGGCACGCGCCTCATTGAAAGCGACGAAGTGGTGCCTGCGAAGGGCATCGCCTGCCCGTACCACGCGTGGACCTACGGGCCTGACGGAACGCTGAGGGGAGTCCCGAGATCGGATTGCTTTCCCGGTCTCGACAAGCGCGAAAAGAGCCTTGTCCATTTCCAGTCGACGGAGACCGGGGGCCTGATCTGGTTCACTCGCGGCGAGACTTCGGACTTCGCTGGAGCGCATGCGCTCACCGCCGATTTCGACGCGTTCGGAATGTCCGGCATGCACCTCTACAAAAGGCGCATTCACGAAGTTGCGGCGAACTGGAAGCTGCTGATCGACGCCTTCCTCGAAAGCTATCACGTACAGCGGCTCCACGCCTCGATTATCGCCAATTTCTTCGCCGACGGGATCACCGCCGCCGACATGATCGGCCCGCACCAGCGCGCGGCGGTCGGCCGATCCGACTATCTGGCGGCGATCGACCGCGACGATTGGGCGCAGCTACGGCGCGCCGTGACCTACACCTATTTCCTCTTTCCTTCGGCGATCCTGGTGGTCAGCCCCGACTACATCAACCTGCTGGTCGTCATGCCGCAGTCGGTCGGCGCGTCGCTGGTCGAGGACTTCATGCTGATCCCGGAGCCGCCGGCGACGAACGAGGCGGAATCGCACTGGCGCAAAAGCTGGGAGCTGCTCGACGAGGGCACCTTCGCAAGCGAGGATTTCCGGGCCGCCGCTTTGTGCCAGCGAGGACTGGATTCCGGGCTGGTCGAGACGGTGACTCTCGGAACGCTGGAAAGCGGAATCGCCGATTTCCACGCCCGCGTGGCCTCGGCGCTTTAGCCGTCCCCGGTGGGATAAAGCTCGACCCCCTTGCCCGGCTTGACCTTTTCGCCGGCGAGCAGACAGTCGACGGCCTCCAGCGCGTTGCGCAGCTGCCGCTCCGTATAGGGTTTGGTCAGACAGCCGATGGCGACCGCCTTGCCGGCCGGCGGAATCTTGTGCCCGGTCGAAAACAGCACCGGGATTCCCCGCTCCTTCGCGACGCGGGCAAGGTCGAGGCCGCTCTTCTCGCCGGTCAACCTGACGTCGCTCAGCACCAGGTCGACATCCTCGCGGTCGATGAGCTCGATCGCCTGCTCGAAGCTGTCGAGCGTGGCGACGACATCGTAGCCAAGGTCGGCGAGCATCACTTCATTGTCGAACGCGGTCAGCGGTTCATCCTCGACTATCAGGATGCGCTTGACGATACGCTTGCGCTTGCCGAACAGCATCGGGCCCCCACACACAGGAACTTCGCTTTGCCACCGGAACGAATGAAGCGCCATCCTGTGCCGCCCAGATCGCGCCGCGCGGCGGGCGGACGCGGCCCGGCGCCGAGCCGAGGCCCGGGCGAGCCACAGCGGATCGCCAAGCTGCTGGCGCGCGCCGGCATTGCCTCCCGGCGCGAGGTCGAGCGGATGATTGCCGACGGCCGGGTCGCCATCGATGGCGAGACCGTCACCACGCCCGCGACGATTCTGATCAGCCTGCAGGGCGTGACGGTGGACAGCAAGCCCGTTCGGCCGCCGGAGCGCGCACGCCTCTTCCGGTTCTACAAGCCGCAGGCCACGCTGACAGCAGCGAACGACCCGAAGGGACGCGCGACGATTTACGACCGGCTGCCCGCGGGTCTCCCCCGGCTGGTCCCGGTCGGCCGTCTCGATTTCATGACCGAAGGGCTGCTTCTGCTGACCAACGACGGCGAGCTCAAACGCAAGCTCGAGCTTCCGAGCAGCGGAGTCGAGCGCACCTATCGCGCCCGCGCCTTCGGCCAGGTGACGCAGGCGCAACTCGACCAGCTGGCCGAGGGACTCACTGTCGAGGGCATCCATTACGGGCCAATCATCGCCAACCTGGAGCGCCGCACCGGGCGCAATTCCTGGATCGAGCTGAAACTCAGGGAGGGCAAGAACCGCGAGGTCCGGCGGGTGCTGGAGCACCTGGGCCTCAAGGTGTCGCGACTGATCCGGACCGCCTACGGCCCGCTCGGCCTCGGGAGGCTCGAGCCGGGCGAGGTCGAGGAAGTGCCGCGCGGCGAGCTCGATTCGTTTCGCTCGACCCTCAGATGAGAATCATAGCCGGCGAATGGCGGGGACGAAAACTGGTGGCTCCCGAAGGAACGGCCACGCGACCGACCGGTGACCGGGTCCGCGAAACCTTATTCTCGATGCTGGCCAGCCGCCTGGGATCGTTCGAGGGCCTGCGGGTCGCCGACCTCTACGCCGGCAGTGGCGCGCTCGGCTTCGAGGCGCTGTCGCGGGGAGCGGCGATCGCAACTTTCGTCGAGCAGGACGCCAAGGCGCTGGCCGCGATCCGCGCCAATGCCCAGGCTCTCGGCGCCGGCGAGCGCGCGCGGATATTGCCAAGGTCCGCGCAGAGTCTTCCGGCGGGTGAAGTCTTCGACCTCGTGTTCGCCGACCCGCCTTACGGACCGGAGTCCGGAAGCCAGGCGCTCCGCGAAATCCTCGCAGCCGGCTGGGTGGCTCCAGGCACGTGGATCGCGATCGAGACCGAGCGCCGAAGCGCCTTCGATCCGCAGGGTTGCCCGGTCGTTACCGAGCGCGATGTCGGCCGCGCCCGCATCACGCTCCTTTGCGCTTCGACTCCTTCGCGCTCTGCATGATCTCGTCGATCTCCTCGGCGATCCGGGCGCCCATCGCCGCGGCTGCGGCCTTGGCGGCCCCCTTGAGCGCCGCCTTGGTTCCGCCTTCGCTTCGCCGGCTCAGCCCGCGCTGAGCGATCACCGCAAGCGCTGCCGCCGCTCCCGCTGCGAGCACGTCCGCGACCAGCGGGCTTTCGATGAGCGCGGCGAGCGCGTCCGCAGCGCTCTTGCTCGATTGCGCGCCTGCCGCGCGCGCTTTCGTGCCGCCAGCCCTTGCGCCCGTCTTTCTCGCGCCCGACGCCTTGCGCGCCTTTGTTGGCCGGGCCGCAGCCGCCGGCTTCGCGCGGCTCCGGCGGGTTGCGGTAGACCGCTTGCCTTGAACTTTCTTCGCCATTGGCTGCCTTCCTTTTTTCGCTGGGTGCATCCCGTGGCGAGACTATCGCCGCTTCGGATGCCCACCCGCCCGTGCGATTTCCTTCTTCTCCTGGATATGCGCAAGATAGCGGAAGCCCATTCCGAGCACCGACAACGCCATACCGGCGATCAGCGCAGGAAGCACCCACCAGGGATCGTATGGTGCCGGCCAGGCAACAATTCCAAGGAAAAAGACACTGACGATCGAAGTCAAATAGCCGATCGCCCTCCAGTCCAGGCCCGCATATCTTTTGACGTCTTCGGTTTTCATTGCCGGACAGGAACATCCTGCGCCCGCAATCGGTTTCCCCCTTCCGATCAGCAGGAGAGTTCTTATGGCCGATACCAACCAGGACGCGATCGCGCTTTTGAAGGCGGATCATCGCGAAGTCGAAGACCTGTTCGCCAAGTTCGAGAAGGCAAGCGGCGAAGGCCGCAAGCAGCACCTGGCGCGCGAGATTTGCCGGCAACTGACGGTTCACGCGACCATCGAGGAGGAAATCTTTTACCCGGCCTGCGAAGGCAAGGTCGAGGAAGAGCTGCTCAAGGAAGCCTATGTCGAGCACGACGCGGCCAAGCTGCTGATCGCCGAAATCGAGGCCGGCAAACCGAGCGACGAATATTACGAGGCCAAGGTGAAGGTGCTGAAGGAAGAGATCGAGCACCATGTCGAGGAGGAGGAGAAGCGCCTCGAAGGCCTCTTCTCCCAGGCGCGCAAGGCCGGGCTCGACATGGACTCGCTTGGCGAGCTGCTTGCCGCGCGCAAGGCCGACCTCCTGAAGCAGACCGAGAGCGGCGACCTGCCGCCGCCCGAGCTGACCACGATGGAGCGGGCAGAAAGCTGAGGAGCCTGATCCTGATCCTCCCGAATCCGGCGGAAAACTGCCGGATTCGGTAAGGCGCCGATCATCATGCTAGAGAAACCGGACTGACGTCCTTTTACCGTCGAGGCACGACGTCACTGACAGCTTGCCGCTGCCGCCTGAGGGGCATGGAGACCGGCCGTGAGTGAGCACGAATCCTATCATCGAGCGCGCGAGCAACAGTGCCGCGAAATGGCGGACTCGGCGAGCGATCCGGATGTGCGCCGGCGGCACGAGGAGCTTGCCGAGCTGCACGCCATCGCGGCTTCGCGATACGGCGAAGTCCAGCCCTGATCCCGTAGCAATTCCGGCGCTGCACTGCGCCGGCGCGAGCCGCTAGCGGCCGACAGCGACCTGCGTTGCGGCAGGAGCCGCAGGATCCCAGCCGTAAATGTCCTTCACGAAGGCGAGCTCGCCGTTCGTCACCTGTGCCGTCAGATAGGTCGTGTAAATCGGCACGCCCTGAGGCATTTGCTGGAATTGCTCGGCGCCGTCGCTAGGCGAAGCCGGCTCCTGCCGGAGCAGCCAGCGCGCGAAACGGCGGGCATCCTCGACACGAACGCAGCCGTTGCTCTTGGCGCGAACCGCGAGGTTGAAATATTCCCGCTTCGGCGTGTCATGCAGGAAGATGCCCTCAGGGTTGTCGAAGGGGAATTTCATGTTGCCCATCGAATTGTCGTCGTCATTTGGCTTCTGCCGGACGCGGATCAGGACCTTACCCTCCTTGACTCCCTTCCAATCGACCGTCGCCGGATCGATAGGCGTCGCATTGGCGGTCCAATCGGACATGATCTCGTAGCCCTTAGCCTTGCGATAGCTCGCCGTGCTGAGATTCGCTGCCATTTTTCGGACCAAGTGGTGCGGCACGTTCCAATAGGGATTGTGGACTACGTAATACATCATGCTTGCGATCATCGGCGTCGGCAGCTTCAGCTCCCACGGGTCGCCGACAACCACCTTCATCTGGTCCACTGCGACGCCGTTCTCGTACAGGATCAGGCGCTGGGTCGCGGAGTCGACTAGCGCGAAACGCCCGCTCGACGGAAAGATCCGGGCGCGGTCGAGATTGGCGACCACCCGCGGGTCGGCGCTCGTCGAGCCGCTCGCCTGCATCTGCCTCCAGGCCGCGTCGCGGATCGACGTGTAGATCGAATTCGGGTTCGCGAGCTGGCTGAGGTAGCGCTCAAGCGAGGGCGCTCCGGCGGCTGTTCGAAGCACCTGCTCGGCGGAGGGCGCCTTGGGCTGCAGGTGCTGGTACGCGAAGATGTAGCTCGCCCCCGGGCGCTTCATTACCTGGGCGTAAAGCACTAGCGCTTCCGACAAAGTGTGCTCGGCAAAGGCGATGGCCGCAGGCGAACCCGTCGCCGCCTGCTGCAGCGCGGCCTGGACCTGGGTCGCATATTGCGGACCCGGCGACAGGCCGTCGAGCGGCGCGCGCTGCAGGATCGCGACCAGATCGTTGACCGCAGGCTTGGCCGAAGTGCCGTTGAACCAGATCGGCGAATAGCGCCAGTTCGCGTAAAAGGCCTGAACCTGGCCCGACGTCGGCAGGCCGGCCGACTGATAGGGCAAGGGTGCCGGAGCCGGCGCTGCCGGAACCGGTTGCGGCTTCTTCGCGATCGCGATGCCCGGCTGTGCCAAAAGCGCTGCGAGCGCGGCGTAGAGGATCCCCGTTCTCATGGTGATGGATTAGCTAATCGTCCCCCGCTTAACAATGGATGAGCGAACGCTATCGCCGCCAAGCTCTTGAAAGCGTGACCTGAAAGACTCACCCATGCCGACAGTCCGTGCTGCCCGCGCGGCAAGCCGTTTGGATCGCCTCTCCGATCAGGCGCCGATGAGCACGGGCGTTCCCAGCTCGGTCACGGAATAGAGCTTCTTCGCGAATGCGGCGGGAAGACGGATGCAGCCATGCGATGCCGGCTCGCCGGGATTGTGGCCGGCATGGAGCGCGATCCCGAACTGGTCGATCCGCTGCATGAAGGGCATCGGGGCGTTGTCGTATTTGCGCGACCGGTGCATTTCCTTCTTCTCGAGCACCTGGAAGATTCCCGGCGGGGTCGGATGGCCTTCGCGGCCCGTGGAAACGGACGCGACCGCTACCAATTCGTTGCCGCGATAGAGATAGGCCCGCTGGTCGCCGATGCTGATGACTACGCGTTCTTCGCCGGCCGTCTCGGGAACGTCGCGCCACAGATATTTGCCCGGTTCGAGATTGTCCTGCCCGAACACCTCGACCATGTCCTCGCGGGCAAGAGCGGCAGCGCCCGTCGCCGCGACCCTCGCCTCGAAGCTTTCCATCGAGGCGGCGGCGGGAACCGCCGGAACCGCGAGCGCAAACGCACCCATACCCGCCAGCAGCACTGCCAGCTTGTTCATTTCCACACCTGAACTTTTGAAATTGACTTCGCGGATTCAATGATCTCGGAGGGGTTCCGGTTCCCTCCTCCGAGTCGCGCGTCAGTAGCGCAGATACGGCTTGCGTTGCTCTTCCCAGTCCCGCTCGTCCGGCATCGTCAGGGTTTCGAGGTCGTCCGGAGTGGAATCGCAGTCGACCCATTCGCGGAGCAAAGGCGAGCCGTTGATGACGTCGATCGGAAGCCTGCCGAACGCATATTCGTAAGGGAAGTCGCGCCAAAGCTCATAGTCGGGATAGAGCCGGCGGATCGCCTTGAAGGCGAGCGACTGCAGCCGCCAGGGCCGGAAGGCGCGGTGCTCGTAGAACCGCCCTTCGGCGTGGACCTGGACACCGGCGCACAGCTTGCCGACATGTTTGTGGAAGGTCGGCTCGAAATGCACTTCACGCAGCTTGCAGCCTTCGAGCCATTCGGACGCGAGCCGCCGCATCTCCTCGATTAGCCGGTGGGGCTCGATGTCCGGCGCTCCGAACAGCTCAAGCGGGCGGGTCGTGCCCCTTCCCTCGCTCAAAGTCGTGCCTTCCAGCATGACCGTGCCCGCGTAGCAGCGCGCCATGTTGAGGTTTGGCGCGTTGGGGCTTGGGTTGATCCAGATGCGGTCGTCGGGCCAGCCGAAACCCGGCCCTTCGTCCGGCCGCCAGCCATCCATCTCGATCACCCGATATTCCACGTCGAGCTTGAAATGGTCGACGAACCATTGGCCGAGCTCGCCAAGCGTGAGGCCGTGGCGCATCGGGATCGGCCCCGCGCCGACGAAGCTTTCCCATCCTTCGCGCAGCGCCAGCCCTTCGACCGGTCGCCCGGCCGGATTTGGCCGGTCGAGCACGACCACGCTCTTGCCCGCCCCGGCCGCGGCCTCGAGCACGTAAAGCAGCGTCGTGATGAAGGTATAAATCCGGCAGCCGAGGTCCTGGAGGTCGACGAGGATCGTGTCGAAGGTCGACAGCATCTGTCCGGTCGGGCGGCGGACCTCGCCGTAAAGGCTGAAGACCGGGATCTGATGGACGGGGTCGGTGAAATCTTCCGATTCCACCATATTGTCCTGCTTGTCGCCGCGCAGTCCATGCTGCGGTCCGAAGGCGGCGGTGAGGTTGACTCCGGCAGCCGCCAGAGCGTCGAGGCTGTGAGTGAGGTCTTCGGTCACTGAGGCCGGATGCGCGAGCAGCGCCACGCGGCGCCCCTCGAGCGGTTTCCTGAGCTCCGGCTCTGCGAGCAGCCGGTCGATCCCGAATTTCACGGACGTCATCGCCGCACTGTCTAGGCGAGCTTCGCGGCGAAGCAATCGGGGGCGTGGAAATCGGGCTTGTCGCCCGGCGGATGGGCGAGCGCCCAATAGGATTTGATCCCATCCTTCTCCTCGAGGATGGCGGACAGGCCGAGACGCCACGCCCGGCCCGCTTCGACGGCGATGGTCGCGCCGAGTGCCCACCAGGTGAAATTGTCT
>DASTDZ010000061.1:0-18662 GCA_035710105.1 Sphingomicrobium sp. | reverse complement strand
ATTCCGGCCGCGGGCGGACCCGACCTCGAAGTGAGCCTCAACAAGCTGCCCGCGGGAACGGTCGAGCCGCCGGTGGTCAAGCTCGCTTATGCCGTCGATGCGCAGGGCAATGCTTCCTCGTGCACGCTGCATCCCTCCTCGCTCAAGCAGCCCAAGGTGCTGATTGAGCTTGGCTGCAAGGAACTGCTCGCCAGGGCCGGCGGCGCGCCGGTGGTCGGGCCGTCGGGCCTGCCCGTCCCGGCGGTGAAGACCGCGGCGGTGAAGTTCACGCCCGGAAGCTAGGCCGGCGCGCACGAGATTTTCGCCTGCGGCCGTCCCCCGGACGCCCGCGCTCAAATCTTTTGCCCGGTTGCTTCCCAGTCCTTGAGAAAGGCCGCGAGGCCCGCGTCCGTCAGCGGATGCTTGAACAGCTGGTGGATGATTTTGGGCGGAGCCGTCATGACGTCGGCGCCGATTTTCGCCGCCTCGACGACGTGCATCGGGTTGCGCACCGAAGCGACCAGGATCTGGGTCGGATAATCGTAATTGTCGTAGATCAGGCGGATGTCGGAGATCAGCTCCATGCCGCTGAAGCCGACGTCATCGTGGCGGCCGACGAACGGCGAAACGAAGGTCGCCCCGGCCTTGGCCGCGAGCAGCGCCTGGGCGGCCGAGAAGCACAAGGTGACGTTGACCATCGTCCCGTCGCCGGTCAGCGCCCGGCACGCCTTGAGCCCGGCTTCGGTCAGCGGAACCTTGATCGCGATATTGTCGGCGATGCCGCGCAGCACATCGGCCTCGCGCATCATCCCTTCGTAATCGAGCGCTACGACTTCGGCCGAAACCGGCCCGTCGACCACGGCTGCGATCTCGCGGACGACATCGAGGAATTCCCGTCCCGATTTTTGCACCAGCGACGGGTTGGTCGTCACGCCGTCCAGAAGGCCTGTGGCGGCAAGCTCCCGGATCTCGGAAATTTCGGCGGTATCTGCGAAAAACTTCATTTCAGTCCCCGGATATTTGCCGCCGGATAGCGGGTGCGACACAAACAGTCATCCGATTCGAGGGGGAAATGAATGAGCGAGCATGTCCGGACCGAGCGGCGAGACGGCCTGCTCGCCATTATCCTTGCGCGGCCAGAGCGGCGCAACGCGATTACCGTCGCCATGTATTCGGCGCTTGCCGATGCGGTGGAATCGGCCGCAGACGACCCGGCGATCCGCCTGATCACCATCGCCGGCGAAAGCCAGGATTTCACCGCCGGCAACGACCTCAACGATTTCCTGGCGGCCCTGCCCCGGATTTCCGACGACATACCCGTCTGGCGGCTGTTGCGCGCGCTCGCCCGCAATCGGGTGCCGCTAGTCGCCGCGGTTCAGGGCAATGCGGTGGGGATCGGGACGACGATGCTGCTCCACTGTGACCTGGTGATCGCCGAGGAGAGCGCGCGATTTTCCCTTCCCTTCGTCGACCTGGGCCTGGTGCCGGAGGCGGCGAGCTCGCTGCTCCTGCCAAGGATCGCCGGGCGCCGCCGCGCGGCGCGCTTCCTGCTGCTCGGCGAACCGTTCGGCGCGCGCGAGGCCGAGGAAGCCGGGATCGTCAGCCATGTGGTTGCCGACGGCACGCTCGTTGCTGCGCTCTCCGGCGTTGCCGAGCGGCTGCTGGCCAAGCCCGCCGAGGCGCTTCGCCTCACCCAGGCGCTGCTGCGCAAGGGCGGCGAGCAGGAAATCCTCGAGCGCATGGAGCTCGAGAACGGGCATTTCTCGCAGCGGCTGCAATCGGACGAGGTGCGCGGCGCGATCGCCGCATTCTTCGAGCGAAAGTCGGCGAGCGCCTAGGTCGCGAGATAGACAACCTTGTTTGCCGTCAGGTCGACCGTGGGACCTGGGAGGAACAGGAAATCCAGCGGCTGATGGTAAGTGACGGTCAGCGTCTTCGTTTGTGTCGTAGAGTCCGTTGTGATCACAGGCGTGTCCCAGGTGCCGCTGCCGACTCCGAACTTCGAAGACGTGATCTTGGCCTGAATCTGAGTGTCGCTCGGAGTCGGATAGACGGTCGCATATCGCGCGGCCTCACCGAGCGCGTGCTGCATCCCGGCATTGGCCTGTAGCAGGACTGCAAACTGGAAAATGCCCCAGAGCATCGACACGAGGACGGGAACAGCGACGATGAACTCAATCGCCGCGCTGCCCGACTGGTCTGAGCACAGCTTGCGGAACCGGGTCATTGAATCCTGATCCCTGCTTCGCCGTTGATCGTGTAGGTCCCGTCGGAATTGGCGCCCGGGAAGTAGCGCGTTCCGAACAGCGGCGTGAACGGCCTCGTGACGGTGATGTTCACATAGCGCGCATAGGCCTGCCCTGAGGAACAGGAGCCCGTAAAGCTCAGCTTCGTCGAGCTGTTCCCGCATTCCAGCCAGGCGGTCACGGTCGCGGCCGATCCGCTGCCCGCCGCCGTTTCCGCTTCCGTTTCGAGCGTGCTGTTGTTGCTCGGCGAATAACCGCCCCGCTGGACGCGCTCGATCGTGCGCTGCGCGATCTGGGTGAGCTCCAGCTTGTCGGCAACGCCTCGGCTGATGTCGATCATTCCGAGCAGAAGCGCGGCGAGCACCGGCGCGGCGAGCGCCATCTCGACGAATGAATTGCCCCGCTCGCAGGAAAGGATCGCGCGAATCATGCGATCAGCCTCACCCTGCGTCCGCTGACCTGGGTCGCAGCGGTGCAGCCGGTCGTCGTGTTCTGCAGGTTGGTGTTGCCGGTGAATTCGACGGTGAGCGCTACGACCATCGCGCAGCGCGTCGCCCCGGCCGAGCTTCCGGTGAACTGCACGTCCCCTTTCGGGAAGTAGATCGCGCCGTCGTACGAGCTGTTGTTGTCGCCGTTGATAAGATTGTTGTTTCCGCTCGTGGCGTTCGGCGACTGGATGATCAGCATGTTCTTGTAATCGCAGCTGTTGGTCCCGCTGTAGGTGCCGCAATTGGCGTCCGTCGGGGCGCTGAGCGCCAACGAGGAGTTGCCGTTCATCGTCACCGCGCCGGGACTGGTGCCGGTCAGGACGATCGTTACGCCGGTTCCTTCGAGCCGGGTCTGGCCGGACAGGCTGAGGTTAGTATTGTCGAGATAATAGACGCCGGGGTTCAGGTGATACGTCTGGTTCCCGGTATTGAAATTGGTGAAGCAGCCGGGATTGAGAGTCGCCGTCCCGCCATTGTTTCCGGGCCCGCCCACCAGGTGGGAGTTGAAATTCGTGCAAGGGACGCCCGAAGGAACGCTGGTCGAGATCCCGCTGTACGGGTCCGCCATCTCGAGCTGGTAAGAGCGGACGTCGGGCGAGCCGTTGATCGTGTCGGTGACGGCGCCGACGCCGGCCACCGGCGTGGCGATGAAAGTATGCGCGTTGCCGTTGACCCCGACCGAGTCGGTCGGATCCGTCGAGTTGGAAATGGCGCCGCAACCCATGTTCACATTGGCGCTGCCGCCGATGGTCAACGCGCTCCCGGTCTTGGAGAGAGCGACGACGCAATAGCTGCCTGAATCGAACAAAGCGGCGGTGGCAGTCGCCGTGATCGTCGGCGCCTGCGACAGGAACAGCGACGAAAAGCCCAGCCGCCGCTGGACCGACACCGTGACCTGGACGGCGTCTGTATATCCGCTTCCGGTCGGAAAGCCGATCGTACGGTTGGTCAGGAGGTTGAAGCCGGTGGTCGTGTGGGTCGAAAGATCGAGGTCGACAGCCTGTTCGGCCGTCATCCCCGAATTGCCCTGGACCTGCGCGTACACGCCAGCGAACGCCGCGCTGTCGGCGGCGCGCTGAATGTCGCGCTTCCACATCGCCCACTGCACGGTATCGGTCGCGAGGCCCGCAGCGCCCACCACAACCGGAAGGGCGGCTGCGGCGATCACAAGCGCGTTGCCGCGCCGGTCTGCCCAGAGACTCTTGAGAAACCTGATCATTTGCACCTGCCGCGGTCATTCAACTGCATGCTGACCGCCTTCTATGGCGGCTTAAGGTGAGCAAAGGGTTCAGCCCCATGGTTAACGTTACGCCGGTGTGCCAAACCGTATCGTCTTGAACCGCGCCGTGTTATTCCTATAATACAGTCCAAATCGCTTGCATGGGGCCGAGGCGGCGTTCACCGTCTTGCCGACAGCCCCGAGCGTGGAAAGGCAAAACGAGATGGCCAAGGCAGCCACCAGGACCGCAACCGAAACCAAGCTCAAGCTCGAGCCGCCTGAGGCGCTGCAGGCGGTCACTCCGGCCGAGGCGGCGGGCCTCGTCCCGCTCAAGAAGGAAGAAACGAGCGAGCTCGACAAGCGCGTCGCGCAGTTCGTCGAGGACCTTGCAAAGCTCGATTCCAACAGCCCCGAATTCGGCAAGAAGGTCGACCAGCTGACCGCCATGGGCCGCAAGGAGATCGCCGAGGCGGCGGGTGCGTCGAACCGGTTCCTCGACCGGCCTGTAAAGGCGATCGACAAGGATACGGGGATCGGCGCCGACCTGACGGAGCTTCGCCGTACCGTCGAAGCGCTCGATCCCAAGGAAGCGACCAAGACCCGCAAGTTCCTCGGCATCATCCCGTTCGGAAACCGGATCGACCGCTACTTCGACAAATATCGCAGCTCGCAGACCCATATCTCCCGGATCCTGGGCAGCCTTGCGAACGGGAAAGACGAGCTGTTGATGGACAATGCGGCCATCGACACCGAGCGGGCGAACCTGTGGAAGACGATGCACAGGCTCGAGCAGATGGTCCACATCTCGAAGAGCCTCGACCGGCAGCTCGAGGACAAGGCGAACGAGCTCGACTCGACGGACCCGGCCAAGGCGAAGGCGATCCGCGAGACCGCCCTATTCTACGTCCGGCAACGCACGACCGACCTGCTGACCCAGATGGCGGTCACGGTGCAGGGCTATCTGGCGCTCGACCTCGTCAAGAAGAACAACGTCGAGCTCGTGAAGGGCGTCGACCGCGCCTCGACGACCACGGTTTCGGCGCTTCGCACCGCGGTCACGGTCGCGCAGGCGCTGACCAACCAGAAGCTGGTGCTCGAGCAGATCGGGGCGCTCAACACGACGACCGCGGGGATGATCGACACGACCGGCGAGATGCTTCGCACCCAGACCGCCGCGATCCACGAGCAGGCGGCGTCCTCGACAATCCCGCTGGAGACCCTGCAGCGCGCCTTCCAGAACATCTACGACACGATGGACCAGATCGACCGCTTCAAGCTCGAAGCACTCGACAACATGAAGCAGACGGTCAACACGCTGACGAGCGAAGTCGAGAAGTCGAAGGGCTATATCGCCCGGGCCGAAGGAGTGGAAAAAGCGAGGCTGGAGGGCCCATCGCCGCTCACGCCGCTTGAATCGAAATGACGGACGTCAATGCCAAGGTCGAACGCGCGCTCGCCCGCTTCGAGCGGGTGACAAGGGCGCTCGACGAACGCGACGGCTCGTCACGCGAGGCCGCCAGGCGCGAGCGGCAGCGGCTCAACCGCGACCTCGGCCGGAGGGTCGCGAGGGTCGGCGTCGCGATCGGCGCGATCAGCATCGCGACAATCGTCATCGGGCTGATCACCCCTATCGGCATGTTCGGTTTCATCGCCGCCGTCGGGCTTGCGATCGGCATCGCGGCGCTGCTTGCCTTCCTTCCCGGCGAAGGGCCCGCCAAGGCACCCTCCGCCGACCTGCCCAATGGCGAAATGGTCCAGCGCTTCGATTCCTACCTGTACCGGACGCGCGCGGCCCTTCCTGCCCCGGCGAGAGCCGAGATCGACGCGATGAGCGCCCGGCTGCCGTCGATCAAACGCGCGCTCGAGCGGGTCGGCGCGCTCGACCCGAGGGCGCAGGACGCGCGGCGGCTGATGTCCGTCCACCTTCCCGGCCTGATCGAACGCTACGCCAACGTCCTTCCTGAATATCGCACCCGGCCGGATGGCGAAGGGCTGACGGTCGATCAGCGTCTCGTCGAGGGGTTGGCGGCAGCGCGCTCGGCGCTGGACGAGATTTCCGACGACCTTGTGCGCGGCGACCTCGCCGCCTTCGAGACTCAGGGCCGCTTCATCAAGTCGCGCTACGGGGAACAGACGATCGACGGCTGACCGGCGGCCGAGCTGCGGTTCCGAAATTCAAGGAAAGGCTTGCAGCCGGACCGCTGCACGGGCAACCCTCTGGCAAATTGGGGACAGGAGGGGCCGGCAGCAATGTCCTTGCGATCGCTCAGGTTGGCCGCCTACCGGCAGCTCGAGCCTACCGCCTGGCCGCGCAAGGGGCTGTCACCAGTAAACCTTTTCCTGTCGCTTCTGATCGTCATCGCGGTGCTCGCCGCGGTGGTCGAGACCGAGCCTACCGTCTCGGCAGGCCAGGAAGACCTGTTCGGCGACCTCGAGCTTCTGTTCGCAAGCATTTTCCTGGTCGAATATGTTGGCCGCATCTGGACGGTCGTCGAAAACCCGCGATTCGCCGGCTACCGGTTCCCGCGGCTGCGCTATGCGGTGACCCCCATCGCGCTCATCGACCTTGCCGCGATCATCCCCGCTTTCTTCGCTTTCGGCGGCGCCTCGAGCCTTATCCTTCGCTTCTTCCGGGTTCTGCGGATGCTTCGACTGGCCAAGCTGGGCCGGACGTCGCGGGCCTGGGCAAGGGTCCGCGAGGCGCTTCAAGAGCGCAGGCACGAGTTCGGGGTCGTTTTGATGCTCGTCGGCCTGACGCTGCTGATTTCCTCATCGATGCTCTATTTTGCCGAGGCGGACGCCCAACCGGAAAAATTCGGGAGCATTCCGCGCGCTCTGTGGTGGTCGATCATCACACTGACCACCGTCGGTTACGGCGACGTCTATCCAGTCACCAGCCTGGGGCGCTTCTTCGCGGCGGTGATCGCGCTGACCGGAGTCATGGTGATCGCAATTCCGACCGGCATCTTCGCCGCGTCGTTCAGCGAAGGCCTGCAGCGGCACCGCGAACAGGGGCAGGACGAAGATGGCCCCGATGCCTGACCGATCGGGGCCACGAAGTTGACCGTCGAAGCCCTCTCGCCGGCAGCGCCCCCGGCGCCCCGCAAGCGCCGGCGGTTCCGGCTTCCCGAGCGGGTTCCACCGTTCAACACGCAGGTCTATCGAATCTTCTCGGTCGTCTGGTTTGCCGCTCTGCTGCTGGCGATCGTCGGGCCCATCGGCGGTCTTTACGAGCGCTACATGGCGCCAGGCGACAACAGCCAGCTGATCATGGGGAGCCGCGCCGGCTTCGCCGTGGATGCGCGGGATGCAACCAAGATCCGGTTCCGCGTCGGCCCCTATTCCCGAGAGGTCGGGATTCGCAAGGGCGACGACATCATCGCCATCTACGGCCTGCCGATGCCGGAGAAGATGCCGGTGACCGAGAAGGTGCTCGACGAGCATGCCGACGATCCCGCCTACATCGCGATGGGCAACCTCTTGTTCGGCACGGAATCGATGCCGGTTCCGCTGACGGTTCGCAGCCAGGACGGCTCGATCCGCGAAGTGACCGTCACCACTGGCGAGCAGCATATGGATGCCGCCGCGCGCGCTCTCGGCATTTCACCGACGCTCCTCAGCTTCATCGATATCGTCCATGTCATCTTCTACCCGTTCCTGATCTGGGCGGCCTGGATCCTTCACCGGCGCAATGCCCGCGACGCGGTGAGCTCGATCCTCTCGCTTGCTATCCTGCTGATGATCAGCGCCGAGCTGCCATCCTCATCCTTCCTGGACAGCATCGGCGTCCCATTCTGGGCGAACGCCGCCCTCTATGACCTCAACAATGTCCTGCTTATCGCGGGCATCGTCCTCTTCCCCTACGGAAAGCTGACTTCGCGAAGGGTGGCGCTGCTGTGTGCCGCTCCGGTCCTGCTGGTGCTTCGCGGGGTGCCCTACAACGCATGGCTGATCGGGCTGTGGATCCTCGGGGTCCTCATTCAGATTCGCTCGCTGCGGGCAGCCGAATCGAGCGACCTCAAGAACCAGATCCGCTGGGCGCTGTTCGGCTTCAGCGGCTATGTCCTGTTCCGGACCGCGTCCTATGCGGCCGACACGTTCAAATGGTTTACCGGCTCGTTCGCCACCCAGATTTCGTTTGAAGTGGCAGGCGGGCTCACGCTCGGGCTGTCGGTGCTCGTCCTTCAGGGCGGGCTGCTCGTCGCCCTGCTGCGCTTCCGTCTCTATGACGCGGAAGCGATCATCAGCCGGACGGCAAGCATCGGCATCATGGCGATCGGGCTGACCGCCATCATCGCGGGCGTGATGGAAGGCATCATCACCGCGATGCAGGACATCTATCCGCAGGCGCAGACCCAGGCGGCGATGGCGGGGGCGGTCGTCGCTACCGTATTTTTCCATCCGCTCCACGAGCGCGTCCAGAAATGGGTCGAGAAGCGATTCCACAAGGGCGTCATCCAGATTCGCGAGCAATTGCCCGAGCTGATGCGCGACACGCGCGATTCAGCCTCGCTCGAAGAATTCCTGTCGGAAGTGCTGAGCAGGATCGTCGACGGATTCCATGCCACGCGCGCTGCCGTGGTCCTTGAACGCGAGGTCAAGCAGACGGTCGGGGTGGATTCGGCGGAGGTCCTGCGCTGGCTCGTCGCCTTCCAGCCGAAGGAGGACCGCAACGTTCTCGACTGCGTGCCCGAAGACCACACTTTCCCGCTCAGGCTCGAGATCGAGACGATCAGCGGCGCATTCGGCTGGCTCCTGATCGGGCCGCGTCCGGACGGGAGCATCGCCGGCAAGGACGAGCAGGAAGCGCTCGAGAATATTGCCGGCACACTAGGCCGCTCGATCCGGATCGTGCTTGCGCGCGAGCATGAGAAACAGGAGCTGCTTCACCTGCTCGAGGCCAGCACCCGGCGGATCGATCGCATCGAGCGGCTTTTGAAAATCAAGCCTTAACACTCGTTTCGGATAAGTAGCGGCTTCGTTGACCCGCCTGATCGGGGCTAATAGTTTGATGCACTTAACGGAGTCGGGGACCATGCGCATATTGCTAGCCGCCGCGATGCTGTCCGCAGCGCCGGCCATTCCTGTCCTGCCCGCGCAGGCGGCCGTGGCCGTGGCTCAGGGCCAGACCCAATGCACGGAAACGCCGCAGAAAAAGGCGCGCCGGTCGATGTTCGGGAGCATCCTCGGCGGAATCGCCGACACGGCGCTTGGCCGCGCCGGCGTGTCGACCAGCGTCGCCGGGGTTTACCTGCCGGTCGGATCCTTGCTGTCGGACGCGATCGTCAACCTGCTCGACTGCAAGGAGCAGCAGCAGGCCGCCGCTGCCACCAACGAGGCGATTCGCGGCGGGGTCGGCTCGGAGTCCAGCTGGAAGAGCGACACGCGTCCCAACGTGCGCGGGTCCTCGAAAGTGACGGGTGAGGAACGGCTTGCCGACGGCGGGCACTGTATGACCGTTACCGACGTCGTCATCGTCGACGGCGAGGAGACGACCGTGCCGAAGAAGATGTGCCGCGGCCAGGGCGCGTCGGGCTACGTCAAGGTGTGATGGCGCGCGCCGGCCTCAGCCTAGCGGCGGCGTTTTCCGTACTGCTTTCGGCTCCGGCGGCCGCGGCGGCCGAAATGGACGCCGACAACCCGACCTGCCCCAAGCAGCTCAACTGGTCGACCTATCGCCAGATGCGATTCTCCCTGGACACGGCGGCGGGGTCGCGAATCCTCAAGGCCGAGGGTGTGATCGACGAAGGCGTTCCAGAAAGGCTGCAGGAAGCGCTTGGAGCTAACGCGCCAATCGACGAGATCTGGCTGCGCTCGCCCGGCGGATCGGCCCGCGCCGGCAATGCTGCCGGAAGGATCATCAGGCAGGCCGCGCTTCCGACCCGGATCCCGCCGGGCTGGGCCTGCTTTTCTGCCTGCAATTTCATGTTCATGGGTGGCCCGATCCGCTTCGTGGACGACGGCGGGCTGTTCGTCGTCCACATGTTCACCCATTTGTCCGACAAGGACGCGGTCCGAGCCGAGGTCTCGCGCGACTCGGATGCCGCGCTCGAGATCATCGGCGAGATCGAGCAGGACTCGGCGCTGCTCGCCAGCGAAGACAATGATTTCCTGATCCGGATGGGCGTTTCAAGGAAGTTGTTGACTGACGTTATGTATCAGCAGAAAGCGATTGCCGACGGGGAAAACAAGTCTACGCGGCGATGCCTGACACCGGAGGAAACGGTAAAGTATAACGTCGCGAACGCACGCTAAGCTTGAGGAGGACCAGGCGATGAAGGCAACCGGGATGCTGAAGGTCGGTGCGGCGATTATTGCACTGGGAATATCCACCGCGTCGGTGGCTACGGTGCTGGTGGTCCGTGCGGCCGGGCCGTCGGCAAAGGTCTATCCGCCGGGCAAGGCGCTTCCGGAAAACGCGAAGATCCAGCTCAAGCCGGGCGACAGCGTGATGCTTCTCAACACCAATGGCGCCAAGACCCTGCGCGGCCCGGGCACGTTCGCGGTCGCGACTGCCGGCGGCGGGGCGAATGCCAACCGGCGGGCCCGGTTCAGCGCGATGCGCGCCGGCGAACTGCCGATGAACCCCAACCCGTGGAACCTCGACATCACGCAGAGCGGCAAGCTGTGCGTCGCCAACGCCGGGAAGCTCACCCTGTGGCGACCGATGAAGGACGACCCGATCAAGCTGACGATTCGCGGCGGCGGCGGCGAGCAGACCGTCGATTGGCCGGCCGGCACGGACACGATCGCCTGGCCCGCGTCGCTTCCCGTGACCAGCGGCGCGGAATATCAGATTAGCCAGGCCGAAACGGGCGACACGGCGCGGGTAACCTTCGTGACGCTCACCAATCCGCCGAGCGACTCGGTTGGAGTCGCCCAGTCGCTGATCGCCAACGGCTGCGAGAACCAGCTCGACGTGCTGGTGGAGACGTCGCCCGTCCTCGACTGAACGGCGCTCAGCCGCCGATCACGCCCGAGCGCAAAAGCTCGTCAAGCTCCGCGGCCGGCAACCCCAGCTCGCCGAGCACGTCCATCGTATGCTCGCCCAGGCGCGGCGGCGGCAGGTCCGAATCCGCCCGCTCGCCGTCGATCCTGACGGGCGATCCCACCAGCGGCGCGCCCGCGATCGTGCGGACCATCGCGCGGTGCTGGGCCTGAACGTCGGCCAGCGCCTGGCTGACGCTATTGATTGGCCCGGCCGGGATGCCCGCCTCTTCCAGCGCGTCGAGCCATTCGGCCGCGGGTCTTGAGCGGATGCACTCTGCAACCTCGGCAACCAGCGCTTCGCGGTTGGCGACCCTGGCGGAATTGGTGGCGAAGCGGTCGTCGGCGGTCCATTGCGGCCGCCCGCACAGCTCGGCGAGGCGCGCGAACTGCCGGTCGTTCCCGACAGCGATGATGATCGGCTGGTCGGCCGCGTCGAACGGTTGGTAGGGGACGATGTTCGGGTGGGTGTTGCCCTGCCGCGGCGGGTCCTTTCCCGAAACCAGCGCATTGGATGCCTGGTTGGCGAGCATCGCCAACTGCGCGTCGAACAGCGCCATGTCGATGACCGCACCTGCCCCGGTTGATTCCCGGCGGTAGAGTGCCGCGAGGATCGCGACCGCCGTATACAGGCCCGTGAACAAGTCGACGACGGCGACGCCCACCCGCATCGGCCCGCCGCCCGGCTCGCCGTCGGGAAGGCCGGTGATGCTCATCAGCCCGCCGATGCCCTGGATGATATAGTCATAGCCGGCACGGCCCGCGTAGGGCCCGTCCTGGCCGAAGCCGGTGATCGAGGCGACAATGAGCCGCGGGTTGGCCTCGCGCAGCGACTGCGGGTCGAGCCCGAACCTGGCGAGCCCGCCGACCTTGAAATTCTCGACGACGACGTCGCTCCGGCCGGCCAGCTGCCGGACGAGCGCGGCGCCCTTCTCCGACGCCAGATCGATGGCCGCGGAACGCTTGCCGCGGTTGGCGGAGAGGAAATAGGCCGCGACCTTCTCGCCGTCGCGCTCGTGCCAGGGCGGGCCCCAGTGCCGCGTATCGTCGCCGGCGCCCGGTCGCTCAATCTTCACCACGTCGGCGCCCAGATCGGCGAGCAGCTGCGTGCACCACGGCCCGGCCAGCACCCGGCTGAGGTCGAGGACGCGAATTCCGGCGAGCGGCTGGTTCATGGCCGGCGCCGTGACCAGGGCTTGCGGTCGGCGAGGATGGCGCGCGCCGCATTATGCCCGGGCGCCCCGGTGACCCCTCCACCCGGGTGCGCCCCCGACCCGCACAGGTAGAGGCCGGGAAGCGGCATCCGGTAGTCGGCGGCGCCGATCATCGGCCTTGCGCTGAACAATTGGTCGAGGCTCATCTTGCCGTGGAAAATGTCGCCGCCGACGAGGCCGAAGCGCCGCTCCAGGTCGAGCGGCGATTGGATCTGCCGGCCGAGCACGGATTTGGCGAAGCCCGGGGCGTGGGCATCAACCGTGGCGATGATCGTGTCCGCGGCCTTGTCGCGCTCCTTGTCCCAGTTCCTCCCCTCGCCCAGGTCGTAGCGGAAATGCTGGCAGAACAGCGAGGCAACATGTTTGCCCTTGGGCGCGAGCGACGAGTCCAGGGTCGAAGGGATCAGCATTTCGACGACCGGCTGGCGCGACCAGCCGTTGACCCGCGCGTCGACATAGGCGCGATCCATGTAGGCGAGGCTCGGCGCAATGATGATTCCCGCGGTCAAATGGTCGCCCTTCTTGGGAAGGACCGTGAACTTGGGAAGCTCGGACAGGGCGACGTTCATCCGGAAGGTCGCGCTCTCGCATTTCCAGCCATGCATCCGCCGCGCGACGTCCGCCTCCACCGCGCCGTCCGGAACCAACCGGTCGAACAGCAGCCTGGGGTTGATTCCCGCCGCCACCGTCAAGGCGCGCCACGCCTTGCCGCCGGCGACGACGCCCGCCACCTTGCCGCGCTCGACGATCAGCTCCTCGACCGGCGTGCTGAGCAGGATGACGACGCCCTTTTCGCGGGCTGCGCGCGCCATCGCCTGGGTGATCGAGCCCATGCCGCCGATCGCATGGCCCCAGGAGCCTTCGACCCCCGCCGCTTCGCCGAACAAATGGTGGAGAAGAACATAGGCCGTGCCCTGGTCGTAGGGCGAGGCGAAGTTGCCGACGATCCCGTCGAACCCGAACAGGGCCTTGGCGAGGTCGCCCCGGAAATGCCGGTCGAGGATTTCCCCGGCGCTGCGGGTGGCGAAATCGTGGACCGCGCGGATCTCGCGCGTGTCGAGACCGATCATGTCGCGGCCAAGGCTGAGCAGTGAGGGAAGCCCTCGAGCGCCCGCGCCAACTTCGGGCGGGGCGCGCAATATCCACTTCTTGATGAGCGGCACGACCGTCTCGAGCTCGGCGATGTAGCTGTCGTAACCCGGCCCATCCTCGCGGTTAAGCCGAGCGATCTCCTTGCGGGTCAGCCCGCCGCGGCCGGCGAGCAAGTAATCGCAGTCGCCGGGAAGGAAATTGTCGCGCTTGCGGAGCACCACCTTCAGCCCGTGGCGCTCCAGTTCCATGTCGCGGATGACCTTGGGCTGCAGCAGGCTGACCGTGTAGCTGGCCGCGGAATTGCGGAAGCCGGGAAGGAACTCGTCCGTAACCGCGGCGCCGCCGACCTTGTCGGAGGCTTCGAACATGGTGACCTTCAGGCCCCTGCGCGCGAGGTAGAAAGCGCAGGTCAGCGCATTGTGGCCGGCGCCGATGATGATGACGTCCTGGCTCATCGCATCAGCACCAGTTCTTCGGCCATGGTCGGATGAAGCGCCATGGTCGAATCGAAATCGGCCTTGGTCAGCTTCGCCTTCACCGCGATCGCCGCCGCCTGGAGGATTTCGGGCGCGTCGGGCCCGATCATGTGGATTCCGACGATCCGGTTGCTGCCGCTGTCGACCACCAGCTTGTAAAGGGAGCGCTCGTCGCGGCCGGCGAGCACGTTCTTCATCGCCCGGAAGTCGGACGTGTAGATCTTGACCGGCCCGAGCTTCTCGCGCGCCTGGCTCTCGGTCAGCCCGACGCCCGCGAGCGGCGGGTGGCTGAACACGGCGGAGGGGATGGCGTCATAGTCGACGCGAGTGGCTCGCCCGCCGAAGAAGCTGTCGGCGAAGGCCTGGCCCTCGCGGATCGCGACGGGGGTGAGCTGGATGCGGTCGGTCACGTCGCCGATCGCGAAGATTGATTCGACCGAGGTGCGATTGTCGGCGTCCACCTTGACCGCCCCGCGCTCCCCAAGCGCGACACCTACGTCCTCGCAACCAAGCTCCCGCGTGTTCGGCATGCGGCCGACCGCGATCAACAGCTGGTCCGCCTCGATGTCGTCGCAGCCCGTCATGGCGAGCTTCAGCCGGCCGCTTTCGAGCTTTTCGATCCGGTCGATGGTCGAATGGAACTTGAAGTCGATCCCCTTGCGGACCGAGATCTGGATCAGTCGGTCGACCACCTGCTGGTCATAGCCGCGGAGCAACACGTCCGAGCGGTTGACGAGGGTGACGCTCGATCCGAACTCATTGAAGATGCCGGCGAATTCGTTGGCGATATAACCACCGCCGACGATCACGATGCGCTCCGGAAGCTCTTCCAGGTGGAAGGTCTCGTTCGAGCTGATCGCATGCTCGATACCCGGGATTTCGGGCATCAGCGGTCGGGCGCCGGTTGCGATCAGGATCTTTCCTGCGCCGAGCTCACGGCCCGAGGCCAGCCGCACCTTGTTCGCTCCGGCCAGGACCGCCCGTTCCCGGAAGATCTGCACCCCGTGATTAGTCAGCGTGTCGGTGTAGGCGCCCTCGATGCGCTCGACCTCAGCAAGCACGTTGTCGCGAAGCACCGGCCAATTGAAGGTCCTGGAGGGAATGTCCCAGCCGAACATCGCCGCATCGTCGAGATCCTCGGCGAAATGCGCTCCGTAGACGAGCAGCTTTTTGGGCACGCAGCCGCGGATCACGCAGGTGCCGCCGACCCGGTACTCTTCGGCGATAGCAACCTTCGCCCCGTTTGCGGCCGCAACCCGCGCGGCTCGGACGCCGCCGGAGCCCGCACCGATGACGACCAGGTCGAAATCGTCCATCAGACCCCCGCCCTGTCGATCAGCGCGCGCGTCGACGGGTCGAGCCGATCCTCGTCGCCGCCTTCCGACAATTGCCGGGCGATGTCCTTGCCGAGCTCGACCCCGAATTGGTCGAACGGATTGATCCCCAACAGCACGGCATTGGCGAAGGTGCGGTGCTCGTAGAAAGCGATCAGCGCCCCCAGGGTGCGCGCATCGAGACGGTCTAGCAGGATCGTCGCGCTCGGGCGGTTCCCGGAATAGCCGCGATGCGGGTCGTCGCTTTCCCGCCCACTCATCAGCGCGGCACCCTGGGCGAAAGCGTTGAGAAGCAGCTGCCAGTGATGCTCCGGGAGCTGGCTTTCGTCCTCAGCCACGGCGACGAACTCGACCGGTACGATCGCAGTCCCCTGGTGGAGCAGCTGGAAGACCGCGTGCTGCGCGTCGGTCCCCACCCCTCCCCATAGAATGGGGGCGGTCGGGCGGCCAACCGGCTCGCCGTCGGTCCGAACCGACTTGCCGTTCGATTCCATTTCCAGCTGCTGGAGATAGGGGACGAGCAGCCGCAGCCGCTCGTCGTAGGGAAAGACCGCGCGGGTCTGGCAGCCGAGCTTTTGCGTGTAGAGAAGGTCTGCGAAGGCGGCGAGGACCGGCACGTTTTCGGCAAGAGGCGCGAAACGGAAATGGCGGTCCATCTCGGACGCGCCCTCGAGCAGCTGCTCGAACGCCTCCCAGCCAAGCGCGAGCGCCGCCGAGACCGAGACCGCGCTCCACAGCGAATAGCGGCCGCCGACTCCTTCCGCGAACTGGAGTATCCGGCTCTCGTCAATCCCGGCTTCGACCGCCGCCTCCGGAGCGGCGGTGACGGCGACGACCCGCCCGTAGGGATCGGCAACCCCGGCGGCGTGCAGCCAAGCGACGGCAGCGTCGAGGTTGGCGAGCGTTTCCGCCGTCGTGAACGTCTTCGAAACGGCGACAACCAGCGTCGTGGCCGGGTCGAGCGGCTCAACTGCGGCGGCGAAAGCCTGCGGGTCGATGTTGGAAAGGAAGCTGGTCTTCACGATTGCCGAGCGCCGGCCGAGAGATTCCCCCAGCAGCTGCGGCCCAAGCACCGAGCCGCCGATGCCGATGTGAAGCAGGCCGGTGACGTCGCCGAAGGCGCCGGCCTCGACCGCATCGACGAGCGCGCGCATCCGCTGGCGGCGCGAGGCGGCGAGTTGCACGGCGCCCGCCTCGCCCGAGCCGCGCTCGGCCAGATGCCCGGCCGGCCGGCGCTCGGTGACGTTGACGATCTCTCCGGCGAAGAGCGCGTCCCGCGCAGCCTCCAGGCTGCGTTCCTTTGCGATTGCAGCGAAGGCTTCGACGAGCGCCGCGTCGAGATGGGTTTTCGACCAGTCGAAATAGAGGCCGGTCACCTCGCGGGCGAACCGGCTGAGCCGGTCGGGCTCGGCCGAGAACAGGGCGTCGAGCCGCGTCAGCGGATGTTTCTCGATTGTCTTCCAGGCGTCGCTCGGCATTGGCGAGCCTCATACCGGCGGCGGGCGATATTGCCATAGCTTGACGCGCGCGCGTCCCCCCTCCCACAAGCGGCCGATGCGCCGAACACGAGCACGCAAGCGGGACAAGACCGGCAAAGGCGGGCTGCTGCGCCTGATCGTCGTGATCGCGCTGCTCGCCTGGTTGATCCGCAGCCTGGTCTTCGCGCCGTTCAGCATTCCGTCGGGCTCGATGCTGCCGACGCTTCTGGTCGGCGACTATCTGGTCGTTGCCAAATGGCCCTACGGCTATTCGCGCCACAGCTTCCTGTTCGGCTTCCCGCCCATCCCCGGCCGACTTTTCACCCGGCTGCCGGAGCGCGGCGACGTCGTCGTCTTTGCCACCCCCGGCGGGTCGGGCGAGGATTTCGTCAAGCGAGTCATCGGCCTTCCCGGCGACACGGTCGAGGTGCGCGGCGGGACTCTCATCCTCAATGGCCGGGCCGTGCCGCGCGGCGACATGCGGCCGCTGGCGATCCCGGTGTCGGCGAACAGCCCCTGCAAGGTCGCGGCGGGCGCGACGGCGATGACGCGCGGTGCGGGCGAGGGCCGGGCATGTATCTACCCGACTTATGTCGAGCGGCTTCCGAACGACTCGACCTATCGCGTGATCGACCAGGTCGACAATCCGATCGCCGACAATTTCGGGCCGGTCCGGGTCCCTGCCGGCCGGCTGTTCCTGATGGGCGACAACCGCGACGATAGCCTCGACAGCCGCTTTTCCATTCCCGAAGGCGGGGTCGGCATGGTTCCACTTGAGCATCTGGTCGGCCGCGCGAGCTTCGTCTTCTGGTCGACCGACGGCAGCGCCAGCTATGTGAAGCCCTGGACCTGGGTCACGGCGCTTCGGACCGATCGTATCGCCAAGGGCGTCGCGCCGGAGCGGCAATGAACCAGGACATCGTCGCTTTCCTTGAAGGGCTGCTTGGTCAGGGTCCGCGCGACGCCAAGCTGTTCGACGCCGCGCTCACCCATTCGAGCACGCGCGGCGGCAATTACGAGCGGCTCGAGTTCCTCGGCGACCGCGTGCTCGGCCTGATCATCGCCCGCTGGCTTTACGAGCGCTTCCCCGACGAGCCAGAAGGCAAGCTTTCGCGCCGATTCAACACCTTGGTCGCGCGCGAGACCTGCGGCGAGCTTGGCCGCGAGATCGGCCTTCCCGCCGTCATACGGCTCGGCAAGCAGGCGCGCGAGGACGGCGCCAACTGGAGCGACAATGTCGTCGGCGACGTCGTCGAATCGCTGATCGGGGCCGTCTATCTCGATTCGGGGCTCGAGGCCGCGGAAGAGCTGGTTCGCCGGCTCTGGGGGCCATTGATCGAGGGGCAAAGGTCCGCACCCAAGCATCCCAAGTCCTCGCTCCAGGAGCTCGCTGCAGCGCGCAACCTGCCCAATCCCGACTATGCGATCGTCCGGCGGACCGGGGTTCATCACGCCCCGCGCTTCGTCGTCCGGGTCTCGATTCCGAAGCTCGGCGAGGCCGAGGCCGAAGGCTCGAGCAAGCAGGAGGCGGAAACGCTGGCGGCGACCGCACTCCTGGAAAAGGTCTCCGCCCCCGCGAAAGGCAAGGCAAGTTGACCCGGGCCGGCTTCGTCGCGGTGATCGGCGCTCCCAACGCAGGCAAATCCACCTTGGTCAATGCGCTGGTCGGCCAGAAGGTCGCCATCGTCAGCGCCAAGGCGCAAACCACGCGTGTGCGGCTGATGGGGATCGCGATCCACGACAGCACGCAGATCCTGCTGGTCGACACGCCCGGCATCTTCGAGCCGCGCCGGCGGCTCGACCGGGCGATGGTTGCCGCCGCGTGGAGCGGCGCCGAGGATGCCGACCTCATCCTGCTGGTGGTCGATTCCGCTGCCGGCCTGACTCGCGAGGTCGAGCGCGCGATCTCCGGGCTGGAGAAGCGCGCGAATCCTCTGTTCATTGCGCTCAACAAAGTCGACCTCGTCAGGAAGGACAAGCTCCTCGGCCTATCGGCGGAGCTCACCGCGCGGCTCGAGCCCGAACGAGTGTTCATGATCAGCGCCGCGCAGGGGGATGGAGTCCCCGACCTCAAGCAGGCGCTCGCCGAAGCGATGCAGGAGGGGCCCTGGCTTTATCCCGAAGACGAAGTCTCGGACGCGACCGACCG
>DASTDZ010000060.1:0-13690 GCA_035710105.1 Sphingomicrobium sp. | reverse complement strand
TCGAGACCGCGACCTGCCAGCCGAGGTCGGGAGAAGCGATGGTCCCGGCGATGCACAGATAATCGAGAGCGTCGGCAAGGCCGAACAGGAGGATCAGGCCGACCACGGGCAGGTTGCGGTTGTTCGCGAGCAGGACCTCGCGCGCGGCGAGCGCCGCCAGCGTGACGAAGAAACCGACGTCGAGGATCGCCGCCAGGGCTAGGCCCGTGAATCCGGAGAACAGCAGGGCGAGCCGCGCCGCCGCCCACAAAGCGAACAGGCCGGCAAGCGGCCATCCGGCGATCGGAAGGCGGCCCGTCCAGTTGGGGATGGCGGTCAGCAGGAAGCCGGCGATGATCGCCCCGACGAAGCCGAACAGCATCTCGTGCCTGTGCCAGGCGAGCGGGTCGAACATGGTCGGCAGGCTCACCGCGCCGGCGAGAGCCAGGATCCACAATGTCAGTGCAATGAGCCCCCAGGCCGCGCCGCCGAAGAAAAAGGGCCGAAAGCCCCCGCGCAGGAACGGGGGCGCGGCGGCCATCCGCCGCCGCCGGAGCGCCAGCATCTGCTCGCCGCGGGTGATCATCCGCCGGCGGCTTTTCGCGATCGCCGGCTGATCGCCCGCGATATCGCCTTGTCGAGCGCGCTGACCGCCGAATGGCGACCCTCCGCCTCCATGCGGGAACGCAGGCGCTTCAGGCGCAGCTCGAGGTCTTCCGCCGACTCTTCGTCCGGCGCGTGCACGCCAACCGGCCCAAGCTTGTTCATGATTACCGACTTAGGCCGGGCGTGCGCCGGATTGGATAAGTAAGTTTCCGGAGTCGGCCACGATTGCCGGGCGCTTCGGCAACCGATGGCCTTTGACATTGGCTTTGCTATGAGCGGGCCGGTGATCCGTAAAGCGCTCAACCGCAAGGACAGCGAGGCCCACCTCCGCTCGATCCTCGCGACCGTCCCCGATGCCATGGTCGTGATCGAGGAAAGCGGCGACATCGTCTCGTTCAGCGCCGCGGCCGAGAAGATGTTCGGCTATTCCGAGACCGAGGTCCTGGGCAGGAACGTCCGGATGCTGATGCCGTCGCCCGACCGGGAGCGGCACGATGGCTACCTCGATACCTACCTAGCCACCGGCAAGCGCAAGATCATAGGCATCGGCCGGATCACGACCGCGCTTCGCAGCGACGGCTCGACCTTCCCGATCGAGCTTGCGATCGGCGAGGCTTGGATCGGCGACCACCGCATCTTCACCGGCTTCATCCGCGACCTGACCGAGCGGCAGCAGGCGGAGCTTCGACTCCAGGACCTGCAGAGCGAACTGGCGCATGTCGGCCGGGTCAGCGAAATGGGCACCCTGGCCTCGAGCCTCGCGCACGAGCTCAACCAGCCGCTCGCGGCGATCGCCAATTATTGCGAGGCGGCCCGCGACCTGCTCGATCGCGCTTCGGATTCACGCACGCTGGAAATGGTCCGCGAGGCGCTCGACGAGGCCTCGAAACAGTCGATCCGCGCCGGCCAGATCGTCCGCCGCCTGCGCGACTTCATGTCGCATGGCGAAAGCGAGCGCCGGCTGGAGAGCCTGCCCAAGTTGGTCGGCGAGGCCAATGCGCTCGCGCTGGTCGGCTCGCGCGAGCATGGCATCGACGTGCAGATCGACCTGGACCCGAAGGCGGGCGAGGTGTTCGTCGACCGGATTCAGGTGCAGCAGGTGCTCATCAACCTGATCCGCAACGCCATCGACGCAATGGTGGAAAGCCCGCGCCGCTGCCTTCGCATCAGCACGCTTAAGCAAGATGGCATGGTGAAGGTCAGCGTCTCCGATACCGGGACCGGAATCAACGAGCCGATCGCCGAGCAGTTGTTCCAGCCGTTCGTGACCTCCAAGAAGGCAGGTATGGGCATCGGGCTGTCGATCTGTCGGACGATCGTCGAGGCGCACGGCGGCCGAATCTGGTTCGAGGCCGGCGCCGACGGCGGCACCGCCTTTTCCTTCACTCTTCCAACCGCGGAGCCCGACGAATGACCGACGAGCGCCTGATCCACCTGGTTGACGACGACGAGGCCATCCGCCGGTCCGCCGGGTTCATGCTCAAGACTTCCGGCTTCCGGGTCGAAACCTATGAATCGGGGATGGAACTGCTCAAGGATGCCGCAAGGCTCGAGCCGGGCTGCATCCTGCTCGACATAAGAATGCCCGGCATGGACGGGCTGGAGGTCCAGCAGGCGCTCAAGGACAAGGGCGTATCGTTGCCGGTCATTATCATGACCGGCCACGGCGACGTCAGCCTCGCCGTCCAGGCGATGAAGGCGGGCGCCATCGATTTCATCGAAAAACCGTTCGAGAAAGCGCTTCTGATGTCGGCGGTCGAGCAGGCGTTCGACCGGCTTTCCCGCGCCGAAACCCAGCGCGATCGCGCCGAAGACGCGGCCGTCCGGCTGCAATCGCTCACTCTACGCGAGCGCGAGGTGCTCGACGGCCTTGCCAAGGGCCTTCCCAACAAGACGATCGCTTATGACCTCGGGATCAGCGCCCGGACGGTCGAAATCCACCGCGCCAACCTGATGACCAAGCTGGAGGTGCGGAGCCTGTCCGAGGCGCTCCGAATCGCCTTCGCCGCCGAGGAGCGCAAGGCCTGACCGGCCGCGACCGCTAGAGCTTCCCGCACAGCGCCGGAGCGCCCTTCTCCTTGCAGAAATCGGGCCGCTTGCCGCTGCCCTTCCAATAGCTGACGAGCCCGTGCCGCTGCGCGAGATCGGCGAATTGCGGCAGGTGGCGGGCCGCAGCGAGCGGCGGCTGGAACAGCACGGGCAGGCCGCGCGGCCCATCGCGCCGGATTTGTGCGGATGCAACCGCGAGCGCTTCCGCATTGGCGCCGAGCGCGCCGAGCGCGACGATCGGAAGCGAGCCGCCCTCCCCGCTCTTCGCGGCCTCGACCAGCGCCCTGGCCGCCGCCGTTCTGGCCGCGGCGCCTCCGCCCTTCAGCGCCCGGAACGCCAGCCGAAGCGACTCGCGTTCGCTGCTCGTGACCGCCGTCCTTGGATCGTCGAGCAGCCGCAGAGCCTCGTCGTAGCGCCGCGTCCAGAAGGCGCTCCGGATCAGCGATTCGCGCAGGTCGGGGTTGTCGGGCCACAACTCGAGCAAGGTGTCGACGGCGTGCTGTGCCTCGTCGGCCCGCCCGGCCACGAACAAGGCGTCGGCCCAGCCGGCGTTCACGTCTGCGCTCAGCGGGATCATGTCGTGGGCGCGCTTGAACGCGTCCACCGCCTCGGCATTGCGCCCGACCCGGCTAAGGAAAGCGCCGTAGCCGACATATTCGCAGCCGCAGTCGCCGGGGCGGACCGTCACCGACTTCAGATGAAGCTTCTCCCGCTCGGCGAAAGCGAACGGCGGTTCCAGGATGGCGAGCACCTCGTAAGCCTGGCTGTTCTCGCCATCGAGGTCGATCGCCCGCTCGGCGGCCTTGCGCGCTTCGGAGCGCAGCCCCTCGACATTGGTCAGCCGGCCCTCGCGCGACGACCAGATGGCGACCTGGCCAAGGCCCGACCATCCCCGCGAGAAATCGGGCGCCAGTGCAACAACCCGCCGCGCGAGATCGAGCGCCCGCGTCGCGTTGCCTGGCTTGCCCATCGTGTCCGACCAATATTCCTCGCAGAAGCTGAGATAGACGGAGAGCGTCTCGTCGGGCATCGGCTTGCCGTAGCGGGCGGCGCCGCCGAGGCCGCAGCGGAGCACCTGGCTGACCCCGACCGCGGCCTGGCGAGGCGCGATCTCGGCGATCGCCGCCGGTCGTGCGAGCGTTTCGCTCCACAGCGCCGCGCCGCTCTCCGGGTTGGTGACGTGGATGGTGAAGAGCAGCTCGTCGCCCGAGTTCCTGACCGTCGCCGAAAGCGCATAGCCGGGGCTGGAAGACGACGGCGCATCCGCGGTCGTCGCGACGATCACCGAGTCGGTCGCGAGCGCGGCGAGAAGCTCTTCCCGAAGCGTCTCGGGTGCCGCTTCCGGAACCTCCCGCGACAAGGCCTTGAACTCGCCGAGCTGCAGCCTCAGCGGCGTCGGCTCGGCCCCGCCCGATGCCGCCACCAGCCAGTAAGCGAGGCCCGCCATCAGGATCGCGACGATGGCGATGGCCGCGAGCGCGACCGGTCGACGGTTCCGAATCGCGGCCGTCGCGGCTCGAGGCTCGGCCGCTGCCGGCGCTGTTTGCCCGCCCTTGGCGAGGATGGCCTCGTGCACCGCCTTGATCGCGCCGCCCGGCCGGCCCTTCCAGCCGCTCAGGTCGATCGTCTGGAACTGGCGAAAGCCGAGCGGCGGCTTGGAATCGTCGATCAGCAGGGGCACCAGCCGGCCGCTGTCGCGTCCTTCGGCCGCCTCGTCCTGGACCCAGGCTGATTCGATCGACGAACGCGACCACAGAACGACCACCGCGTCGGCGCCCTTCAGCGCCTGCTCGATCTCCTTGGAGAAGCGCGAGCCGCCGTGAAGCTGGCGGTCCCACCAGACCTTGTGGCCGTGGCGTTCGAGTGCGGCGGCGACCACCTGCGCCTTCGCCACGTCCTCACGCGAGTAGCTGAGAAATACGCTCGCCACCTGGCTCCCCTGGCCGGGATAGTGCGACGCGGGCGGCTTGGCCGCAAGTGCTTGGAGGTGGCCATGTTTTCCGGGCGGGCCGCGAGTCGCGAACTTATCCCCGTGCTTTTCCACCGATTCGCCCACAGAAATGTCGGACTAAGTAGAAATACAGACTCGACGGGGCGGGCGAATCGGCTATGGTCACAACGTGCTTCGGACTTTCGGGTCTGAAGCATGGGAACCCCGCCGGGTCAAACCGGCGGGGTTTACCGCATCTGGGCCCCGCAGTTCGCGCCTACAGCGCCGCCGCCCGAGCCCCTTCCAGCTTGAGCCTGCGCGACCGGTCGGCGAGCGGATATTTGTTGCCGTTGGCGCAATTGAACAGCAGCACGCTCTCCTCGCGGCTCACGAGCCCGCGCCCAAGCGCCTGGCGCCAGCCGGCGAGCACCGCGCCGCCTTCCGGGCACAGCAGAAAACCGTCATCGCGGGCCGCATCCTCGACTGCCTGCAGGATGGCTTCTTCCTCGACCGCGATCGCCGCCCCGCCGCTTTCCCGAACCGCGCGCAGGATCAGGAAATCGCCGACCGCGCTCGGCACCCGTATCCCGGTCGCCACCGTAGCCGCGCCTTCCCAGCGCTCGGCGAACTCCTCGCCGCGTTCGAACGCGCGAACGATCGGCGCGCAGCCGGCCGCCTGGACCGCGTACATGCGCGGCCGCCGCGGCCCGATCAGGCCGGCCGCCTCCATTTCGTCGAACGCCTTCCACATGCCGATGAGGCCGGTGCCGCCGCCCGTGGGATAGAAGATAGCGTCGGGGACGCGCCAGCCGAGCTGCTCGACCAGCTCGAGGCCCATCACCTTCTTGCCTTCGAGGCGATAGGGCTCCTTCAGGGTCGAGCAGTCGAACCAGCGGCCCTCAGCCGCGCCCTCGCGCACCAGCCGTCCGCATTCGTCGATCTGGCCGTCGGCGACCCACACCTCGGCGCCATAGGCCGCGGTCTCGCGGACATTGATCTCCGGAGTTTCCTCCGGGCAGATGACGAGCGTGGCGATGCCGGCCCTCGCCCCGTAAGCGGCGAGCGCCGCCCCGGCATTGCCGTTCGTCGGCATCGCGATCCGGCTGACTCCGAAATGCCGCGCCATGCTGACCGCCATCGCCAGCCCGCGCGCCTTGAACGACCCGGTCGGAAGCCGGCCCTCGTCCTTGACCAGCAACTCGCGCGCGCCTTCGCGTTCCGCGGTCCTGGTGAGCGGGACGATCGGCGTTTCCGGCTCGCCGAGCGAGACCGGCTCGGCGCCTGGAGGAAGCGGCAGCAGCTCTCGCCATTTCCACATGCCGGCTTCGCGTCCGGCGAGGCTGTCGCGGGTCAGGCTGCGCCGGACGGTGTCGAGGTCGTAGCGGACCAGCAGCGGCTTTCCGGCCTCGCTCAGGCCCTGCAGCCGGTCGGCCGGATAGCGCTTTCCGGTCAGCGCGCATTCGAGATGGGTGACGAACATCGCCCCCGCTTAGTGGCGGCCGCCGCGCCCCTCAACCTTGCCCCGAAGCTTGTCATCGCCGGGCACGGTGGACATTTGCCTCGCTCTGGGGAACGAAGCGCCAATGGCATTGGACCTGTACCAAAGGCTCGGGCTGAAGCGGGGGGCAAGCGAGGCCGAGATCAAGAAGGCCTACCGGAGCCTCGCCAAGCAGCTTCACCCGGACCGCAACAAGGATAATCCCGACGCCGCCAAGCGTTTCGCCGAGGTCACGCGCGCCTACGACATGCTGTCGGACAAGAACAAGCGCGCGCAGTACGACCGCGGCGAGATCGACGAGGACGGCAACCCGAAGATGCCCTTCGGCGGCGGCTTTGGCGGGCGTCCGGGCGGCCGCGCGGGCACCGGCGCCGGCCCGGGCGGCGCGGGCTTCGAGGGTTTCCAGACAAATTTCGGCGACGCGGCCGATCTCAGCGACCTGTTCGAGGGCCTGTTCGGAGCGGCGTCGTCGTCGCGCGGCGGGCGCGGCGGCGGCTTCGGCGGATTCCGCCAGCGCGCGCAGCCCCCGCAAAAGGGCGCCGATGTCGCCTACCGGCTCAAGGTCTCCTTCGTCGACGCCGCGACCCTGGCGCCGCAGCGGATCACGCTCGCCGACGGAAAGACGATCGACCTCAAGCTTCCCAAAGGAGTCGCCGACGGCACCCGTATTCGCCTCGCCGGCAAGGGCCGGCCCGGCCCCGGCGGCAACGGCGACGCGATCGTCACCATCGCCGTCGCCCCGCATCCTTTCTACACGCGCGAGGGCAACAACATCCGCCTGCGGCTGCCAGTCAGCCTCAAGGAGGCCGTGCTCGGCGCCAAGGTGAAGGTGCCGACCCCCGAAGGGCCCGTGATGATGACGATCCCCAAGGGCAGCTCGTCGGGCCGGGTGCTTCGGCTCAAGGGTCGCGGCTTTACCGGCAAGAACGGGGTGCGCGGCGATGAGCTGGTGACGATCGAGATCGATGTCCCCGCCGGCGACCCGCAGCTCGAGGAATTCGTCGAGCGCTGGCCGGCCGCAGGCAACCCGCGCGCGGCCCTCGGCGTCTAGGGCCTGGACCAGCGCATGCGCGACATTTCGCCCCTCTCACCCGAACAAAGGCGCAAGCAATTAGCAAGCGCCAGCGCCGCGTTCGGCCCCGACGTCGCCAGGCGGCTGAAGCCGCGCCACTATGTCTGGGAGGTCATCAAGCGGGTTTCGGTCGGCGTTTACAACGACGGCTTCATCCACGCCGGCAACCTCGCCTATCTTTCCATCCTGGCGCTCTTCCCCTTCCTAATCCTGGCGGCGGCGATCGCGCATCTTCTGGGCCAGAGCCAGGACGCCCAGCTGACCGTCGCCAACCTGCTTGCCCGAATGCCGCCCGACGTCGCGGAGACCCTTCGCGAGCCGATCGAGCAGGTGCTGAGCGCCCGCACCGGTGCACTGTTGTGGCTTGGCGCGCTGGTCGGCCTGTGGACCGCCGGAAGCTTCATCGAGACCATCCGCGACATCCTTCGCCGCGCCTATGGCGTCAAATATACCGCGCCCTTCTGGGAATATCGGCTGGCCTCGATCCTTCTCATCCTCGGAGCCGTCGTTCTGATGATGATCGCCTTTGCGGCCAGCGTCGCCTTGAGCTCGCTGCACGCCGCGCTCGTCCAGTGGTTCCCGTTCGCCGAGGGCCTCGGCACGAGCCTCGGCATTTACCGGCTGATCCCCGGCGTGACCCTGTTCTTCACCTTCTACGCTTTGTTCTACGCGCTGACGCCGTCGCGCTACCGCAAGCACGGGTGCCGCAAGTGGCCCGGAGCGCTGATCATCACCGCCTGGTGGATCGCAACCGTCGAGCTGCTGCCCGAAGTCCTCGGCCTGCTCGGCGGCTACAATCTGACCTACGGCAGCCTGGCGGGCGTGATGATCGTCCTGCTCTTCTTCTTCGTCGTCGGCCTCGGCGTCGTCATCGGCGCGGAGCTCAATGCGGCGCTGGCGGAATATGAACCGACTGCCCTAAAGGGCGAGGTCTACAGCGGGCCGTTCAAGGACGCGCTCGAAGTCGAGGAACCGCAACCGGGCGAGGACGTCACGGTGGAGCTTGAAGGGGAACAGCTTTGAGCGGATTGATGCAGGGTAAGCGCGGGCTGATCATGGGGCTCGCGAACGATCGCTCGCTCGCCTGGGGGATCGCCAAGGCGCTCGGCGACCAGGGGGCGGAGCTCGCTTTTTCCTACCAGGGCGAATCGCTTGAAAAGCGGGTTCGCCCGCTCGCCGAGCAACTGGGTTCCGACCTCTTGATCGATTGCGACGTCAGCAGCATGGAGGCGCTCGACACCGCCTTTGCCGAGCTCAAGGAAAAGTGGGGCGGGCTCGACTTCGTCGTCCACGCGATCGGCTTTTCCGACAAGAACGAGCTTCGCGGCAAGTTCGTCGACACCAGCCTCGACAATTTCCTGATGACGATGAACATCTCGGTCTACAGCTTCATTGCCGTCGCCCAGCGCGCCCGCGCGATGATGAAGCGCGGCGGGTCGATCCTAACGCTCACCTATTACGGGGCGGAAAAGGTCATTCCGCACTACAACGTCATGGGGGTGGCCAAGGCGGCGCTCGAGACCAGCGTCAAATATCTGGCGATGGACCTCGGGCCCGAAGGGATCAGGGTCAACGCCATCTCGGCCGGGCCGATCAAGACACTCGCCGCGAGCGGCATCGGCGACTTCCGCTATATCATGAAGTGGAACGAATATAATTCGCCGCTCCGCCGCAACGTCACCATAGAGGACGTCGGCGGCGGCGCGCTCTACCTCCTCTCCGACCTCGCCAGCGGAGTCACCGGGGAGATCCACCACGTCGACGCTGGCTACAATGTCGTCGGCATGAAGGCGGAGGACGCGCCGGACATCTCCACGGTGTGAGACACGGCGAAACGGCCTTAATCGATTTGTTTCCTTAAAGAAGCGGTCGCCGGGCCTATATTGCGGCGGCGTGCGCGAACCCGACGCCTTGAAACAAGCCATAAGAGCGGAGGCCAGGCGACTTGGCTTTGCCGCCTGCGGCTTCGCGCGCGCGGATACCGCTGCTGCGGGCGCGGACCTGATGCGCTGGATCGCCGACGGACGGCACGGAACGATGGAATGGCTCGCCGAGCGGGCGCACCAGCGGGTCACGCCGACTGCGCTGTGGCCGGAAGCCAGGACCGCGATCGCGCTCGGCATGAGCTACGCGCCGCAAAGCGACCCGTTGGCGCTCGCCAGTGAAGGCGCGGTCGGGCGGATTTCGGTCTATGCCCAGGGCGGCGACTATCACAAGACGGTCAAGAAGGCGCTGAAAGCGCTCGCCCGCTGGCTGGTCGACAAGGCGGGCCCTTCGACAAGCTCAGGACGAGCGGTGGAGCTCAAGGTCTTCGTCGACACCGCCCCGGTGATGGAAAAGCCGCTCGGTGAGGCGGCCGGAATCGGCTGGCAGGGCAAGCACACCAACCTCGTCAGCCGCGAGCACGGCTCATGGCTGTTCCTCGGCGCGATCTACACGACGCTGCCGTTCGCCCCCGACCCGCCGCACGAGGACCTGTGCGGTTCGTGCCGCGCCTGCCAGGACGCCTGCCCGACGAATGCCTTCCCGGCGCCCTACCGGCTCGATGCGCGGCGCTGCATCTCCTACCTGACGATCGAGCACAAGGGGCCGATCCCCGAGGAGTTCCGCGCCGCGATCGGTAACCGCATCTACGGCTGCGACGACTGCCTGGCGGTGTGCCCGTGGAACAAGTTCGCCGAGACGGCCGCGCGCCACCGCGCCTTCCTGCCGCGCGCCGAGCTGGCCGCGCCCAAGCTCGCCGAGCTGCTGGCGCTCGACGATGCCGGTTTCCGGCAGTTGTTCGCGGGCTCGCCGATCAAGCGCATCGACCGCAACCGGTTCGTGCGCAATTGCCTGATCGCGGCGGGGAACAGCGGCAATCCCGCGCTGGCGGCGCCGGTGCGCGGCTTGCTCGCCGATCCTGACCCGGTGGTGGCCGAGGCGGCCGCCTGGGCGCTGGCGCGGCTTACAGCAGGTCCTTGAGCGCCTCGGCTTCGGCCAGGGCTTCGGGTGCGACAACCGCGCGCGCCTCGACCAGCTTGCGGCCCTGCGCGTAGTCCCGGGTCCGGTTGATGCAGTCGAGCGCGACGACCTGGCCGCCCCTGAGGTAGACCACCGAGAAGCTGCGATCTTCGGGATCGCCGCGCAGCACGGTGGCGTCGTGGCCGAGGTTGAGCCCGATGGTCTGCAGCCTGAGGTCGTACTGGTTGGACCAGAACCACGGCACCGCGTCGTAGGGTTGCGGGTCGCCGCAAATCGCCTTGGCGGCGGCGGTGGCCATGTCGGTCGCGTTCTGCACGCTTTCGAGCCGGATGACCGCGCCGCCGGCGTAAGCGTTGGCGTGCGCCGCGCAGTCGCCTATCGCGTAGATCTCGGGCAGGCTGGTGCGGCAGTACGGGTCGACGTCGACCCCGTTGGCCCCCGCGGCACCGGCGGAAATCAGCGGGCCCACGGCAGGCACGATGCCGATCCCGACCACGACCAGGTCGCAAGCGATCGTCTCGCCGCTGGCGAGCCTGACGCCTGTGACGCGCTCTGCGCCCTCTATGGCCTCCACTTCGGCCCCGAGCCACAGCGCGACCCCGTGCGCGCGGTGCTCGGCCTCGTAAAACCGCGACAGGTCCTCCCCCGCCACGCGCGCCAGCACGCGGTCGAGCATTTCGACCAGCACTACCTCGCAGCCGAGCTTGCGCAGCACGGCGGCCACTTCGAGCCCGATGTAGCCACCGCCGATCACCACCGCTCGCCTCGCACCCCCGGCGAGGTCGGCGCGCAGCGCGTCGGTGTCGGCCTTGTCGCGCACGGTATGGACGCCGGCGAGCGTCGCCCCGGGGCACGACAGCCGCCGCGCGTCGCCGCCCGCGGCCCAGACTAGCGTACCGTAGCCGAGGGCCTTGCCACCGGTGATCGTCAGTTCCTTCGCCGCCGGGTTGACCTTGCTGACGTTGGCTTCGAGCAGCAGCTCGACCTGCCGCTCCGCCCAGAACTCGCGCGGACGGATCAGCATCCGCTCGAACGGCTTGTCGCCGGCAAGGTAGTCCTTCGACAGCGGCGGGCGCTCGTAGGGCGGCTCGCGGTCGCGGCTGACCATCAGGATCGAGCCCGCGAAGCCGTGCTGCCGCAGCGCCAGCGCTGCCTGCGCGCCGCCGTGGCCGGTGCCGACGATGACGATGTCCGCGCTCTGGCTCATGGCGGCGACAACGCCTCAGCGGCGCAGCAGGTTGCGCGCCTGGCTGGCGATCTGCGCGAGCATCGCCGGGGCCAGCGGCGATGCCGCCTGCGCGCGGCCGATCATGGCGCGGAACTGGCGGATCGCCGGGGCACGCTTCGCCGCCCAGTCATCGAGCAACGCCGACGGGTCCTCCCCGGAACGCCTACGCGCGAGGCCGCGGATGAATTCGAAGCGTACCTGCTGGAAATCGCGAGCCAAGCCGGCGACAAGCAGGCGCTCCCACGGGTCGGAGGGCACCATCACCGAGGCCTTCTGCTGGGCCCAGTCGAGCCCGAGCCGCTCGCCGAGGTCGCTGAATGCCTTGGTCAGCCGTACTGGCGCGATGCCGGTGTCGCGCGCCAACCGGGCAAGGCCGAACGCGCCGTCGACGGCGAACAGCCGTGCGACCATCGCCGCGATCCGCGGCGGCGCGCCGGCTTGCGCGAGGTCGGCGGCGATCGCCTGGGCATGGCCGCGCGCCTCGTCGGCGAGCAGCTCGTCCACGTGCGCGACCAGTTGCCCGACCCCCGGGGCCAGCTCGCCGATCAGCCGCGACGGGTCATGCATCGCCCCGCCGGCGCGCAGCCAGTCGGCCATGTGTCCGCGCAGCGCGGCCGCGGTGCGATCGAAGCACTGGATGCGCGCCGCCTCGGGCATCGCCGCGGCGTCGATCGCTTCCCACAAGGCGTCCAGCCCGAGCAGGCGGCAGACGCCGACGAACGCGGCGGCGACGCGGTCGAGCCCCGCACCTTCCTCCTCGGCCAGCTCGAACGGATGGACCATGCCCATGCGGTTGACGATCGTGTTCGCGACCACGGTGGCAACGAGTTCGCTGCGCAGGCGATGGGCGAGGATGCGCTTGCGGAAGCGGCCCTGCATCGTCGCCGGGAACTTGCCGATCAGCAATGGCTCGACCGCGGCATCGACGGCTAGGTCGCTGGCTTCGATCTCGGCCTGGAGCACGAGCTTGACGCTCGACAGCAGCACCGCCAGCTCGGGCCGGGTCAGGCCCTGCCCTTCCGCCGCCCGCCGCACGAGCGTGACGTTGTCCGCCAGCCCTTCGGTCTTGCGGTCGAGGTCGCCGGCGTCTTCCAGGGTCTCGATCAGGCGTAGCTGCGAAGCGACTGCGCTGGCACCGCCCTGCTCGGCGATCGACAGCGCCAGCGCCTGCAGGCGATTGTCCTCGAGCACCAATGCGGCGACCTCGTCGGTCATCGCCTCGAGCAGCGTGACGCGGCGGGCCTCGGACAGCTGGCCAGCGCGCTTCGCCGCCTCGAGCGCGATCTTGATGTTGACCTCGTTGTCCGAGCAATCGACCCCGGCCGAGTTGTCGATGAAGTCGGTGTTGATGCGCCCGCCGAGGAGCGAGAACTCGATCCGTCCGGCCTGGGTGATACCTAGGTTGGCGCCCTCGCCGATCACCTTTGCGCGCACTTCGTCGCCGCTCGCGCGCAGCGCGTCGTTGGCCGGGTCGCCGACTTGCTGGTGCGTCTCGGTGCTGGCCTTGATGTAAGTGCCGATGCCGCCGAACCACATGAGGTCGACCGGCGCCCTGAGGATCGCGTTGATCAGGCGCTCGGGATCGAGCTCGGCGGCGTCGATGCCGAGCGCGGCGCGCGCCTGGCGCGACAGCGGGATGCTCTTCTGGGTGCGCGGGAACACCCCGCCGCCCTTGCTGATCAGCCTGGCCGAGTAGTCGGCCCAGCTCGAGCGCGGCAGCCGGAACAGGCGCTTGCGCTCGGTCCAGCTCCGTGCCGGGTCGGGATCGGGGTCGATAAAGATGTGGCGGTGGTCGAACGCCGCGACCAGGCGGATCGACTTCGACAGCAGCATGCCGTTGCCGAACACGTCGCCCGACATGTCGCCGCACCCCGCGACGCGCACCGGGTCCTCCTGCACGTCGATGCCCATTTCGAGGAAATGCCGCTGCACCGACAGCCACGCGCCCTTGGCGGTGATGCCCATGGCCTTGTGATCGTAGCCCTTCGAGCCGCCGCTGGCGAACGCATCGCCGAGCCAGAAGTCGTGCTCCTCGGCGATGGCGTTGGCGGAGTCGGAGAAGGTGGCCGTGCCCTTGTCCGCGGCGACCACGAAGTACGGATCCTCGCCGTCGCGGATCACCACGCCCCCCGGATGGACGACCTTGTCGCGCACGATGTTGTCGGTGACGGAGAGCAACGTGCGGATGAACAGCTTGTAGCTCTCGCGCCCCTCGGCCGCCCAGGCCTCGCGGTCGACGGCGGGATCGGGCAGCTGCTTGGGATAGAACCCGCCCTTGGCGCCGGTCGGGACGATGATCGCGTTCTTCACCCGCTGCGCCTTCATCAGCCCGAGCACTTCGGTGCGGAAGTCGTCGCGCCGGTC
>DASTDZ010000059.1:0-17508 GCA_035710105.1 Sphingomicrobium sp. | reverse complement strand
ATCGCCGCCAGCAGGCCGATCGCCCGGATCGCATGCTCGTCGACCGTGTAGTGGTGGTACATGTCGAACTGCATCTGCGCGACCACGCGGCCGAAGTCGGGAATGAAGCGGCCGAACACGCCCGCCTCGTTCATCCAGCGGAGCACCAGGTCCGGGTGATTGAGATTGGTCAGGACCTCCAGGAACAAGGCGTTGGCGCGTTCTTCCTTGCGGACTCGCGCGGTGATCAGCTTTGAATCCCGCGCGGCTGCGCGCATCGCCTCGGGGTGAATTTCGAGCCGCTCGCGGGCGGCCAGCGCGAACAGCTCGATCAGCCGCACCGGATCTTCGCGGAAGAAATCGTCGGACGGGATCGACAGCCGCCCGCGTTCCAGAACGAAGCCTGCCAGCGCCTTCGGCCGGCGCCGGATCGTCGGCAGCGCGAAGCGCAGGCCCTTGCGCGCCATTTTCTCATCGAGCTGGGCGAGGAACAGGCCGGTCAGGTCGCCGACCGCCTTCGCGTTCAGGAAATAGAAGTGCATGAACCGCTCCACCGCGGATTTGCCCGGGCGGTCGGCGTAGCGCATGCGCCTGGCGATCGCCTTCTGATACTGGAAACTCAGCCGTTCTTCGGCCCGCCCTGCCTCGAGGTGGAGGTGGCAGCGCACCGCCCAGAAAAACCGCTCGGCGCGCTCGAAGAGGGCGAATTCCTCCGCGCTCAGCAGGCCGACCGAGACGAGCTCGGAGGGCTGGCGAACGTCATAGACATATTTGCCGATCCAGTAGAGCGTGTGGAGGTCGCGAAGCCCGCCCTTGCCGTCCTTGACGTTGGGCTCGACCACGTAGCGGCTGTCGCCCATCCGGACGTGACGCTCGTCGCGCTCGGCGAGCTTGGCGGCGACATAGTCCGCGGCCGATCCCGATACGATCTTGGAACGGAAGCGCCGCACCGCTTCCTCGAACAGGCCCTCGCTTCCCCACAGCAGTCGCGCCTCGAGGAAGGCGGTTCGAACCGTCATGTCCTTCTTGGCCAGCCTGACGAGCTCGTCGATCGAACGGAGCGAATTGCCGACCTTCAACTTGAGGTCCCAGAGCAGATAGAGAAGCGACTGAACGACCTGCTCGGTCTCCGCTGCCGGCTTGGAGCGTGTGAGGAACATGAGGTCGAGGTCGCTGAACGGGGCCATCTCGCCGCGCCCAGTCCCGCCGAGCCCGACGATCGCCAGCTCCGACGGCGAATCGCCGGTCACATATTCATAGGCGAGGCGGACGATTTGCGCCTGGAGATAAGCGGTCGAGCGCGCCGCTGCCCGGCCGCGGCCGGGCTGGGTGCGAAGCCTTTTCGCGATCTCGCTTCTTCCGTCTGCAAGCGCATTCGACAGGATCTTGATCGCCTCGCCCTTGCCGGCGCCGCGAAGCCTGTCGCCAAGGCGTCGCGGTTCGACGATGGCGCGGCGGTCCTCGACCGGATCGAAGGGCGCGTTCATCGCTCGCCCCGCTCCGCCCACAATTGTTTAAGGCGATAGAGCGCGTCGAGCGCTTCCCGGGGGGTGAGCGAATCGGGCTCGATTGCACCGAGCGCCTCGGCAAGCGGGTCGGAGGGGGCTGCTTCCGGCTCGGCACTTGCGGCGAACAGCGGCAAATCGTCGAGGCCCGCGGCGATTCCCCCGGTTGCGTCGCGCCCTGCCTCAAGCTTGGCGAGCACCGCTTTCGCTCGGCCCACGACCGCCGGCGGCAGACCGGCAAGCTTGGCGACCGCGATCCCGTAGCTGCGGTCCGCGGCGCCGTCGGCGACTTCATGCAGGAGCACGAGATCCCCTTTCCACTCGCGCGCCCGGACATGGTGGAGCGACAGCGAATCCAGCCGCCCCGCAAGACGCGTCAGTTCGTGATAGTGGGTCGCGAACAACGTCCGGCACCTGACCTGATCGTGCATTGCCTCGACCACCGCCCAGGCGATCGCGAGCCCGTCATAGGTCGAGGTCCCGCGCCCGATCTCGTCGAGGATGACCAGGCTTTGCGGGCTCGCCTGGGCAAGGATCGCCGCAGTCTCGACCATCTCGACCATGAAGGTGGAGCGGCCGCGCACAAGATTGTCCGACGCGCCGACGCGGCTGAACAGGCGGTCGACCAGCCCGATCTTCGCGCGCACCGCCGGGACGAAGCTGCCGGCCTGGGCGAGCACCACGATCAGCGCCGACTGGCGAAGGAAGGTCGACTTGCCGCCCATGTTGGGGCCCGTGATCAGCCACAGCCGATCGTCGGTCCCGAGGCTGAGATCGTTGGCGACGAAGCGCTCGCCCGAATCCATGAGAGCGCGTTCGACGACCGGGTGCCTCCCGCCCTCGATTTCCAGGCACGGTTGCTCGACGATCTGCGGCATCGTCCAGCCGTCCTCGGCGGCGCGCTCGGCATTGGCAGCGGCGACGTCGATCCGGGCCAGGGCGTCGGCGGCTTCGAGAAGCTTGGGCGCCTGGGCGAGGGCGAGCTCGACCAGGGCGTCGAAATGCCGCGCCTCCAGGGCCAGCGCGTGCGTTCCGGCTTCGACCACGCGCCCCGCTTCCTCGTGGAGCTCGGGCGAGTTGAAGCGCACGACACCGGCGAGGGTCTGCCGGTGGGTGAAGCCGCTGCCCTCGGCCATCAGCTTGTCTGAATGTTTCGAGGCGACCTCGATATGATAGCCGAGCACCGCATTGTGGCGAATCTTGAGCGAGGGAATGCCGGTCGCTTGGCGATAGTCGGACTCGAGCGCGGCGATTGCGCGCCGGGCGTCCGACGAAATTGCGCGGAGCGAATCGAGCTCGGCGTCGAAACCCTCGGCGATAAAGCCGCCCTTCGACGAATCGAGCGGTGGAGAAGCCACCAGAGCAGCCGACAGCCGCTCGACGAGCTTGTCCTGCCCGTCAAGGCGCGGGAGCAACTGCGCGAGAAGTTTCGGCAGCTCGGTCTCGGAGTCGAGCGTGCGCTTCAATTCCGCGGCGGCGGCAAGCCCGTCACGCAGCTGGGCGAGGTCGCGCGGCCCGCCGCGCCCGGAAGTCAGCCGGCCAAGCGCCCGGGCGATGTCGGGAATGGCCCGAAGCGCGGTGCGGGTGCGCTCACGTCTTAGCTGGTCGTCGTGAAACCAGCCGACGAGCGCCAGCCTGCGTCCGATCTCTGCGCGGTCGGTCAGGGGGGCGCCGAGGTCCGCCGCGAGCAGCCGCCGTCCGGGGGCGGTGACGCAACGGTCGATTTCGCCGAGCAGGCTTCCGGCAAGGCCGCCCGAGGCTGAGCGGGTCAGCTCGAGGCTCTCGCGGGTCGCCGAATCGATCTGCATGAAGGCGGATCGCGCCACCCGTCGCGGCGCGTCGAGCAGCACCGCGGCGCCTTTCTGGGTCGAATCGAGATAGGCGAGGAGCCCGCCGGCGGCAGCAAGCTCCGCCCGAGTCGGAGCGCCGATCCCGTCGAGGGTCGCAAGCCCGAACCGGCTTTTCAGGGCGCGCTCACCGGCGAGGCTATCGAACCCCCCCTTGCCCGCGGTCGTGCGAATGGCGGGAACGCGTCCGTCGGCGACGATTTCGGCCGGCGCCAGGCGCGCAAGCTCGGAGGCGAGCTCGCCGGGCCCGCACGCGATGAGCTCGAACCGGCCGGTCGAGATGTCGGCGGCGGCGATCGCCCAGTCCTCGCCGGCGCGACCGATCGCCGCGAGCCAGTTGGCCGCGCCCGAGTCGAGCAGGCTCTCCTCGGTCAGCGTCCCCGGTGTGACGAGCCGGACGATTGCCCGCTCGACCAGCGCCTTCGAGCCGCGCGCCTTGCGCGCCTCCGCCGGGCTTTCGACCTGCTCGGCGATGGCGACGCGGTGCCCCGCGCGGATCAGTCGGGCGAGGTAGGACTCGGCCGAGTGGACCGGTACGCCGCACATCGGGATCGGCTCGCCGGCATCCTCGCCGCGCTTGGTAAGCGCGATGTCGAGGCAGGCCGAGGCGACCCTGGCGTCATGGAAGAACAGCTCGAAGAAATCGCCCATTCGGTAGAACAGCAGGGCGTCGCCAGCCTCTTCCTTGAGGCGCCAATATTGCGCCATCATCGGGGTCGGGGCGTCGGCTCGGGCCATTGCCCTGACTACCCCTGTTCGTCCTTCCCGCGAAAGCGGGAATCCGCCTTTTCGTGCGTCAGGCCGTAGAAGAAAGTCGGGCCTTCGCCTTCGCAGGGGTGACGATTGGCGGGCGAAACCGCTAAGGCGCTCCGCCATGTCCGAGAGCAACGTCAAATTCTCCGAGGCCGAGGCCCTCGATTTCCATTCGCGCGGCCGGCCCGGGAAGATCGAAATCGTCGCATCCAAGCCGATGGCGACCCAGCGCGACCTCAGCCTCGCCTATTCGCCTGGAGTGGCGGTCCCGGTCCGGGCGATCGCCGCCAACCCGACCTGCGCCTATGATTATACCGCCAAGGGCAATCTCGTCGCCGTCATCTCCAACGGCACGGCCATCCTCGGCCTTGGCAATCTGGGCGCGCTTGCAGCCAAGCCCGTGATGGAAGGCAAGGCGGTGCTGTTCAAGCGTTTCGCCGACGTCGATTCGATCGACATCGAGGTCGACACCGAGGATTGCGACAAGTTCATCGAGGCGGTCGCGCTGCTCGAGCCGAGCTTCGGCGGGATCAACCTCGAGGATATCGCCGCGCCCGACTGCTTCGTCATCGAGCACACGCTTCGCGAGCGGATGAAAATCCCCGTCTTCCACGACGACCAGCACGGGACCGCGATCATCACCGCGGCAGGGCTGATCAACGCCTGTCGGCTGACCGGCCGCAAGCTCGGCGACATCAAGGTGGTGGTGAACGGCGCCGGCGCCGCGGCCATCGCCTGCACAGAGCTGATCAAGGCGATGGGGGTGAAGCCCGGCAACGTCATCATGTGCGACCGCAAGGGTGTCATCCACAAGGGCCGCACCGACCTCGACCAGTGGAAGTCGGCGCATGCGGTCGACACCGAGGCGCGCACGCTCGCCGACGCCCTGCCCGGCGCCGACGTCTTCCTCGGCCTGTCGGTCGGCGGCGCGCTCAAGCCCGAGATGGTCTGCGAGATGGCCGCGTCACCGATCATCTTCGCAATGGCCAACCCCGATCCCGAAATCTGGCCCCCCGACGCGATTGCCGCGCGGCCGGATGCGATCATCGCCACCGGCCGCTCCGACTTCCCGAACCAGGTCAACAACGTGCTGGGCTTCCCCTTCATCTTCCGCGGCGCGCTCGACGTGCGCGCGACCGCGATCAACGAGGAAATGAAGATCGCTGCCGCCGAGGCACTCGCCGAGCTCGCCCGCGAGCCGGTGCCGGAGGAAGTGGCTGCCGCCTATGGCGGCCGAAGCCAGAGCTTCGGGCGCGACTATATCATCCCCGCCCCCTTCGACCCGCGGCTGATGGAGGTGGTCGCTTCCGCGGTCGCCGAGGCGGCGATGAAGAGCGGAGTCGCCCAGAAGCAGATCGAAGACCTCGATTCCTACCGGCTCGAGCTGCGCGCGCGGCTGAACCCCACCGCGTCGGTCCTTAGCCTCGCCTATGAGGCGGCGAAGACCAACCCGAAGCGGGTGCTGTTCGCCGAGGGCGAGGAGCCCAACGTCCTTCGCGCCGCGATCGCCTTCAAGGAAGCCGGACTGGGCACCCCGGTCCTAGTCGGCCGCGAGGAGGTCCACGACCTGCTGCGCGAAATGGGAGTCGAGGATCCCGCGACCTACGAGGTCCTCAACAGCCGCAATTCGCCGCTCGTCGGGCGCGCTGTCGACTATATCTACGACAAGCACCATCGGCACGGCCTGCTGCGCCGCGAGGTCGAGCGGATGGTTAACCAGGACCGCAATTTTTTCGCGGCCGCGATGCTCGCGCTGGGCGAGGCCGACGCGATGATCACCGGCACCACGCGCCCGTTCAGCCAGTCGCTCCGCCAGGTCCGGCAGGTGATCGACGACGAGAAGGACGCGACCCCGTTCGGGATCAACGTCGTCGTTTCCCGGCAGCAGACCGTGCTCATTGCCGACACGGCGGTGACCGAGCGCCCGGACGCCCACCAGCTCGCCGCAATCGCGATGCGCTCGGCGAGCTTCGCGCGCCGGATGGGCCTCGAGCCGAGGATCGCATTCATCAGCTACACGACCTTCGGCAACCCGCCGGGGGTTCACATCGAGGAGCTCCGCGGCGCGGTGAAGCTGCTCGACGGGATCAAGACCGACTTCGAATATGAAGGCGAGATGGGGCCCGACGTCGCGCTCAATTACGAGATGCAGCGCCGCTACTATCCGTTCAGCCGGCTGACCGGTCCGGCCAACGTACTCGTCATGCCCGGCCTGCAGTCGGCCAATCTTTCGGCAAAGCTTCTGAAAGCGCTTGGCGGCGAGAGCATGATGGGCCCGTTCATCGTCGGGCTGGAGCTGCCCGTCCAGATCGCGCCGATGACGGCGACCGCCACCGACCTCGTCACCCTCGCGGTGCTCGCCGCGGGAAGCGCCCGGGAGCGCAAGCTCGCTGTCTAGATCCGCTCGACCGAGCTGACCGGGTCGGCGTCGCGCAAAGCGGCGATGATCGCGTGCAGGTGCGCAAGGTCGTGGACCTCCAGGTCGAGGTGGAAGGTCTGGAAGCTGCCGTCGCGGTGGACGAGGTGCAAATTGACGATGTTGGCGCGCTTGGCGCCGAGGATCCCGGCCATCGTCCCCAATGCCCCGGGAACGTCGTGGAGGATGACGCAGATTCGCGCGGCGCCGCCCGATCCCTCGCCCCAGGCGAGGTCGAGCCAGTCGGCGTCGATCCCGCTGGCCAGCGTGTCGCAACCGATCACGTGGACCTCGATCTCCTCGTCCTCGCGCCTCAAACCGACGATTCGGTCGCCGGGGATCGGATGACAGCAGGTCGCCAGGTGATAGGCGACGCCCGGGGTCAGCCCCTTGATCGAGATCGCGGTGCGCTGTGAAGGCGGCCGCGGGGCGACGTCGGCGCCGGCCGAGCCGGGCATCAGCGCCTCCATTACCTCGTCGTCGCTCACCCGCTTGCGCGCGATGGCGATCATCAGCGCGTCCTCGTCCTCCATCTTCAGCTTCTTGAGCGCGCGCTTGAGCGCCTCCTCGCCAAGCTCGGCAGGTAGCCGCTCGACGATCTCCTCGTAGATCTTTCGCCCCAGCTCGATCGTCTCCTCGCGCTCCTTGTGGCGGACGAAACGGCGGACTCCCGCGCGGGCCTTGCCGGTGGCGACGAAGCGAAGCCAGGACGGCTGCGGGTGCTGCGCTTCCGAGGCGAGGATCTCGACCTGGTCGCCGTTCTCGAGGATGGTTCGCAACGGCACGACGCGCCCATTGACCTTGGCGCCGACGGTGCGGTCGCCGAGGTCGGTATGGACCGCATAGGCGAAGTCGACCGGGGTCGCGCCCTTGGGCAGCTGGATCAGCTCGCCCTTGGGGGTGAAGGCGAAGATCCGGTCCTGATACATCGCCATGCGCGTGTGCTCGAGCAGCTCCTCGGGGCTCTCGGCATGCTCGAGAATCTCGACCAGCTCGTCGACCCAGGGCACTTTGAGCTCCGCCTTGGGCTTGCCCTCCTTATACGCCCAGTGCGCGGCGAGCCCGCGCTCCGCCTGGTCGTGCATCTCGCGCGTGCGGATCTGGATCTCGATCCGCATCTTCGAATCGTGGATCACCGAGCTGTGCAGCGAGCGGTAGCCGTTGCGCTTCGGGGTCGAGATGTAATCCTTGAACCGGCCAGGGACCATCGGCCAGCGCTGGTGAATGAGGCCGAGCGCGCGGTAACAATCCTCGACGCTGCCGACGATGACCCGGAAAGCCATGACGTCGGACAATTGCTCGAAGCTGATGTGCCTCTCGGCCATCTTCTTCCAGATCGAATAGGGATGCTTCTCGCGGCCGGTCACCTCCGCCTCGAGGCCGTTGTCGGCCAGGTGGAGCTGAAGGCCGAGCCCGATTCGGCTGACGAGGTCGCCGCCTGATTCGTGCAATTGCTTGAGGCGCCGCGTGATCGACGCATAGGCGTCGGGCTCGAGCTCCCGGAACGCCAGCGTCTGCATCTCGGTCATCATCTCGTACATGCCGATCCGCTCGGCGAGCGGCGCGTAGATATCCATCGTCTCCCGCGCGATCCGGCGCCGCTTCTCGGCATCGGGGATGTGATGGAGCGTGCGCATGTTGTGAAGCCGGTCGGCGAGCTTGACCAAGAGCACTCGGATGTCGTCGGACAAGGCGAGCAGGAACTTGCGCAGATTCTCGGCGGCTCGCTCGTTTTCCGACTGCGCCTCGATCTTGCTGAGCTTGGTGACTCCGTCGACCAGCCGCGCGACATCCTTGCCGAACAGCCTCTCGATCTCTTCGGGCGTAGCGATCGTGTCCTCGATCGTGTCGTGGAGGATCGCGGTGACGATGGTGCGGTCGTCGAGCTTGAGGTCGGTAAGGATCCCCGCGACCTCGATCGGGTGGCTGAAATAGGGGTCGCCCGAGGCGCGAGTCTGGGTGCCGTGCGCCTTCATCGAGAAGACGTAGGCGCGGTTGATCAGCCCTTCGTCCGCATCGGGATCGTAGGATCGGACCTTCTCGACGAGTTCATATTGTCGAAGCACGACGCCTAGATGGGGGGAGGCGCGGCCATAGTGCAAGAAAGAATGGGGTCGCGCGCGATTGGGGAGGGACGGCGCGACCCCATTTAGGGCGCCGGCCTAGCGTGCGTTGGCCAGCGCCTTGTCGTTCGCCGGGGCCGAGGCGTTGCAGCGTTCCAGCTCCGCCGGCCCGATCGACCGGCCGTTGACCGTGAAGCTGTCGAGTCGCCCTGCTTTCTTGGCCAGCGCCTGGCAGAGGACGAGCGGGCGGCTGTTCTGGGTCGAGCCGACGCAGGCCTGGGGGCCGCATGACCACAGGATATCGCGGGTCGCGATCCGGCTTTCGCCGGTCGGCGCAGCCGGCTTCGCGCTGTAGTTTGCGGCCATTGCCGGACCCGCGGCGAGAATGAAGAGGCTCAGGGCCTGGGCGAGGCGAAGCATCGATTCCTCCTGTTATTGCGTTTCGAAAGACAACTGACTATCCATCCCCGTTTCTATTTGCAACTGGTTTTTTAAGTCTCTTTGTGCTTTTTGACGTGAGTTTGGGGAGAAAGTCGTGCGGGCCGAGGACAAGCACAGCGCGGACATCGATGCATTTCGAGAAGCGGCGCTGAGCTGCCCTATTCCGGCTGCGGTCGAGCTGATCGGTGAGCGCTGGGCCTTCCTGATTCTTCGCGGCGCGTTCAACGGCCTCCAGCATTTCGAAGAATTCCAGGCGGGTTTGGGAATCGCCCGCAACATCCTTTCCGACAGACTCGCCAAGCTGGTCGCGGGCGGAATCCTCGAGCGATCGCCCGACCCGTCGGACCGCCGCAAGGTCGTCTATGCGCTCACGGCCAAGGGCGAGGCACTGCTCCCGGTCATGCTTTCAATCCGCCAGTGGGGCGAGGATTGGGGCCACGGCAAGGCGCATATCGTCCTTGCCGACGTGCGCGACCGGAGGCCGATCCGCCGAATCCAGGTCTTCGCCGAGGACGGGCGAGAGGTGAAGCTCGCCGACCTGACCTGGCTTAGCTGCGAGGAAGTCGAGGGAAAGGCGGACGAAGCCGCCTAGGCGCTACTCGTAATCGCCGCCGCTGGGCGTCGGGCGCGGCGGCGCGGCCGCGGTCAGGCGCAGCGCCTCGGCCGATTCGCTGAGCGAGGCGAGCTCGTCGGTCTCGTCCTCCTCGTCGATCCGAACCTTCTGCAAATTGGTGACGAGCGATTCCTGGAGATCCTTGGGCTTGACCGTCTCCTCGGCGATCTCGCGAAGCGCGACGACCGGGTTCTTGTCCCGGTCGCGGTCGATGGTGAGGTCGGCGCCACCCGAGATCTGGCGCGCGCGCTGGGCCGCGAGCAGGACGAGATCGAACCTGTTCGGGACCTTGTCCACGCAATCTTCGACTGTGACGCGCGCCATTCATCGCTCCGCAAAATGCTTGTTCCGGCAGGAATATGGGATTCCGGGAAGGCCGCGCCAATAGCTCGCGGAATGCCGAAAAGTCAAGGAAGCGACACCCGCAGGCAGTCCGGGGGCTGCCGAGGATGGCGCTCACCCGCAGGCAGTCCGGGGGACTGCCGAGGATGGCGCGCAATTGCTTGCGCCAGGAATGCGGCGCCGCCACAGCAAGGCGATGGCCGACCAGCTCGCCCCCTCGCCCGCCCGGCCGATCCGAGCCGAAGTCGCCGGCAACCGACTCGAGGTGATCGAGACCGGCGAAGAGCGGTTGCGCGCCTTGCTCGAGCTGATCGCCGGGGCCCGCGAGAGCCTCGCGATCCTCATGTACATGTACAACTCCGACCGCACCGGCGAGATCGTCCGCGACGCGCTGGTCGAGGCGGCGCTGCGCGGAGTCCGGGTCAAGCTGCTCATCGACGGCTTCGGGTCAGCCGCGCCGCCGTCCTTCTTTGCGGCGCTCGACGACAGCGGCGGCGAGTATTGCGTGTTCAACCCGACCTACGGGCGGCGCTACCTAGTCCGCAACCACCAGAAGCTGGTCGTCGCCGATAACCGGGTCGCGATCATCGGCGGCGCCAATATCGACGACACCTACATGACCGATGCCGGAGCGAAGCACTGGCGCGACCTCGCCCTTCGAATCGAAGGACCCAAGGCCGTTGTCGCCGGCCGCTATTTCGACAGCCTGTTCCGATGGTCGCTGCGCAAGGGCTCGAAGCTCCGTTCGTTGCGGCGCGTGGTCGGTGAATATAGCGAATGGCGAGGCCCGCTGCAGTGGAAGTTCAGCGGCCCCCAGAGCCTGCGCAACAGCTGGTGGCGAAGCATCGGCCGCGACATCCGCCGCGGCAAGAAGCTCGACATGATCTTCGCCTATTTCGCGCCGCCGGGAGCGATGCTGCGTCGGATCGGGCGCTTGAGCCGCAGGGGCGAGGTGCGGATCATCACCGCCGCCAAGTCCGACAACAATGCCACCATCGCCGCCGCCCGCCACAGCTACAGCCGGCTGCTCCGCTGGAGGGTCGGGATGTACGAATATCAGCCGGCCAAGCTCCACACCAAGCTCGTCATCGTTGGCGACATCGTCCACATCGGCTCGTCGAACTTCGATTATCGCAGCCTGTATCTCAACCTCGAGATCATGCTGCGAATCCACGACCCCGCCTTCGCCGCGGCGATGCGCGCCTATTTCGAAGGCGAGCTTGCGGATTCCAAGCAGATCACGCCCGAGCTGCACAAGCGCCGCGCAAGCCTCTGGCGGCGGCTCAAGTGGGCGCTGTCCCACTTCCTTGTGAACATCATGGATTATACGGTGACCAGGCGACTGAATTTCCGCGCCGACACCTAGCTCTTCGCTTCGTCCCGCCACGCCCAGAACAGGCGCGCCGGCGGCACGTTGATCCATTCGAAGCCGCGGTCGATCCGGTCGAACCAGGGCTGAAGGAACGCCTGCACCTTGGGGCTGAACTGATAGACGAGAAAGGCGCCGCCTGGGCGGATCACCTTGGCCGTCGCCTTGGCGATATCCTCGCCGATCCCGGGCGGCAGTGTCGAGAAGGGCAGGCCGGACAGCACATAATCGGCATTCTTGAAGCCGTGCTCGGCAATGATCGATTCGACGTCCGCGGCCGAGCCGGTCACCGCGACCAGCCGCGAATCGTCGATCGACTTGCCCAGGAACCTGATGAAATCCGGGTTGGTGTCGATCGCGATCAGGGTCGAATCCTCGCCCATCTTGTCGAGGATCGGGCGCGTGAAAGTGCCGACGCCTGGGCCATATTCGACGAACAGCTTCGTCTTCTCCCAGTCGACCGGCTTGAGCATCCGCTCGATCAGCACCCGGCTCGAGGGAATGATCGACCCGACCATGACCGGGTGCTTCAGGAAGCCGCGGAGGAATTGCCAGTGCGGGCTTTCCGACCGCCGCGCGTCGCGGCGGACCAGACGGCGCGGGCCTTTCAGGGTTCTGGCGGTCGAGCTTGGCATTGCGATGAGCTCCGTCGGGCGAAGGCCCGATGCGTTGGCAAATGCGCGGAGGCTTGGCAAGGCTCCTCCGGCAAGCCGGTTCCGCGACGCGGCGACCGCAGCTAAGGCCGAACCGATGCCGACCATCGCGCCAAAGGGCACGCTCGCGACCAGCGCGGTGACCGCGCCGCACTTCCTGTTGCTCTATGCGGCGATGCTCGTCGCAGCAGCGGGCAACACGGCGCTGCAATCGGTGATGCCGGCGATCGGACGGGAGATCGGGATCGCCGATTTGTGGGTCGCGATCGCCTACACCTGGTCAGCGGTTCTCTGGGTCCTCCTTGCGCCTTATTGGGCGGAAAGAAGCGATCGCCACGGCCGCAAGGCGCTGATCCTGATGGGCGTCGCCGGCTTCATCATCTCGATGCTCCTGTGCGGGCTGGTGCTCGATCTGGGCCTCGCCGGCTTCATCGGCGGCGGACTGACCTTCGGCCTGTTCGCGATTTTCCGCGGGATTTACGGCGGGCTCGGCTGCGCGACCCCGTCGGCAACCCAGGCCTATCTCGCATCCAAGACCAGGCGCAGCGGGCGCGTCACGGCGCTGTCCGCGCTCGCCTCCTCGTTCGGGCTCGGCACCATCATCGGCCCGGCGATCGCGCCGCTGCTGGTGCTGCCGCCGGTCGGGCTGACCGGGCCCCTGTTCGGATTTGCACTGCTCGCGATCCTGGTTTTCGCAGCCGTCCTAGCCTGGCTTCCGAACGACAAATACGGCCGCCGAGCCGGGCGCGGTGCGGCGATGAGCTATCCCTCGCAAGCATCGGTCGCGACTGGCGCCAGCGTCATTGCGGCGACCGCCCCCGGGAGGCGCAAGCGGCTCAGGTGGAAAGACGAGAGGATCCGCCCGTGGATCCTTGCCGGGGTCGCCGCAGGCCATGCCCAGGCCGCGCTTCTGACCTGCATCGGCTTCTTCGTCATCGACCGGCTCAGGCTCGAACCGCGCGGCTCGGAGGATTCGATCGCTCTCGTCATGATGGCGAGCGCCTCGGCCACTCTCGCCGCGCAATGGGGGCTGATCCCGCGCCTCAACGCCGGGCCGCGGGCGTTGCTCGTATGGGGCGCGGCGATCGCCGCCGTCGGAACGGTCGGGACCATGCTGGCGAGCGACCTGTACGGAATCACGCTCGGCTTCGCGGTCGCCTCGATCGGCTTCGGCTTCACCCGGCCCGGCTACACCGCCGGCGCCTCACTCGCGGTCCCGCTCGCCGAGCAGGGCGGAGTCGCCGGGGTCATCACCGCCGCCAACGGGATCAGCTTCGTCGCAGCGCCGGCGCTCGGGATGGTGCTCTACGCGCTCGATCCTAGCCTCCCATTCGCGGTGTCGGCGGTTTTACTCGTGCTTCTGTCGTGGCTCAGCAGGCGGCTCGGCGATTCCTGAGTCCTTCGCGGTCCGCGGCCGCAGCATTCCCGGAAGGACGAAGCCGATCCCGGTCGGGCGCACGGCGTCGCTCTTCAGCGTCTCGTGGATGCGCTGATATTCCTCGAGCATCTCGGCCGTGACCGAAGCCCTGGTCTCGGCGAGTGCCGTTTCGAAATCCTCCCTGGTCACTTCCTTCGAATCGAGCCCGCGGCGAAGCGCGATGAGCCCGGCGCGGCGGACCAGGTCCTCAAGGTCGGCGCCGGTGAAGCGTTCGGTCCGCTGCGCGAGCGATTCGAGGTCGACGTCGGCGGCGAGCGGCATGTCGGCCGTGTGGATCGCCAGGATTCGCCGGCGTCCCGCCGTGTCGGGCGGGCCGACATAGATGAGCTCGTCGAACCGCCCCGGACGAAGCAATGCGGGATCGATCAGGCTCGGCCGGTTGGTCGCGCCAATGACGACGACATTGTTGAGCTCTTCCAGCCCGTCCATCTCGGCGAGGATGGTGTTGACGACGCGCTCGGTCACTTGCGGTTCGCCGAGGCCGCCGCCGCGGGCCGGGACCAGGCTGTCGATCTCATCGATGAAGATGATAGTCGGCGCGACCTGACGCGCGCGGGCGAACAGCCGCGCGATCTGCTGCTCGCTCTCGCCATACCATTTGGACAAAAGGTCGGACGACTTGGTGGCGATGAAGTTGGAATGGCTTTCGTGCGCCGTCGCCTTGGCGAGCAGTGTTTTGCCGGTGCCCGGGGGGCCGTAGAGCAGGAAGCCCTTGGCGGGCCGAATTCCGATCCGCCGGAACGCCTCAGGATGCTTCAACGGGAGCTCAATCCCCTCGCGCAATTTCTCCATCGGTTCGTCGAGCCCGCCAATGTCGGACCAGCGCACCTGCGGCGCCTCGACCATCACCTCGCGCATTGCCGAGGGCTGGACCCGCTTGAGCGCATTTTCGAAATCGCGGTTCTCGACCGACAAGGCATCGAGCACTTCGGTCGGGATCGTTTCTTCCTGCGGGTCGATCCGCGGCATGATCCGCCGGACCGCCTCCATCGCCGCCTCACGGGTCAGTGCGGCGAGGTCGGCGCCGACGAAGCCATAGGTCCGCCGCGCAAGGTCGCCGATGTCGACATCGGCAGCGAGCGGCATGCCGCGCGTGTGAATCTCCAGGATTTCGCGCCGCCCATGCTCGTCGGGCACTCCGACGATGATCTCGCGGTCGAAGCGGCCGGGCCGACGCAGCGCCTCGTCGAGCGCTTCCGGACGGTTGGTTGCAGCGATGACGACCAAGTTCTGCCTGGGCTCGATCCCGTCCATCAGGCTCAGCAGCTGCGCGACCAGCCTCTTTTCCGCCTCGCCCGTGACCTGCCCGCGCTTGGGCGCGATCGAATCGATCTCGTCGATGAAGATGATGGAGGGCGCGGCGGCCGCAGCCTGCTCGAACAGCTCGCGGAGTTTGCGTTCGCTCTCGCCATAGGCTGAGCCCATGATCTCCGGCCCCGCGATATGGAAGAATTGCGCGCTGCTTTCGTTGGCTACGGCGCGCGCCAGGCGGGTCTTACCGGTGCCCGGGGGGCCGTGGAGAAGCACGCCCTTGGGCGGGTCCACCCCGAGCCGCTGGAACAGCTCCGGGTGGCGAAGCGGCAGCTCGACCATCTCGCGCAGCGCGTCGATCGTGTCGTGCATTCCGCCGAGGTCGTCGTAGGTGACGTCGGCACGGCGGTCGCCGGGCTTGCCGGCAAGGAATTCGGGAAGAAGCTCGACCTCGGTCTTGGCATCGATGTGGACGATGCCCTTGGGTGCGGCGCTGACGACGACGAGGCGCACTTCCTGCAGAGCGAAGGCGGGCGCGTTCAAGAGCTGGCGGACCTGGTCGGGAACGTCGGTGTTGACCCGCTGGTGGCCGGTCGTCGCCACCGTGTCGCCCTCGCACAGCGGCCGCCCGGCGAAGGTGCGCTTGAGCGCAGCCGCCGAGCCGTGAAGCCGAACATTGTCCTGCGCCGGCGCGAAGACAACGCGAGTCGCCGGTTTCGACTTGGCCTTGCGTACCTCGACGAAATCGCCGGCGCCGACTCCGGCATTGGCCCGCTGCAGCCCGTCGAGCCGGACGATCTCAAGCCCCTCGTCCTCGCCGTAGGGCCGGATCGCCCGCGCCGCCGTCGAGCGCTTGCCGATGATCTCGATCGTGTCGCCTTCGTTGAGGGCGAGCGCCTGCATCAGCTTGGCCGGAAGCCGCGCGATCCCGCGACCGCTGTCTCCGGGCGGGAGATTGGCGACCTGCACGCGCATGGTCTTGGGCCGCTCTGCCACTTGGGTGTCCGCCATCAGCTCTCCTTACCCCGCCCGGCGCCGCAAGCGAAACGGCGGCCGGTTCGTCCGGTTCAATTTGGGGCGACTGCCGCGCGTTAAAAGGCTTGCCTCTAGAACTTGAGCGCTCCTGCAATCTTGCGGACGAGGGCGCGCGGAAGGAAGCGGGCCGACAGCGCCCCGGCCTTGTTGAGCGCCCCAGTGATTACGACGGCCTTGTTCTTTTCGAGCCCGTCGAGGCCAAGCCTGACCACTTCGTCCGAGTCCATCGACCAACGGTCAAAGCGCCCGTCGCCCTTGAATCCCGCAACCTCGCCGAATTCGGTTCGGGTCGGCCCGGGGCACAGCGCGCTCACCTTGACGCCGAACCGGCTCGCTTCCTCGTGCAATGCCTCGGTCAGCGACAGCACATAGGCCTTCGTCGCAAAATAGACGGCCATTCCAGGGCCGGGCTGGAAGGCAGCGGTCGAGGCGACGTTGAGGATCGCGCCCGAGCGGCGCTCGACCATGCCCGGGAGCGCCGCGCGGCACAGTTCGGTCAGAGCGCCGCAATTGAGGTCGACCATCTCCCGGAGCCTCTTGGGGTCGGCCTTGTCCAACCGGCCGAGCAGGCCGAAGCCTGCATTGTTGACGAGCAACTCGATCGTCTCGCCCGCCGCTTCGACATCGGCGACGAGCCTGGCGGCGGCGCCTGGCCTGGCGAGGTCGATTCCCACCGCGCGCGCCTCGCCGAGCTCGGCGGCCAGAGCCTCGAGCCGGTCCTTGCGCCGGGCCGCAAGCACCAGCCGGTGGCCGCGCTTCGACAGCTGCCGGGCGAACTCTTCGCCGAGGCCCGCCGAAGCGCCGGTGATGAGCGCGACCTTCGTCACTTTATGCGGCGCTTGAAACCGTCGCCTTGACGATCTTGCCCGGCGCCGCTGGCGGTTCGCCCTTGGGAAGCGCGTCGACATGCTCCATGCCGCTCTCGACCTCGCCCCAGACGGTGTACTGGCCGTCGAGGAAGCGGGCGTCGTCGAAGCAGATGAAGAACTGGCTGTTGGCGCTGTCCGGGTCGGGCTTGCGCGCCATCGAGCAGGTGCCGCGGACGTGCGGTGCGCGGTTGAACTCGGCCTTGAGGTCGGGAAGGTCGGACCCGGCCGCGCCGGTCCCGGTCGGGTCGCCGGTCTGCGCCATGAACCCCGGAATGACCCGGTGAAACAGGACGCCGTCATAGAAGCCTTCGCTGGCGAGGTCGGTGATCCGCTTGACGTGCTCGGGCGCCAGGTCGGGCCGCAGCTTGATGACGACGTCGCCGCCGCTCGAGAGGGAAAGGGTCAGGCGTTGGTCGGACATTTGGCTCGCTCCAGATTAAGGGAATCGGCAGCGGCCATATTCGGCTGCGGCGGCTTGCGCCAGCGCTGAGGCGGCCATAGGAGGCCGACAGGCGTCGGAAGGGGAAAGGGCGATGAGCGAGAGCGAACGGATCGCCGCCGACCTCGACGCCAGGCCGCTCGACGCCGCCGCCTCCGCGATCGACGAGGAAGACCGGCTTCGGCCCGAGTTCGTCGACCGGGTGCTCGACGCGGTCGACGCCGGCGACGACGAAACCGCGCGCGAGCTGGTCGCGCCGCTCCACCCGGCCGACGTCGCCGACCTGATCGAGCTTGCCGCGCGCGACGAACGCGACGGCCTCGTCAAGGCGCTGGCCGGAATCGTCGACGCCGACGTGCTCGCCGAGATGAACGAGCACGTCCGCGAGGCGCTGATCGACGCGCTTGCCCCGGACCAGGTCGCAAGGATCGCCGGCGAGCTCGAGACCGACGACGCGGTGGCGATCCTCGAGGACCTCGAGGAGGACGAGCAGCA
>DASTDZ010000058.1:0-11351 GCA_035710105.1 Sphingomicrobium sp. | reverse complement strand
CGGCGGCGGCGGGGCCTCGGGATCATGGTGATGCAGCTTTCCGAGGCCGACCATGCGACGGTCAGCGCCGCTATCGCGTCCGCTGAGGCCAATAGCGACGGCGAGATCCTGGCGGTCGCAACCGAGCTCAGCGATTCCTATCACGATGTCGCGCTGCACTGGGCGGTGGCGGCGATGATCCTGGTTCTCGCCTGGGCTGCGTGGCGACCCGAATGGCTGCAATGGTGGTTCGGCCTCGTGTTCGGCGGTTGGCAGCCCGAGCCGACGCTCGGCGAGCTGCTGACCTTCCTGATGGCGCTCGCGGTGCTCAAGTTCACCGCCGTCCTGCTGATCCTCAAGTGGATGCCGCTGCGCCTCGCGCTGACCCCCGGCTCGACCAAGACTCGCCGGGTCCGGCGCCGCGCGATCGCCTTGTTCAAGGCGGCCGCCGAGCGCCGCACCGAGGGCCGCACCGGAATCCTCATCTATCTGTCGATGGGCGAGCACCGCGCGGAGATCGTCGCCGACGAGGCGATCACGAAGGTCACGACTCCCGAAACCTGGGGCGAGTCGATGGCGGTGCTTCTCGCCGACGTTCGTGACGGCCGCCCAGGCGACGGCATCGCCGCCGCCGTCCAGCGCATCGGCTTCGTCCTTGCCGAGCACTTTCCAAAGAGCGCCGGCAACCCCAACGAAATCCCCGACAAATTGATCGAGCTATGAGCAAGGACACAGTCGCGCCGCGCGAGCTGATGTGGAGCGGCAAATACATCCGCGTTTTCCGGCAGGGCCGCTGGGAATATGTCTCGCGCACGAATGATATCAGCGCGGTGGGCATCCTCGCTGAACATGGGGGCAGGGTGATCCTGGTCGAGCAATATCGCGTGCCGATCGGGCGGCGCTGCCTCGAGCTTCCGGCGGGCCTGGTCGGCGACGAGGACGCCAACGCGACGGTTGAGGAGACGGCGATCAAGGAGCTCGAGGAGGAAACGGGCTTCACCGCAGACCGCGTCGAGCGCCTCGGCGAGTTCCACAGCTCGCCGGGGATGGTGGCCGAAAGCTTCACGCTGGTCCGCGCCCACGGCGTGCGCAAGATGGGTGATGGCGGCGGCACCGAGCATGAGGAGATTTCAGTCCACCTCGTTGCTCGCGATGAGATCCCGGCCTTCGTCGAGGCCCGCCGCCGCGCAGGCGTCGCGGTCGACACCAAGCTGCTTATGTTCCTCGATTGCTGATCAGCTGCGGCTTTTCTTCGCCAAATCGTAGGTGAGGAAGCGGCCAAGCCACTGACGGTGGACGATTTTGAATCTCCCACGCAGCCATCGCAGAAGGCTGGATTCCGGGATCGGGACATGGTCCTCCTGGATTGGCCATGTCCTACCAAGCTTGCGTTTCAGGGCTTCCGCCATCGGCAGCGAGACGCGTACGTTGAAGTCACGCCGGCTAATTCGCCATCGCAGTCGGTCGAGTGTTTCGGCGATCAGGTCTCCCCAGCTCGGGACGGTGTCCTCGAGTACGATGCGCGCAGGCGCGCCGGGCTTCAGCACCCTGGCCATTTCCGCCACGCAATGGGCGGGATCGCTCACGTGGTTGAGGCTCCAGAAGGAAAGGGCGGCGTCGAATTGCGAATCCGCGAACGGAAGCGTCTCGCCGGGCGCCTTTACGAATTCGGGCTCTGGACCGCCTGCTCTGAAGCTCCGCCCGAAATCGACCCACTCCGGCGACTCCCAGACCTCTGACGGGTCGACGACGACATAATCGACCTCGGGGCGAAGGAAGCGGGCCGCAATGCCCGCCCCGCCGCCAATGTCGATCACGCGCCCGGTGAGGGAGCCGAGAAACGCCCGGTGCGGGGCATAGTCTTCGAGCAACATCAGCTCGCGATCCTCGCTCGCGACCAGCTCCTTGTACCAATCCTCCATCAGGGACAGGCGCGTGCGGTAATCGGGCAGCATGCCGGGCGATGTTCCTCCGTTGCTGGAACCGAAAGTGGCAGACGGTGATGGATCGCGCAATCAAGCAAGGGTATTGCGGCCGCATCGCGCGGGACGCCTGGAATCCCGCAAAACAAAGAAGTTCGTGCAACCAACCGCTTGTCGCCAAGCGGTTTGGTTTGGCCTAGTAATCGGGATCCGACTTCTTACATTAGAAGGGCTACCAGTCGCTATCGACGGTGCTGAGCACAAACCACGCTTTTCTCCATCTTTAACGCCTCTTAGCCGCAAGCCGGTCAATCCAGGCTGCCTTGGCAAAGAAGGAAATCACCATGAAGAATTTTGGCACCGTCAATTCGCTCGACGTCGATCAGGCCCGCGGCACGATCAAGCCGGAAGCCGGCGGCGACAATCTGCCGTTCGAGAGAAGTGCCTTCAAGTGGGACATCAAGGCGAACCCGCCGAAAACCGGCCAGCGCCTTTCCTATGAGGTCGGCACCGACAGCGACAACAAGCCCTGCGCGCTGAATATCCATACGGCCTAAGCGACCGACTGAATTGAGCGATTGGGGCGGGAGTACGGACCTCCCGCCCTTCTTTCGTCTCACACCTCCACCTTTCATTCCCTAAGTCTTGTGACCTTCCGGGTCCGCACAGGACCGGTTCAGTTGGCGGCTGATATCGACGGTTTGTCGAACGGCCGCTTGCGGCGGTGCGAGGGCGCCCGCTAAGCGGCACGCTCATTTCCAGATTCATCGGGAGCGGGGACAAAATGAAGGCAATCATCCTGGCCGGGACGGCCGTGGCGGCGCTCGGCGCGAACGCAGCTTCGGCCCAGGCGACCAACCAGGCGGCTCCGGCCGCTGCGGCGTCACAGCCGGCAATGGCGATTCCGGACAACATCCTTCTGAAGGAGTGGACCGGCCCCTATGACGGCGTCCCGCCGTGGGACCAGGTCAGGCCCGAGCTGTTCGACGAGGCCTTCGCCTTCGCTATCGCCGAGGTCGAGAGGCAGGCCGCCGCGATCGCCGACAACCCCGAGCCGCCGACCTTCGCCAACACCATCGAGGCTATGGAAAAGGCAGGCGACCGGCTTGACCGCGTCGGTTCGCTGTTCGCGGTGATGACCGACAACATGTCGAGCCCCGCTTATGTCGCGCTCGACAAGAAATGGTCGCCGCAGCTGACCGCCGTGTTCGACCGGATCACACTCAACCCCAAGCTCTTCGCGCGCATCGAGACGCTCTACAACCAGCGCGACAGCCTCGGCCTCGACGCCAAGCAGATGCGGGTGCTCACGCGCACCTACGAGCAGTTCGTGCGCCGCGGCGCCAAGCTTTCGCCGGCCGACAAGGCCAAGGTCAGCGAGATCAACAAGGAGCTGTCGAGCGCCTTCGCCGAGTTCAACTCGCGGCTGCTGGCCGACGAGGGGACTTTTACCCGCGCAAGCGAGGCCGAGATGGCCGGCGTGCCCAAGGACGTGAAGGACGCGGCGGCCGCGCTGGCGAAGGAGAAGGGGCTGCCGGCGGGGACCTACGCGATCCGCAACACCCGCTCGGCTGTGGAGCCAGTGCTGAGCTTCGGCACCAACCGCGCGCTACGCAAGAAAGTGTGGGAAGCGTTCGTCAACCGCGGCGACAACGGCAACGCCAACGACACCAACGCGCTCATCGCCAGGATCGTCAAGTTGCGCGCCGACCGCGCGCACCTGCTCGGCTACCAGACCCACGCCGACCTGCGCATGCAGGACACGATGGCCAAGACCCCGGCGCGGGCGATGGAGCTGATGATGCGCGTCTGGCCGGCTGCCGTGCAGCGCGTGAAGGAAGAGGTCGCCGACATGAAGCCGTTCGCGGCGCAGGACGGCGTCCGCACGATCGAGCCCTGGGACTATCGCTTCTACATGGAGAAGGTCCGCAAGGCGAAGTACGACCTCAGCCAGGACGAGATCAAACCCTATTTCGTGCTCGACAACCTTGTGCAGGGCATGTTCTGGTCCGCCGAGCAGCTCTACGACCTTCGCTTCATCGAGAATACGGGCAAGGTGCCGGTCTGGCAGAAGGACGTGCGCACGTTCGAGGTGACGAACGCTAAGACCGGCGAGGTCATCGGCCTCTTCTACCTCGACACCTACGCGCGCGAGGGCAAGCGCTCGGGCGCCTGGGCGACCGGCTATCGCGATCCCTCGGGCCTCCTCGGCTATCGCAAGAAGCTGGTTTCCAACAACAACAACTTCATCATGCCGGGCCCGGGCGAGCCGGTTCTGGTCACCCTGAATGACGCCGAGACCCTGTTCCACGAGTTCGGGCACGCGATCCACGGGCTCTTGACCAAGGTTTATTACCCCTCGCTCGGCGGCTCGCAGCGCGACTTCGTCGAATATCCGAGCCAGGTGAACGAGAATTGGCTGCTGACCCGGCCAGTGCTCGAGCGCTTCGCCCGGCATTACCAGACCGGGCAGCCGATGCCCGACAGCCTGGTCAGGAAGATCGAGGCGTCGAACACCTTCAACCAGGGCTTCGCGACGGTCGAATATCTCTCCTCGGCGCTGGTCGACATGATGCTCCACACCAGGCCCGACGGAATCGTCGACCCCGACGCCTTCGAACGCCAGGCGCTGGCCGAGATCGGCATGCCCAAGGAAATGGTGATGCGGCACAGGCTGCCGCAGTTCGGCCATCTGTTCTCGTCGGATTCCTATTCGGCGGGTTATTATTCCTATCTCTGGTCGGAAACGATGGACGCCGACACATGGGCGGCATTCGAGGAGGTGGGCAATCCATTCGACCGGACGATCGCCGATCGCTTCCGCATCTACCTGCTGTCGACGGGCAACGAGACCGACCGGGCCGACGCCTATCGCCAGTTCCGCGGCCGCGACCCCGACGTCAACGCGCTGCTTCGCAAGCGCGGCTTCCCGGTTCCGGCCGAGACCGCGCCGAGGCCGGCCCCAGCCAAGGGCGAACGGGGCAGGTAGCCGCGATTTTTGGAACCGTCATTGCCGGCGAGCCGTTGCCCACCCTCTAAAAGAGGATGGGTATGCGATTGCAATCACTTGTTATTTTCTCACTGCCGCTGCTGCTTGCCGCCTGCAGCGTAGAGACCGGTAACGACGGCGGGAATGTCGCTCCAAGCGAAGCCGGCGAGCCTGCTGTCGCGCCAACCGGGGACGGCACCGGCGCTGCTCCGGGGGCAATTCCGGCGGAACCGGCCCCGCCTGCCGGGCCGCCGGGAACCGAGCCCACGCCAGACAACGGCCAGCCCCCCGAGCCCTCGGGGCAGGTAAGCTTGACTGCCGCTCCAGCAAGCGTGGAGCCGGGAGCCACCATGACGCTCACGCTTCGCAACGGCACCCGGGAGCAGCTCGGTTACAATCTCTGCACCAGCACGCTTCAGACGGGCGCCGGTCGCCCTATGCCCACGGACCGGGTTTGCACGATGGAGCTTCGGACCCTTGATCCTGGCCGAAGCGCCAATTATTCCTATGGTCTGCCCGGCAACCTGGGCTCCGGTAGCGACCGCTTCTCCACGAGGGTCGAGAGGATGCCTTCCGGCCGCTCCGAGAGCGTTCGGAGCAACAGCTTCGAGGTGCGTTAGGCTCTACAGCCGCGCTTTCTGCGCCTCGGCCCAGGCAAGCTCGGCGAGCGGCTCGAGCTTACTCGCGGTTTCGACCGCGTGGGCCGAGGAGGCGGTGCCGCGCGCGATCCGGCCGCGGATCCCGTGCAGGATGGCGGCCAGCCGGAACAGGTTGAAGACGACCAGATAGTCCTTGTTGGGAAGATGGTCGCGGCCGGTACGGCGGCAATAGGCGGCGACATAGTCTTCCTCCGAGGGGATCCCGAGCGGCTCCAGCGCGACGCCGGCGAGCCCCGCGAACAGGCTCGAGGGCATGCGGTACATCAGCAGGTGATAGGTGAAGTCCGAGGCCGGGTCGCCAAGCGTCGACAGCTCCCAGTCGAGCACGGCACGGACGTGCGCCTCGCGGGGATCGAAGATCATGTTGTCGCAACGATAGTCGCCGTGGACGACACTAGAGCGGCCGCTGTCGGGCGGCAGGTGCTTTTCGAGCCAGCCGACCAGCCGGTCCATCGCCTCCATGCGGCCGGCATCGATGTCGCCAAGATATTGCTTCGACCAGCGCGCGACCTGGCGCTCGACGAAGCCGGTCGGGCGGCCATAGTCGCCAAGGCCGATCTCCTGCGGATCGAAATTGTGCAGCCGCGCGATCGTCGCGTTCATTGAATCGAAGGCGGCCTGCCTATCGCCGCGGGACAGGCCGGGAAGCGACGCCTCCCAGAAGATACGGCCCTCGACCATGTCCATCACATAGAAGGCCGTGCCAATGACATTTTCATCCTCACAAAGGGCGTGAACCCGGGCGACCGGGAAGCACTGACCGCCGAGCGCTTCGAGAACGCGATATTCGCGCTCGACCGCGTGCGCGCCGGGCAGCAGCTGGCCCGGCGGCTTGCGGCGAAGCACATAGGCGCCGCCCGGCGTTTCGATCCGGTAGGTCGGGTTCGACTGGCCACCTCTGAACTGGCTGACCGAGATCGGGCCGCGAATGCCTCTGACATGGCCCGCCATCCAGCGCTCGAGCGCCTCTTCGTCGAAGCGCAGTCTATCACTGACAGGCTTGGTGCCGGTGTTCGCTTGCGTGCGGTCCATTTATCCACATCTATCGATGAACCCGCGCCTGTCACGCGCGTTGGCGAGACATGGCTCGCCTGATTCACCTGTCTGACCTGCATTTCGGGGCGCACGACCCCGACCTGGTCGAAGCGGTCGAGGAGCGCGTCCACGCCCACAAGCCCGACCTGGTCGTCATAAGCGGCGACTTCACCCAGCGCGCCCGGACCGAGCAATTCCAGGAGGCGTGCGCCTTTCTCGAACGGCTGCGCGATGCCGGGCACGACGTGCTCGCCGTGCCGGGCAACCACGACGTCCCGCTCTACGACGTGTTCCGCCGGTTCCTGTCGCCGCTGACCCGCTACCGGCGCTTCATTGACGACACCTTGTGCCCCTTGCAGGAGATTCCGGGCGCAACGGTGCTCGGCATCAACACCGCGCGCTCGTTGACTTTCAAGGAAGGCCGCGTCAGCCACGAGCAGATCCAGTTCATCCGCGAGACGTTCGAGCGCACCGATCCGAAGGCAATCCGGGTGCTCGTGACCCACCACCCCTTGTTCGCGCTTCCCGTCGGCGAGGGGACGGCCCCGGCGGTCGGGAGGAGCGAGCTCGCGCTCGACGCTATCGGCGATGCGGGGGTCGACCTGCTTCTCGCCGGGCACAACCACCAGGCTTCGATCCACAGCGCCCGCGAGCTCGTCACGCGCGCCGGCGCCGCTTTGGTGGTCCAGGCGGGCACCGCCACCTCCGTTCGCCTTCGTGACCAGGAGCAGAGCTTCAACCGGATCGACATCGACGGCCCCAGCGTGACGGTCACGGTGGAGACCTGGAGGCGCGGCGGGTTCGCCCCCCAGGACGCCCAGCGCTACGAGAGGGAAGGCGACCATTGGCGGATCGCTTCCGGCTCGCTTACACCGGCGGGATGATCCTCGGTTTCGACGTCGACGATTTTGTGAAACGCGTGCTTGCCGAGGACCTGGGTTCCGGTGGGGACGTCACCTCGAAAGCGATGATTGCGCAAGACGCGCGATTCTCAGCGGAGATTTCGGCGCGCGAGCCGCTCGTCGTCGCCGGACTCGACTTCGCAACCGCCTTCTTCCAGGCCCTGGACGAGGATGTAATCGTCGAGCAGCTGACGAAAGATGGCGAGCGCGTCGGCGCCGGGACCGTTTTGATGCGGCTGCGCGGCAATGCACGGGCCATGCTTGCCGCAGAGCGCTCGGCCCTGAATACGCTGCAGCATCTGTCGGGGATCGCAACCCTGACCCGGCGCTACGTCGATGCGATCGACGGCACCGGCGTGATCCTTCTCGACACGCGCAAGACCATTCCAGGACTGAGGGCGCTGGAGAAATATGCGGCGCGCATGGGTGGGGCGCAGAACCACCGAATGCGGCTCGACGACGGAATGCTGATCAAGGACAACCATGTCGCGGTCGCCGGAGGGGTCGGCCCGGCCGTCAGCTCCGCCCGGGCGGCGGACACCGGCCTCGAAATCCAGGTCGAGGTGGATTCCCTCGCACAGGTCGAGGAAGCGCTTGCGGCCGGCGCAGACCGGCTGTTGCTCGACAACATGGATATCCCGACGCTCCGCAAGGCGGTGAAGCGCGTTGCCGGGCGGGTGCCGCTCGAAGCCTCGGGCGGAGTGCGGCTCGAAACCATTCGCGCGATCGCGGAAACGGGCGTGGATTACATCTCGGTCGGCCGGATCACCCAATCGGCTCCCGCAGTCGATATCGGCATGGATTACGCGCCTGGCTAGGAACCTCCCGGCCCCAAGCAATTTATTCGCATCGAGGCAAAAGCGCCTTATATGGCCCCCTCGAGAGCGCGAACGCGCCCAAGGAGAGAGACTTTGTTCAAGGGCCTGACGCCCATCCAATATGCCGGGCGCGAAGTCTGGCCGCTGATCGAAGGCGGCAAGGGCGTGTCCGCGACCAACCATGCGAGCTCGGGCGCCTGGGCCGCGGCGGGCGGGATTGGCACGGTCTCGGCGGTCAACGCCGACAGCTACGACCCGGAAGGCCGCATCATCCCGCAAATCTATCAAGGGCTCACCCGGCGCGAGCGGCACGAGGAGCTGATCCGATACGCGATCGACGGCGCCGTCGCTCAGGTCCAGCGCGCCCACGAAATCGCCGGCGGCAAGGGTGCGATCAACATCAACGTGCTGTGGGAAATGGGCGGCGCCCAGCGGGTGCTCCATGGAGTCCTGGAACGCACCAAGGGCCTCGTCGCGGGCGTCACCTGCGGCGCCGGAATGCCTTACAAGCTTTCCGAGATCGCTGCCTCCTACGGCGTAAACTACCTGCCGATCATCAGCTCGGCCCGGGCATTCAGCGCCTTGTGGAAGCGGGCCTATCACAAGGCGGCCGAATGGCTCGCGGCCGTGGTCTATGAGGACCCGTGGCTCGCCGGCGGTCACAACGGCCTGTCGAACGCCGAGGACCCGCGCCAGCCGCAGGACCCCTATCCGCGCGTTGCGGCGCTTCGCGCCACGATGCGCGAGGGCGGGATTGCCGACAGCGTGCCGATCGTCATGGCCGGTGGCGTCTGGCGCCTTGACGAGTGGGAGAACTGGATCGACAACCCGGAGCTCGGGCAGATCGCCTTCCAGTTCGGAACGCGGCCGCTGCTCACGCAGGAAAGCCCGATCCCGCCGCAGTGGAAGGCCAAGCTGATGGAGCTCGAGGAGGGCGACATCCTCCTGCACCGCTTCAGTCCCACCGGTTTCTATTCCTCGGCGGTCCGCAACCCGTTCCTTCGCAACCTCGAGGCCCGCTCCGAACGCCAGATCGCCTTCACCAAGGAGCCGCTCGGCGACCATCATTTCGAGCTCGACGTCGGCCTCAACGGCAAGAAAAATTACTGGGTGACGAAGGGCGACCTGCAGCACGCGCGCGAATGGTATGCGGCAGGATTCACCGAGGCGATGAAGACCCCGGACGAGACCCTGATCTTCGTCACGCCCGAAGAGAAGAAGCACATCCGCACCGACCAGGCCGAGTGCATGGGCTGCCTTTCGCAATGCGCCTTCTCGTCCTGGGCGGACAATGAGAAGAACACGACCGGACGCCTCGCCGACCCGCGCAGCTTCTGCATCCAGAAGACCCTGCAGGACATCGCGCATGGCGGGCCGGTCGAGCAGAACTTGATGTTCGCCGGCCACGGGGCCTACCGGTTCAAGACCGACCCCTTCTACTCGAACGGGTTCGTGCCCACCGTGAAGCAGCTCGTCGACCGGATCCTGACGGGGGCGTGATGGTCGGGCGGGGGCTGGTCGCCGCACTCCTGATTTTCGCCATTGCCGCGCCTGCCGCAGCACAGGATAGGCAGCCGCCCTATTGGGCGTCGATCGCCAGCGGCCAGGCGATGACCCGAACTGGCCCAGCGCGGACCTATCCCGGCATCTGGCTCTACCAGCGCCGCGACCTGCCTGTGCGCGTGCTTCGGCGCCATGAGAGCTGGCGTCTGATCGAGGATCCCGACGGTGCGCGCGGTTGGATGCTTGCGACGCTGCTGAGCGATCGCAGGACGGCGCTGGTCAAGCCGGGAGAGCCGCGCTCCATCCACACCAAGCCCGACGCTTCGAGCCCGGTGCGATATCGCGCCGAGCATGGCGTCGTCGGCCGGATCGAGGATTGCGAAGGCGGCTGGTGCCGGTTCACCGTCGGCAAGCGAAGCGGCTACATCCGAACCGGCGACCTGTGGGGCGTGGCCGCCAACGAGGTGGTCGATTGAACGGGAGAGCGCCGGTGCAGCATTTCGAGCGATCGAAGCTCGGCGACAAGCCGCTGCCCTTCTCGTCGGCGGTCCGAGTCGGCGACATCCTCTACCTGTCCGGGCAGATGGGCTTTCGCGAGGACGGCACACTCGTCGAGGGCATGGAGGGACAGGCGCGGCAGGCGCTCGAGAATATCCGATCGGTGCTGGCCAGCGCCGGGCTTGGCTTCGGCGACGTCTTCCACTGTACGGTGATGCTCGCGGACATGGCCCAGTGGCCGGACTTCAACACGGTCTATCTCGAATATTTCAGCGAGCCGCTGCCGGCCCGAAGCGCGTTCGGCGCCAGCGGTCTTGCCCTCGGCGGTCTGGTCGAGCTCGAATGCCAGGCCTATGCGGGGCCGAAGTAGCCCCGCACGGGTACCGGCACGGCCAATTACATGGTCAGCGGGACGTAGGTGACGCGCTTGACGGTGAGCTTTTCACCCTTGTCGCTGGTCGTCTCGCCAGACTGGCCGACGGCAAGCATCGGGTCGGTCCAGCAGACCTCGCCTTCCTTGTTCATCGCGCTGGTGAAGCAGGCCTTGCCGTCTTTCATGACGGCAGTTCCATGGTCGATATGCTCGGAGCCGGACACGGAGATGTAATTGCCGTTCGCGTCGATCGATTCCCGGATCGGCTTGCCGCTATCGGGGTCGATGTACTCCCACGTCGTTTCATTCAGCGTTGTCAGCGCGGCCGGAACTGCGGTCGCGTCCGTGTTGGTGACTTCCGCTTCATTGTTGGCGGCCGGCGTTGTTTCTTTCGCCTGATCGCATCCGGCGAGCGCAAGCGCTGCCGACAGGCCGATGATGACGCGCATTGGACTTCTCCCCTGTTGAAGGGATCGGGCCTTACGCCTCACCGGCCGAGCGTGCGAGTCATGTTTTAGACCAGCTCCACCGCCACCGCCGTCGCTTCGCCCCCGCCGATGCACAGCGAGGCAACGCCGCGCTTGAGCCCGCGGTCCTGGAGCGCCGCGACGAGAGTCGTCAGGATGCGCGCGCCGCTCGCCCCGATCGGGTGGCCGAGAGCAGTCGCGCCGCC
>DASTDZ010000057.1:0-3025 GCA_035710105.1 Sphingomicrobium sp. | reverse complement strand
CGCGATCGCGCTTCTGCCGCCGATGCGCTCGATCACCCGCTCCTGGAGGAATCGGAGCAGCTTGACCTGCAGCGGCAGCGGAATGTCGCCGACCTCGTCGAGGAACAGGGTCCCGCCCTCGGCCAGCTCGATCTTTCCCGGCGTGGTCTTGACCGCTCCGGTGAATGCGCCGCGCTCGTAGCCGAACAGTTCGGCCTCGAGCAGGTTTTCGGGGATCGCCGCGCAGTTGATCGCGACGAATGGCCCGGACGAACGGTCGCTCTTCTCGTGGATCGCGCGCGCGAGCAATTCTTTGCCCGTTCCGCTCGCGCCCAGGAGCATCACCGAGACGCCGGTCGAGGCAACCCGCTCGATCGTCCGCGCCACGTTGAGCATCTCCGGCGCAGCAGTGATGATCGATCCCAGCAGGTGGCCGCCGCTCGCCTGCTCGAGCCGGCGATTCTCGGCCTCGATCCCGTGCAGGTGGAAGGCGCGGGCGACAATCAGCCCGAGCTCGTCGATGTCGATCGGCTTGCGGTAGAAATCATAGGCACCGAGCGCGATCGCCTTCATCGCGCTTTCGCGTGCGCCGTGGCCGGAGGCGACGATGATCTTCGTGTCCGGCTTGATCGCGAGCATTTCGACCAGCGCCTTGAACCCTTCTTCGGTGCCGTCGGGGTCGGGCGGAAGGCCTAAATCGAGCGTGACGACGGCCGGTTCGTGCTGGCGAAGAGCCTCGATCGCGGCCGCGCGGTCGCCAGCGACGACGATCTGGTAGCCGTCGTAGGCCCATTTGAGCTGTCGCTGCAGGCCCTCGTCGTCCTCGACGACCAGCAGCACGGGAAGTTCGGTTTCACTCGTCATGCGCTTTTCCGGATCGGTTGCGGCGGCGACTCGGCCGCCTTCAGGTGAATGGCAAAGCTGGTGCCCTCGCCGGGGCGGCTGTCGACCGTCAGCCGGCCGCCCATCGCGGCGACCAGCGAGAGCGCCTCAAAGGCGCCGATCCCGAAGCCGGCCTGCTTGGTCGAAGAAAAGGGCTGGAACAGCTTGGTGCGGATGAACTCGGCATCCATGCCCTCGCCCTCGTCGCGAATGGCGACGACCACTTCGTCGTCGCTTTCCCGAACGTGGACGGTGACGGGCCTGTCGTCGCCACTGGCCTCTACGGCATTCTGGACGAGGTGGCCGACCGCCTGCTCGAGCGCCGCGCAATCCACCTGCGCCCATAGCCCGCAGTCGCCGAGCAGCTTGACCTCATGCTGGCCGCGGCGAGAGGCGATCGCCGACATCAGGATCTCGCGAAGCGGCCGCGCTTCAACCTTGCCCGGGCGGGCGGCCGATTGCGGCGAGAGCCGCGCAAGCAGGTCGTTCATCTTGCCGATCGAGGATTTCAGAGTCGCGATCATGTCGGCCCTGAATTCCGCATTGTCCGCGTGGCGCTCGGCGTTCCTGCTGAGCAGCGACAGCTGGCTGACCAGGTTTTTTATGTCGTGCAGGATGAAGGCGAAGCGGCGGTTGAACTCCTCGAACCGCTGCGCCTCCGAAAGCGCGCGCTGCCCCTGCGCCTCGGCAAGTGCGCTCGCCGCCTGCCGGCCGGCCGCGCGAAGCAAGTCGAAATCCTCCCAGTCGAGCGGGCGGCGGAAATCCGGCGCGGCCAGAATCACGAGCCCGACCGCCTTGTCCCGGTTCAGCAGGGGCACCGCCACCCACGCGTCGCGCTCCGCGACAATTGCGCCGGGCACGATCGCGGCGTCTTGCGGCGCGAGCCCGTTCCTGATCGAATCCAGCTCGAGGATCCGCTTGCTCGCGGCGAGCGCATCCCAAAAGCGGCGCGGGGAATCCGGGTCCGTGGCGGTTATGAGCGCCTGTCCCGGCCAGTTCCATTCCGCACCGGTGACGAAAGCGCCCGATCCTTCGCGCTCCACCAATAGTCCGCCAGGCGCGTCGAGGATGTCGGCGAACGCCTTGACCACGCGCTCGCCAAGCGGCCGCGCCTCGGCGCCCGATCCGGCCAGGGTCTCGGTGAACCGAAGCCATTCGGTGCGATAGTCGTAGCGGTGCTCGAACAGATGCTTGGCGATCTTGACCTTGGCCCAGCTTCGCGCCTTGGCGCTCGGCAGCAGGACCATTGCGCCGACGACCATCGCTGCAAGCACCGCGATCGAAACGGTCCGCAGCCAGTCCGACCCCGTGCCCTTGAGCGCGGTGGCAAGCACCGCCATCACCGCGAAATAGCCGCAAATGGCGAGCAAGGAGAGCGACTGGAACGTGGCCGCGCGCGACAGCCGGATTCGCCAATCCTCCTCGTGCCGGGCGGCGATCGCGAACAGCGGCGCGGTCAGCGCCACCGCAAGGCCGCGCCAGTCGAACAGCCCGCCAGCCGCGTCGGGCTGGAGATAAGCGATTGTGTAGAGGTTGAGGTCGTAGATCCAGCTCAGCGCGAGCGCGAGCATCGCGAACTTGATGTTCGACCGGCTCGACGGCGCGGCCTGGCCGTAGAGATTGTGGACGAGCACGAGCGATCCGGCCGCCGCGGTGATCCTCAGGATCCGCTCGGTTTCCGTCACTGCCGCGCCCGCTTCGCCGAGCAAAACGGTGGTGACGACGAGCTGCATGCCGAGGACTGCGGAGACGGCTCCGTAGACGAGCCGGACGCCCTGCCGCCTCCCGTCCGTGCTTGCCGCGTAGAGCGTATAGAGAAGCCCGACCCAGACCAGATTGCGCGCGGTTTCGGAATAGCTTGCGATCGGGCTTCCGGGCGCAATCGCCTCGAGCCACGCCCAGCTGGCGGTGAGCGCGAAGGCGGCGAGCAGGAGCCGGTGCCCCGGCTGGCGCGCGCCTGCCGCCAGGCGCCAGATGAGAAGCGCGGCGAACATCGCCGCGGCAAGCGCATGGCTCCAGAAGGCGATCAGCGGCGACACGCCCGCCCTGCTGGCAAATTCCTCGACATGCGGCGGGTGTCGCTAAATTTTACAAATAAGTGGTGAACGGTTGCGCTATTGCCCGCCGGAACCGACTGAATCGGAATGCAGCCAATGGTCGAAAA
>DASTDZ010000056.1:0-6355 GCA_035710105.1 Sphingomicrobium sp. | reverse complement strand
CGGTCGATGCCGACACGTACCCAGATCACCCGCCACGACTGCGTCGAGGGCTGGAGCGCAATCGGCAAGTGGCACGGCGTTCCGCTTGGCCTGCTGCTCGACGCCGCCGGCCTAAAGCCGCAGGCCAAGTACCTCGTCTTCCATTGCGCCGACCGCTTCGGGCCGCACCCTTATTATGAAAGCATCGACCTCATCGATGCCTTCCACCCGCAGACCATTCTGGCCTGGGGAATGAACGGCCGGCTGCTTCCGGTCGCCAACGGCGCGCCGCTGCGCCTGCGGGTCGAACGGCAGCTCGGCTACAAGCACGCCAAATATGTGCAGCGGATCGAGGCCGTCTCCACACTTTCCGGAATCCATGGCGGCAAGGGCGGCTATTGGGAGGACCGCGGCGATTACGAATGGTATGCGGGGATCTGATCAGCCGTGCTGGTCGCAGCGGTGATCCAGCCGCGCTCGAACGATCGTCGACAGAAACGCATATCCCGGGTCGTCGGAGCGCTGGATATTGCCGACGATCGTCGTCCAGCTCTCGCCGTCCTCGTGCGCCATGAACCGCCGGACCGTGTCCGCGACAAAGGTCGGCACGTCCATTCCAGCGCGCTCGCTTTCGGCGGCGAGCCGACGCGCAAGCTCCGGGTCGCGCCCCGGCACCTCTTCGGGAAACTGGCTCTGCGCAGTCATTGCCAGCTTGATGACCTTGCCCAGCAGCATCACTGGACCAGCGGGCTGTCGGCAGCGCCAAGCTCGATCCCGTCGATCCGCGCCTGGCCGGCGAGAAGCTGAAGATATTGGGCGGTGGCACGGCGCCGCGCGCTTTCGCGCAGATGATCGGCGATCCAGCGCTCGACCTGTCCGAGTGGCAGCGGCTTCGCGGGCGCGCGCCGGTCGAGCCTCAGGATGTGATAGCCATGCCGCGACGAGACCGGCGCCGCCGCGATTCCGGTCACCATCGTCGCCAGAGCCCGTTCGAGCTCGGGATTGGTGTCGCCCTTGCTTATCTGGCCAAGCGAGCCGCCCTGTTCCTTCGACGAGCAGGCCGAGTGCGCCTTGGCGAGCTCGGCGAAGCGCCGGGGCTCGGCAAGCAGCTGCTCGAGCACCACTTCGGCCCTGGCCTTAGCTTGCGCGCGGGCGGGCTCGTCGCCGGCGCGCGCCGGGAAGAAGATATGGGCTGCCTCGTAGAGCGCGGGGGTCATGAATTTCAAACCGTTGCGCCGGTAGTAGCGGGCGATCTCCTCGGAACTCGGTTCGGGCACCCGGACTTCGGCGGCCACCAGCGCGGCAATCCGTTCTTCCTCGTCCTCGCCGTCGATCCCGAGCGAGTCGGCCCGCTGCAGCAGCAGCTCGCGGACGACGAGCGCGCGGGCCGCGCTCACCTCGGCTTCCTCGCGCGAGGCAGCCGGATGGTGCTGCACCTCGCGCCCGACCGCAGCCTGGTCGATGGTGACTCCGTTGACGCTGATCATCACGCGCTCCTCAGGCGGCCTTCTTGCGGCGCGCCGGCTTCTTCGGCTCCGGCTTGAGCAGTGGCCGCGCGACATAGGGCGGAAGATCGCTGTCCTGGCGCTCGAGCGCCGGCCGGGCCTTGGTGCGCACGACCTGATAGCGGCGGCCGAGGTAGGAGAGCGGCGCGCTCCACACGTGCACCAGGCGGGTGAAAGGGAAGATCAGGAAAATGGTGAAGCCCAGGAACATGTGCAGCTTGAAGATCACGGGCACGCCGGCGATCAGCGCCGGGTCGGGGCTGAGCACGACGACCCCCTGCACATAGGCCATGAACCGGACCATCATCTCGCCGTCGAGATGGCCGAGGCTGAGCGGAATGGTCAGCAATCCGAGCAGGAGCTGGGCGAGCAGGATCGCGAGCACGGCGGTGTCGCTGAAGCTCGAGGTCTTGCGGATGCGGCTGTCGAACAGACGCCGGTGAAGCAGCAGCACCAGGCCGACAAGGCACATCGCCCCGAACAATCCGCCGACGACGATCGCCATCATCTGCTTGAAGGCATGGCCGATGCCGAGGAAATCGAACACGACGATCGGGGTCAGCAGGCCGACCGCGTGGCCGATCAGGATTCCCAGGATCCCGACATGGAAAAGGATCGAGCCCCAGACCAGCTGCCGGCGGCGCAGGAACTGGCTCGATTTCGACCGCCAGCCGTACTGGTCGGTGTCGAAGCGAACCAGGCTCCCAAGCAGGAACACCGACAGCGCGATGTAGGGGTAGACCCCGAACAAGGCGGTGTTGACGTAGCTGTCCATCCTTATGCTCCCCTGCCCGCAAGCCCCGCTGCGCGGTCGCGGGCGATATTGCCCGCATAGGGGCAGTCCTTGAGTGCCGATCCGGCGGTGAAGTCGACGGGCTCCTCGGCCCATTCGCGGTCCAGCTCGTCGAGGTCCTTCGGCTCCGGCGGCTCGCCGGCGAGGATCGCCTCGACCTCCGCCTCGTCGGCGGCGGCGGATGCGAGCGGGACCAGCGCCGCCAGCAAGGCGGCATAAGGAGAGTCCCGTTCCTCGAGCCGGACTCGAAGCGCCTCGATGATGTCGATCGCCTGGCCGAGGTAGCGCCGGGCCGGCTCCTCCGGCACCTGGCTCAGGAACTCGAGGAACAGTGGCAAATAATCGGGCATCTCCGAGGCCGCGAGCTCAAAGCCGTTCATCCGGTAGGTGAGCGCGAGGTTGACCATTGCCTGGCCGCGGTCGCGGCTCTCCCCGTGGCTATGCTCGTAGAGGTGAAGCGCAACCCGCTTCGACCGGTCGAACAGGCCGACCCATTGTTCTTGAAGGTCCATGATGTCGGAGCGGCGAAGCCGGTCGATGAACGCGCTGACCTCGTCGAGCTCCGCTTGCGGGATAGCGCGTTCCTCGCGCAGCGCCTGCTCGACTTCGCCGGCCGCAGCCTGCAGCTCGGCGGTCGGATAGTCGAGTAGCGCGCCCAGCGCCTTGAAGCTGATCACGCCGCCCTCCTCTTGCCGGGGACGGGCACGTGCCCCGCCTTCTTGGGCGAGCCGAACAGGCTGGGCTCGGTGCGGCCGCCGCCGCTGCAGCCGTTGCCGAACGAGAAGCCGCAGCCGCCGCGGATCTCGTAGGCATTCTCGCTGACCTCGCGGTGCGAGGTCGGGATGACGAACCGGTCCTCGTAATCGGCGAGTGCCAGATAGCGGTACATCTCGTCGACCTGCGTCTGGCTGAGGCCGGCCTGCTTGAGCACTTTACTGTTCGTCCGCCCCTCGACCTCGCGGTCGCGCATGTGAATCCGCATCGCGAACATCTTGCGAAGCGCCTCCACCACCGGCGCTTCCTTGCCGGCGGTCAGAAGGTTGGCGAGATATTTGACCGGCACGCGCAAGGACGCGATGTCGGGGATCTCGCCGTCGAAGCCGATGTGGTTGCGCTCGGCCGCGTTCTGGATGGGCGACAGCGGCGGAACGTACCAGACCATCGGCAACGTCCGGTATTCGGGATGGAGCGGGAAGGCGATCTTCCAGTCCATCGCCATCTTCCAGATCGGCGAGATTTTCGCCGCCTCGAGCCAATTGTCCTCGATCCCGTCGGCGCGGGCCTGGGCGATCACCGCCGGGTCATTGGGGTCGAGGAAGATTTCGAGCTGCTTCTCGTAAAGGTCCTGCTCGTCCTCGGTCGACGCCATCTCCTCGATCCGGTCGGCATCGTAGAGGATGACCCCGAGATAGCGGATCCGGCCGACGCAGGTTTCCGAGCAGACGGTCGGCTGGCCGACCTCGATCCGCGGGTAGCAGAAGATGCACTTCTCGGCCTTCCCGCTTTTCCAATTGTAGTAGATCTTCTTGTACGGGCAGCCGGAAATGCACATCCGCCAGCCGCGGCACTTGTCCTGGTCGATGAGGACGATGCCGTCTTCCTCGCGCTTGTAGATCGACCCCGACGGGCAGGAGGCGACGCAGGTCGGGTTGAGGCAATGCTCGCACAGCCTCGGCAAGTAGAACATGAAGGTCTTCTCGAACTCGCCGTAGATTTCCTTTTCGATGTCGGCGAAGTTGCTGTCCTTCGAGCGCTTGGCGAATTCGCCGCCCAGTATCTCCTCCCAGTTCGGCCCCCACTCGATCTTCTCCATCCGTTCGCCGGTGATCAGTGAACGCGGGCGGGCGGTCGGGAAGGTCTTCATCTCCGGCGCCGACTGCAGATGGTCGTAATCGAAGGTGAAGGGCTCATAATAATCGTCGATTTCGGGCAGGTCGGGGTTGGCGAAGATGTTGGCCAGCACCCGCCAGCGCGCGCCGATCCGCGGCTCGATCTTTCCGTCGGCCTTGCGCCTCCAGCCGCCGTTCCATTTCTTCTGGTTTTCCCATTCCTTGGGAAAGCCGATCCCGGGCTTGGTCTCGACGTTGTTGAACCAGGCGTATTCGACACCTTCACGGCTGGTCCACACGTTCTTGCAGGTCACCGAGCAGGTGTGGCAGCCGATGCACTTGTCGAGGTTCAGGACCATCGCGACCTGAGCACGAACCTTCATCTCAATACTCTCCCTCAGGCGGCGGCCGGCGCGGCCGGCTCGTCCATCCAGTCGACTTTGTTCATCTTGCGCAGGACCACGAACTCGTCGCGGTTGGAGCCGACGGTGCCGTAATAATTGAAGCCGTAGGACTGCTGCGCGTAGCCGCCGATCATTTGCGTCGGCTTGGTGATTGCGCGGGTCACCGAATTGTGGATCCCGCCGCGGGCGCCGGTGATTTCGGAGCCCGGCGTGTTCACGATCTTCTCCTGCGCATGGTACATCATGCACATTCCGCTCGGCACGCGCTGGCTGACCACCGCGCGTGCGGTCAGCGCGCCGTTGAGGTTGAAGGCCTCGACCCAGTCGTTGTCGACGATCCCCGCGCTCCTGGCGTCCTCCTCGCTGATCCAGACGACCGGCCCGCCGCGGTTGAGCGTCAGCATCAGCAGATTGTCCGAATAGGTCGAGTGGATGCCCCACTTCTGGTGCGGGGTGATGAAGTTCAGCACGAGTTCGCCGTTGCCGTTGCCGCGCTTGCCGAGCACCGGCTCGATCGCCTTCGTGTCGATCGGCGGCTTGTAGGTGGTGAAGCCCTCGCCAAACGCGCGCATCCAGGGGTGGTCCTGGTAGAGCTGCTGGCGTCCGGTGAGGGTCCGCCAGGGAATCAGCTCGTGGACGTTGGTCCAGCCGGCGTTATAGCTAACCGTCTCGCTCTCGATCCCTGACCAGGTCGGCGAGGAGATGATCTTGCGCGGCTGCGCCTGGACGTCGCGGAAACGGATCTTCTCGTCCTCGCGGGTCAGCGCCAGGTGCGCATGCTCGCGGCCGGTGATCTCGGACAGCGCGTGCCACGCCTTGACCGCGACTTCGCCGTTGGTTTCCGGGGCGAGGCTGAGGATCACCTCGCAGGCGTCGATGTCGCTTTCGATGTTCGGCAGGCCGTCGGAGTTGGTGCCGTTGAGCCGCCCGAGGAAATCGACCTCATGGTCGGTGTTCCAGGCGATCCCCTTCCCGCCGTTGCCCACCGACTTCATCAACGGGCCGAGCGACGTGAAGCGCTTGTAGGTCTCCGGATAGTTGCGCTTCACCACCACTACGCCGGGCATCGTCTTGCCCGGAAGCGGGTCGCACTCGCCCTTCTTCCAGTCCTTGACCTCGAGCGGCTGGCCGAGCTCGCCCGGCGTGTCGTGCTGCAACGGCACCAGGACGACGTCGGTCTCCTCGCCTAGATGGCCGGGGCAGATTTCGGAGAAGCTCTTGGCGATCCCCTTGAAGATGTCCCAGTCGGTGCGCGAGCCCCAGGCCGGGTCCACCGCCGCCGATAGCGGGTGGATGAACGGGTGCATGTCCGACGTGTTGAGGTCGTTCTTCTCGTACCAGGTGGCGGTGGGAAGGACGATGTCCGCATAGACGCAGGTCGTCGACATGCGAAAATCGATGGCGACGAGGAGGTCGAGCTTGCCCTCAGGGGCATGAGCGCGGAACTCGACCTCCTCCGGCTTCTGCCCGCCGTCCTCGCCGAGGTCCTTTCCCTGGACCCCGTGCTGGGTGCCGAGCAGGTGCTTGAGGAAATATTCGTGGCCCTTGCCCGACGATCCGAGCAGGTTCGAGCGCCACACGAACAGGTTGCGCGGGAAATTCCTGGGGTTGTCGGGGTCCTCGCAGGAAAGCTTGAGCTCGCCGGACTTGAGGCCGTGCGCCACCTTGGTGCCGGCGCTTTCGCTCTTGAGCGCGCGGCCGATTTCGAGCGGGTTGGTCTCGAACTGTGGCGCCGACGGGAGCCAGCCCATCCGCTCCGCGCGGACGTTGAAGTCGATGAGCGTGCCGGTCGTGTCGACATCGCTGGTCGGCGAGGCGATTTCGTCAACCGCAAGCTTCTCGTAG
>DASTDZ010000055.1:0-4684 GCA_035710105.1 Sphingomicrobium sp. | reverse complement strand
AATTGGCTGATATGGCTAAGGCGCGCACCCTTGACGGGGCGGTTCTCCCGCTTGTCGCGGGGCTGGACGACATCCCGGCCCTCCCCGTCACCCCCGAACAGGCATTGCTGCTCCGTCATGGACAGCGGCTCGTCGGGACCCCGGCGGCGCCGGGACTTCACCTTGCGGTTTCGGGCGAAACGCCGGTCGCTTTGGTCGAGGTCTCGGCAGGCGGCATTCGTGTCGTTCGCGGGTTCAACCTTGAAGACTAGAATGGAGTTGCACGATGTCGATTACCACCGAGCGCAAGGCTGCGCTGATCAAGGAACACGGCCGCGGCAAGGACGACACGGGTTCGCCCGAGGTCCAGGTCGCCATTTTGACCGACCGCATCCAGACCCTGACCGAGCATTTCAAGACCCACGCCAAGGACAATCATTCGCGGCGCGGCCTCCTGATGCTGGTCAACAAGCGGCGCAGCCTGCTCGACTATCTAAAGAAGACGGATGCCCAGCGTTACACCGACCTGATCGGCAAGCTGGGTCTTCGCAAGTAACCGCCAAGGGCGCCCCAGCGGCGCCCTTCGCATTTCGGGGCCTCACCGCAATTCGGCGGCTGGCCTTTGGGGCATTTTGAGGCCCCGCACCGCTCGCAGACCGGCTTTGTCTGCAACGCTGTCCCCGCCGGCATCCGGCCGCGGGGTAAAGGAAAGCAAATGTTCGATATCAAAACCGTAGAAACCGAGATCGGCGGCAAGACGCTGAAGCTCGAAACGGGCCGCGTGGCCCGCCAGGCCGATGGCGCGGTTCTCGCGACCCTTGGCGAAACCGTCGTCCTCTGCGCGGTGACCGCCGCCAAGTCGGTGAAGCCGGGGCAGGACTTCTTCCCGCTGACCGTCCACTACCAGGAAAAATTCTCGGCCGCCGGGCGCATCCCGGGCGGCTTCTTCAAGCGCGAGCGCGGAGCGACCGAGAAGGAAACGCTGACATCGCGTCTCATCGACCGGCCGATCCGGCCGCTCTTCCCCGAGGGCTTCTACAACGAGGTCCTCGTCATCGCCCAGGTGCTCTCCTACGACGGCGAGAACGAGCCAGACGTGCTGGCGATGATCGCCGCCTCGGCCGCGCTCACTATCTCGGGCGTCCCGTTCCTTGGCCCGATCGGCGCCGCGCGGGTCGGCTTCATGGACGGCGAGTATATCCTCAACCCGTCCCAGGAGCAGATCTGCGAAGGCTCGCTCGACCTCGTCATGGCCGGCACGCCCAATGCGGTGATGATGGTCGAATCCGAAGCCAAGGAGCTGAGCGAAGAAGAGATGCTCGGCGCGGTGATGTTCGGCCATGAGGCCAGCCGCAAGGTCTGCGACGCGATCATCCAGCTCGCCGAAAAAGCGGCCAAGGAGCCCTGGGAGCTCGAGACCGGAGCCGAGCATAAGGCCGAAATCAAGACCAAGCTCAAGGCACTGGTCGGCAAGGACATCGAGGCCGCCTACAAGCTCACCGACAAGGGCAAGCGGCGCGAGGCGATCGACGCCGCCCGCCTGAAGGCTGCCGAGGCGTTCGCCGAGGCCGACCCGCAGGACCAGATGGTGGCGATGAAGGTGGTCAAGAGCCTCGAGGCTGACATCGTCCGCTCCGCCATCCTCAAGGAAGGGCGCCGGATCGACGGCCGCGACACCAAGACGGTGCGCCCGATCGAGTGCATGGTCGGTTTCCTTCCGCGCACCCACGGCTCGGCCCTGTTTACCCGCGGCGAGACGCAGGCGATCGTCAGCGTCACGCTCGGCACCAAGGAATCCGAGCAGATGATCGACGGGCTGGAGGGCCTCTCCTACCAGCGCTTCATGCTGCACTATAACTTCCCGCCCTATTCGGTCGGTGAAGTCGGGCGCTTCGGTGCCCCGTCGCGGCGCGAGACCGGTCACGGCAAGCTCGCCTGGCGCGCAATCCACCCGATGCTGCCGAGCGCGGAAGAATTTCCCTATACGATCCGCGTCCTGTCCGACATCACCGAGTCCAACGGCTCTTCGTCGATGGCGACGGTGTGCGGCGGAAGCCTGGCGCTGATGGACGCGGGAGTCCCGATCAAGCGGCCGGTGGCGGGCATCGCCATGGGCCTGATCCTCGAAGGCAAGGACTTCGCGGTGATCAGCGACATCCTGGGCGACGAGGACCATCTCGGCGACATGGACTTCAAGGTCGCCGGCACATCCCAGGGCGTCACCTCGCTGCAGATGGACATCAAGGTCGCCGGGATCACCGAGGAGATCATGCGCACTGCCCTCGCCCAGGCGAAGGACGGCCGCGCCCACATCCTCGGCGAAATGGCCAAGGCGCTTCCCGACGTCCGTGGTGAACTGTCGGCGCATGCCCCGCGGATCGAGACGATGACCATCCCCAAGGACAAGATCCGCGAGGTCATCGGCACCGGCGGCAAGGTCATCCGCGAGATCGTCGCGGAGACCGGCGCCAAGGTTGACATCGACGACGACGGCACCATCAAGATCGCCTCGTCCGACCTGTCGCAAATCGAGGCGGCGCGCCAGTGGATCCTCGGCATCGTCGCCGAGCCCGAGCCGGGCAAGATCTACACCGGCAAGGTCGCCAACATCGTCGATTTCGGCGCCTTCGTCACGTTCATGCCCGGCAAGGACGGCCTCGTGCACGTCTCCGAGATCAAGAACGAGCGGGTCGAGAACGTCCGCGACGTCCTGTCCGAGGGGCAGGAAGTGAAGGTCAAGCTGCTCGAGGTCGACCAGCGCGGCAAGGTCCGCCTGTCGATGCGGGTCGTCGACCAGGAAACCGGCGAGGAGCTTCCCGATACCCGTCCTCCGCGCGAAGCTCGTGAAGGCGGCGATCGGGATCGTGGCCCGCGTGGCGATCGCGGCGACCGCAACCGTGGCGGCCGCGACCGCGGCCCTCGCCGCGAAGGCGGCGGACGCGGCGGCGACCGTGACCGTGGGCCGCGCGGCGAAGGCCGTGGCGATCGCGGACCCCGGCGCGAGCGCGAAGGCGGGGAACGCCAGGGCGGAAACGAAGGCGAAGCGCCCAAGTTCGCTCCCGCGTTCCTGACCGGGGACGACGCCGACTGAGCCGTCCCGTCACTCCCGCAAGAGCGGGAACCCGGGTTCGCCTAATAAGAGGGCCCCGCGAGCGATCGCGGGGCCTTTTCAATTGGTCAAACATGCGACGGCAAGGCACCGACCGCGAGCACGCGCGCATCGCTGGCCATCCGTACATTTACGCAGTGCGCCGCACGCCGGGCGGCCGCAAAAGGCAGGCAGAGGAGACTTGCCATGCGCTATGTCAATCCCGCGAAAGCCGCGATCTCGGTCGGTTCCGTCCTCGGGTTGTGGCATCTGACTTGGGTCACGATCGTCGCACTCGGCTGGGCCCAGCCGGTAATGGACTTCATCCTGAGGCTGCACTTCATCGAGCTCGACTATACTCTCGCTCCTTTCGCGCTCGGCACGGCAGCGCTCCTGGTCGCCATCACCTTTTCAATCGGTGCCGTGTTCGGCCTGGTCTTCGCTCTTATCTGGAACTGGCTCGCCGCCGAGAAGCGCGCGCAGCCGATCGGCAAGGCGGCCCCGTCCGTCGGGACATAGGGGAAATCGCGCTTGGCCGAACAAGGGCCCCGCGAGCGATCGCGGGGCCTTTTTCGTTTCAGGCGACGCCGGCCCGCTCGGCGGGTTTCCTGACGTAGTGGTGGTACACGTAGCCCCACGGGATGACGAACAGCAGCACCGCCCCGAGTGCCGTTTCGAACATCGTCGTGCGCATCGCCTCGTCGAGGCTTGCATCGAGCCAGCGGGGAAGCGCGAAGGCCGCGAGCCAGACCACCTTCCAGATGAGCTCGAACAGCAGCAGTGGGAGCATCTGCAGCGGATAGCGTAGTCCGAGCAATGCCAGCAGCCCGATGGTCCCGAGCAGCACCAGGGCGACTCCGGTCATGCGCGGAAGGTCGGCCGAATGACTGAGGATGAGCGGCCAGACGGTCGCGCCGATGCCGACGGCCATGAACAGGTAAAAGGCGCGCATCACCCACAAGCGAAGCGGGGAAACGCCGCTCATTTGTCCGCCCTCGCTCGAGCGCTGTCTCGCTGCGGCCTCGGCCATAGCGAAAGCGCCAAACCGATTACCAGCAACGCAAGCAGCCCCATGTTGATGTAAAATCCAGGCGAAGCCGTCCGCGACGGTTCAACAGCGTTCGCAAAAACGATCAGGCGACGACCGACATGCTCGACGAGGAAGAGCAGGAACACCAGCGGCACCAACGCCCGGTAGCGGATCAGGACCACCGCTCCGATCACGGCGAGCACAAGCTGGCCCAATCCGACCATCTCGAACAAGAGAACGACCTCGCGCGCTGCTGTCGCGCCGAAGGTCTCGAGCGGAATGCCGTCGGCTTTGCTCGCAACCTCCGCAGCATTCAGGATCGAATTGCCGCCCATCAGGGCTTTCAACGCGACGATCAGGCCGAGCAACCAGAGCGCCGATCGATGCCCCTCGAAGCTACCGCTGGGCTGCTTTTGGAACAGCCGCTTAGCCGTGTTCATCGTTCCTCTCCCTCTGCGCCTTCCGACTTGAACTGGAGGATGTCGCCGGGCTGGCAGTCGAGCGCGGCGCAGATCGCTTCAAGGGTCGAGAAACGGATCGCGCGCGCCTTGCCGGTCTTGAGGATCGACAGGTTGGCAAGCGTGATG
>DASTDZ010000054.1:0-6024 GCA_035710105.1 Sphingomicrobium sp. | reverse complement strand
AGGCCGTGCATGTACCAGGGGGGCGCGCCGCCTCGGCCGTCGCCGGCAAGGCCTTCGCGGAAGATCCAGTAGCGGCGGCCTTCGCGGTCCTCGACCCGGTAGTAGTCGCGAAGGCGCGCGGTCGATCGCTCGCGCCACCATTCGGGCGCGATCCGTTCCGGCCCTTCGACCTTGGCAATGTCATGGACGGCGCGCCGCCAGACGAAGCGGCGCGGCAAGCCCTCGGGCGTCGCATAGACGACCGCGATTGCCTCGGGCCGGTCGAGCAGGCGCTGGGGTCTTGCTGCCGTCATTGCGAGCGGAGCGGAGCAATCCAGATTCGGGCCACTGGATTGCTTTTTCGCTTTCGCTCCTCGCAATGACGAAACAGCGCTCACCCACCCGCTCGCCCGCTCGGGCACATGGCTTTCGCGCCTCTCCGGGCGGCGGACCGCGCGCGGGCCCAGCTTGACCGTCAGCCGGTCGATGAGCCGGGCGAGGTCGCCGGTTTCGTCAGGTTCCTCCACCAGGCTCTGCTGGGCGGCGCCGAGCTCCTCCGCCCAATCGGCGACCAGCGCGAAGGCGTCGAAACCGAAGCCGGGATCGAGCGCCGCGGCCTTCTCGGCCAGAAGCCGGTGGAGGTGCCTGGGCTCGCGGCTTGCGATCGCGGTCGCCACGGATGCGGTGGCGGTGCTTCCGTCGACCCGGAACCCGTGCAGCGACAGCCTGCGCGCGCCGAGCCGGCGCTGCTCGAGCGCGGGGACGAGGTTTAGGAGCAGCCGCTCGAGCGCCTGGGCGGCCGCTTCGGGATGCATCGCCGGCTCTTCCAGCTTGAGAGGCGCGCGCGGCGGCCGCTCGTCGGCAATGGCGGCCAGCGGCTCCGGCTTGCGCCCCGTCAGCCGGTCGAGCGCATCGACGACGTCTTCGGCACCCCGGAACCGCCGCGCCAGCGCGAGGCGGGGCAAATCCAGCAGCGCGCCGACGGTCTTCAGGCCCAGCCGTTCAAGCGTCCGCACCGTCTCCGGATCGAGGCGAAGCGCGGCGACGGGGAGAGCGGCAAGGGTCCCGCTTTCATATCGCGCCAGCGCCCAGGCGGCCGCCGCGGTCGGCGCGATGGCGACGCGCGCCGTCAGCCCGATTGCCGCGAAGCGCTCGCGGACGTCGCCGGCCAGCGCTTCTTCGCCGCCGAACAGGTGCGCGACGCCGCTGACGTCGAGGCGCAGGCCATCCGCGCCGTCGAGCTCGACCAAAGGCGACCAGCGCTGCGCCCAGCGCGCGAGCCGCTCGAGCAGCGCCTTGTCGCCTTGCGGGTCGGCGGGAAGCGCGACGAGAGCGGGATCGAGCGCCCGGGCGTCGGTTAGCCGCGCCCCGGGCCTCGCGCCGCGCTGTGCGGCCGACCGGGTGACGGCGTGGATGACCGGCCCGTGGACGCCCTCGACGGTGAGGACCACGGGCTGATCAGGCGCGCATTCGCTCGACTTCGCCCAGCGATCGATCGGGAGGTTCGGCAGCCAGATGGAAAGCACCCGCTTCATGCGCGAGGGTCCATTTTCCGGGCGGAGCGCCGCGTGCCCGGAACAGATCGGCGTTCCAGGCGGGCGAACCGGGCGCGCGCGGATCGAACGGGTGGGCGAGCGACGAGGCGCTTGCGACCCGCCAGCGCATGCGCGCGCCGCTGAGGTTCGCGGTCCCTGCAATCCGCACCAGCCAGCACGGCATGCCCGAGTGCTCCGAAGCGACTGCGAGCCGCCGGGTGGCGGTAAAGTCGAGGGTCGCCGGGTCTCCCCACAGCTCGCCGATCACGGCCGAAAGGGCGGCGCATCTTACGCCCTCCTCCATCGCCCACAGCGCCGCGCGGGCGTCGCGCGCCTCGACGTGGATGAGATCGAGGCCGCGAAAGGCCGGCGGATAGACACGGCCCGATTCGAGGATCGCCATCCGCTCCTGCACCCACAACACGGGTTTCGACCGGTCGATCTGCGCAAGGAGGAAGCCGGCCCAGCCGCAATCGCGGGGGGAAGCGGCGAACAGTTCGGAAAGGGTGGGGCCGGGCGGCGCGGGCAAGCGCCAGGGATCGCCCAGCCCCTTGGGGAGGCAATGGATTTTAGCCGGTCGGGAGCGCATGGAGACGACTCCGCCGGCGACGAGGGAAAGACCTTTCGCCACACGACTCGCAACGTTCACGTTCTTCTTTTGTTCTATATCTCGCGAGTCACGAGACAGAGTCAATGGCGCGACTCGGAGGCCTCGATTTCTTCCAGGAATCTGACGATCTCCCGGACCGCCTCCCGCGTGCGGCGCCGCGATACGGCAAAGCCCATGTGGCTCGACCGCACTTCCACCGCCCGGTCGCATGTCCGCTCGCTGCCGCGGGCCGAGGGCGGTGCAACGATACCGTCCCGGCGCGACCAGATGGCGAGCGTCGGGACGGGCGGCTTCACCTCGCTGTCCGGGATCGGCGGCCGGTCGACGGGATGGCCGGCGACCCATTCGTAGAGCCGCCACACGTTCGTGTAACGACGGCGGTCCCCCGCGACCGGGGAGCCGAGGGTGACGACCGCGCGAACCCGCTCGGGCACTTCTCTCGCAAGCTCGCGCGCGTAGAGCCCGCCGAGGCTCCAGCCGACCAGCACCACCGGCTCGTCGTGGCCGCACCGGTCGAGCGCCTGCTTCAGCCGCTCCATCGTGTCGGCCCGGGCGCCGAGGTTCCAGCCGTGCCGCCACGGGTGGACCCGAAAGCCGGCCTCCGCGAGCGCTCGACGCAATTCCATCGTCGTTCGGTCATTGGCGATGAAGCCGGGAATGACCATCGCCGGGATCCCGCCCTCGGGCCCGCGCGGCCGCAAGTGCCCGAAACCGCGCCAGAAGCGCGCCCCGAGCGAGGCGACTTCCTTCAGCCGTGCCAGCGTCCCTGGAGCACGCTCCTCGCTCAGAGATATTCTCCGCCCATCAATTCCTGGAGCACCGGCGGGAGCTTCACCCGCCCGTCCTCGGTCTGGTGGTTCTCGAGCAGCGGCACGAGGATCCGCGGGCTCGCCAGCGCCGTGTTGTTGAGCGTGTGGGCGAAGCGCACCTTGCCGTCGGCGCCACGGTAACGGAGGTTCGCCCGCCGCGCCTGCCAGTCGTGCAGTGTCGAGCAGCTGTGGGTCTCGCGATACTTGCCTAAGGACGGCACCCAGCTTTCGATGTCGTTCATTCGAAACTTGCCGAGCCCCATGTCGCCGGTCGAGGTCTCGATCACCTGGTAGGGGATTTCCATCGACTGAAGCAGGGATTCGGCAAGCTCGAGCAGCCGCGCGTGCCAGCCTGCCGATTGCTCCTCGTCGGCCTCGCAGATCACATATTGCTCAACCTTGACGAACTGGTGGACCCGCAGAAGCCCGCGCACGTCCTTGCCCGCGCTCCCCGCCTCGCGGCGGAAGCAGGGCGAAAGACCGGCATAGAGGATCGGCAGCCTGTCGCCCTCGACGATCTCGCCCGAATGGAGCGAGGTCAGCGCGACCTCGGCGGTCCCGGCAAGCCACAGCTCGTCAGCCGGGACTTCGTAGGTTTCCTCGCGGTGGCCCGGGAACTGACCCTGGTTGAGGAAGGCCGCCTCGCGCGCCAGCGAGGGCACGGTGATCGGCGTGAAGCCGGCCTCGGAAATCCGCTCGAGAGCCCAGGCCATGAGCTTTGTCTCGAGCAGTGCGAGCCGCCCCTTGAGGCAATATTGCCTTGAGCCGGACACCTCGACGATCCGGCTCAAATCCGCCCAGTCGTTCTTCTCGATCAGCGCGACATGGTCCAAGGGCTCGAAGCCGAACTTCGACGGATCGCCGACGGTGCGGACGACCGTGTTGAAGCTCTCGTCGGGCCCGACCGGAGCGCCCTCCCAAGGGATGTTGGGCACATGCAGGAGAAGGGCGCGCAACCCCTCCTGCTTCCCGCCGAGCACGGTTTCCAGCTCCGAAGCCCGCGCGCCGGCTTCCTTTGCCGTGCGGCCGAGCTGGGCCTTTTCCTCGGGCGCGGCGTCCTTGAAGCGGGCGCTGATCGCGTTGCGCTCTGCCCTCAGCGCATCGATTTCGGTCTTGAGCCCCCGCGCCTCGTCGTCGAGCAAAAGCAGCTGATCGAGATCTAGAGCGACGCCCTTCGCCGCGATGGCGCGCTCGACTTTGTCGCGGTTGGCCCTGATGAAATCCATGCCCAGCATGGGCAGCCAAGTGCGCGAATTGCGTGGCGAGGGCAAGTTCGCCTAAGCGCCGCTTATGCCCTCAGGCCTGATCGCCCTCCTCGACGACGTCGCGACCATCGCCAAGCTGGCCGCGGCCACGGTCGACGACGTCGGCCTCGCCGCCGGCAAGGCGGGGACCAAGGCGGCCGGGGTCGTCATCGACGACACCGCCGTTACCCCGCGCTACGTGGTCGGCCTGGCGCCCGAGCGCGAGCTTCCGATCATCGGCAAGATCGCCTGGGGAAGCCTCAAGAACAAGTTGCTGATCCTTTTGCCTGGGGCGCTCGCGCTGACCGCTTTTGCGCCGTTCCTGGTGACGCCGTTGCTGATGATCGGCGGCAGCTATCTCGCCTTCGAGGCGACCGAGAAGATTCTCGAGAAGATCCTTCACGACGAGCACCATACCGAGCAGCTGCTCGACGCGGTCGACGACCCGCGCGAGCTCGAGCAGCTCCAGGTCAAGGGCGCGATCCGCACCGACTTCATCCTGTCGGCTGAAATCATGGCGATCGCGCTCGCCGAGCTCGACGACCTGACCCTGGCGACGACCGCGGCGGCGCTGGTGGCGGTCGCCTTCGCGATCACGGCTGGCGTCTATGGCGTCGTCGGCCTGATCGTGAAGCTCGACGACATCGGGCTCCACATGGCCGAGAGGAAGAACGCCGGCACCCGCGCCTTCGGCAACGCACTCGTTCACGTGGTGCCCAAGCTGCTCAGCTCGATATCGGTGATCGGAACCGCGGCGATGCTATGGGTTGGCGGCGGAATCCTCGTCCACGGGCTCGAGGAAATGCACCTGCTCGAGGCGGTGCCGCACGCGATTCACGGGCTCGCCCATGGCGCGGGCGCTTATGCTGGGGCGTTGTCCGGGGTTGTCGAATGGGTGGTCAACGCGCTCGGCGCGGCTATCGTCGGCCTGGTCATCGGCGGGGTCATCGTTGCCGTCGTCCGGCAGTTCACCAGGCACCCCGAGCAGCTGATCGTCGACTAGTCGAAGTGGAGCCGCCGGTAGCGGCCGCGGAAATAGAGCAGGGGGTCGAGGTTCGGGTCGAAGCTCGCCCTCAGCACTTTGCCGACCAAGATGTCATGGTCTCCGCCCTCATGGATCGCGTTGCGCTCGCACTCGAACACCGCAAGCGAGTCCATCAGCAGCGGCGCGCCAGTCTCGCCGGTCGACCAAGGCGTCGTTCCGAACCGGTCCTCGTCGCGGGTTGAAAAGCGGATCGAGGCCGGCTGCTGCCCCGTCTGCAGCACGTTGACTGCGAAATGCGCGGCCTCGGCAAGCGCCGCCCGGCAGCGCGCGCGCCTGGCGATGCACACGAGCAGGAGCGGAGGGTCGAGCGAAACGGAGGTGAAGCTGTTGACCGTCAGCCCGAATGGGCGGCCCTGGGAATCGACGCAGGTAACCACCGTCACGCCGGTCGCGAAGGAGCCGAGCGCGTCGCGAAGCGTGCGCTGGTCGGAGCCGCTGCGATATTCGCGATGCGGTGCGTCGGCAGCCATTCCCCGCCTATAGCGGCGCCTGACGAAAGCTCCACCTGGGGTGTCGGGCAGCGGCCTCCCGTTAGCACTTTGTTAGGCGGTTGGTGCGAAGCCCGACCGAGCGGGACCCAGGGAGGGGAAGATGAAGCCACTGACCGTTCCCAAGCGCGCGCCCAAGCGCTCGCGCGTATTCCTCTCCGCGTCCGTCGAGGGCGCGGCCGGGCGGGCCGAGGCGCGGATCCGCGACATTTCCACGACCGGGGCGTTGATCGAGTCGGATTATCTTCCGGTCGCCGGCGAAGAGCTGCGGATCGTCTGCGGCAAGATGAGCATGCCCGCGCGGGTCGCCTGGG
>DASTDZ010000053.1:0-2088 GCA_035710105.1 Sphingomicrobium sp. | reverse complement strand
GCTCGTCGACTTCAAGCTCGAGTTCGGGCGGGTCTGGGACGGCGACTACGCGCGGATCATCCTGGCCGACGAGATCAGCCCGGACGGCTGCCGGCTGTGGGACATCAAGTCCAACGAGAAGCTCGACAAGGACCGCTTCCGCCAGGACCTTGGCGGGGTTGAGGAAGCCTATCAGGAGGTCGCCCGCAGGCTTGGCCTGCTCCAGCCCGACGAGGAATTCGCGGTGCTCGATCTCGACAGCCACCGCAAGAAGCGCGGGCGGTAGATCAGTCGTCATTGCGAGCGTAGCGAAGCAATCCAGCCGATTTCATTGGATTGCTTCGCCGCTGCGCTCCTCGCAATGACGGGACGGAAATGACCGCCCACCGCGCCCGTGTCGTCACTCTAAACGCCGCGCTCGGCCCGCTCGACTATCGCGTTCCCGAGGGAATGATTGTGGGCCCCGGATCGGTCGTCGTCGCCCCGCTCGGCCCCCGGCAATTGGTTGGAGTCGTCTGGGAGCCCGAGCGGCTGGAAACGAGCGAGGTCCCGGACAGCCGTTTGCGCCCGCTCGTCGCGGCGCCCGATGTCCCGCCCGTCCCGGCGCCGCTCCGCCGGCTCGTCGAATGGACCGCCGATTATTATCTCGCCCCGCTTGCGGCTGTGCTGCGGATGGTGCTGCCCTCCGCGGCGGCGCTAGAGGGCCCGCGCCAGCTCACCGAATATGCGCCAACCGGCCGTGTCCCTGACCGGTTGACCCCCCAGCGCGAAAAGGCGCTCGCCGCGATCGCGGGGCGGCAAGGCACGATCCGCGAGCTCGCCGCCCTTGGCGGCGTCAGCGACGCCGTCATGCGCGGGCTGGTCAATGCCGGGGCCCTGGAGCCGGTGCAGGTGACCGCCGATAGGGCGCTGCCCTGTCCGGACCCCGGGTTCGCGCCTCCTGAATTGACCGATGAACAGCGCGTCGCGGCTGGCTCCCTGTCGGGCGCGATCGGCAAGGGGTTCGACCCCGTGTTGCTCGACGGAGTCACCGGGTCGGGCAAGACCGAGGTCTATTTCGAAGCGATCGCCGAGTGCCTCCGGCAAGGGCGCCAGGCACTCGTCCTCCTCCCCGAGATCGCGCTCACCGAGCCCTTCCTCAAGCGCTTCGAGGCGCGCTTCGGCTGCCCGCCCGTCGCCTGGCACTCCGATCTGCGCTCGTCGCAGCGGCGCCGCAACTGGCGCGGGATCGCCAGCGGCGAAGTCAGGGTCACGGTTGGCGCCCGGTCCGCGCTGTTCCTCCCCTACCCCAAGCTCGGCCTGATCGTCGTCGATGAGGCGCACGAGCCGAGCTTCAAGCAGGAGGACGGGGTGCAGTATCACGCCCGCGACGTCGCGGTGATGCGCGCCAAGTTCGAGGACGTGCCGGTGATCCTGTCCTCGGCCACCCCGGCGATCGAGAGCCGGCACATGGTTGGCCAGGGCCGCTATCGCGAAGTCACCCTCGCGAGGCGCTTCGCCGGCGCGCGCCTTCCCGAGATCCGGGCCATCGACTTGACCCAGGACCCGCCTCCACGCGGCCGCTGGCTCGCGCCTTCGCTCGTCGCCGAGCTTCAGTCCAACCTGGAGCGCGGCGAGCAAAGCCTGTTGTTCCTCAACCGTCGCGGCTTCGCGCCGCTGACGCTGTGCCGCCACTGCGGCCACCGTTTTCAATGCCCCAATTGCACCGCCTGGATGGTCGAGCACCGGCTGATGCACCGGCTCGCCTGCCACCATTGCGGCCATGTCATGCCCCCGCCAAAGGCTTGCCCGGAGTGCGGCGTGGAGGACAGCCTGGTCGCCTGCGGGCCGGGGGTCGAGCGGATCGCCGACGAGGTGGCCGAGCTGTTCCCGGAGGCGCGGACGGCGATCGTCACGTCGGACACCATCTGGTCGCCCGCGCGCGCGGCAGAGTTCGTCGCGGCGATGGAAGCCCAGGAGATCGACATTGTCATCGGCACCCAGCTCGTCACCAAGGGCTATCATTTCCCCAACCTGACGCTGGTCGGAGTCATCGATGCCGATCTCGGGCTGCAGGGCGGCGACCTTCGCGCCGCCGAGCGCAGCTTCCAGCAGATCCAGCAGGTCGCC
>DASTDZ010000052.1:0-20563 GCA_035710105.1 Sphingomicrobium sp. | reverse complement strand
CTTCGCAATCCGCTAGCCGCCGCCCGACGCGGCGGATATGCTCGCTCGATGGACGCCAAGACCCGCAAGAGCGAAATGACGGAAACGGTAAGCCACGCCCACGCGCTCGCCGAGGCGTTCACCGCAAAGCGCGACCGGCTGCTTGCCGCGCTGACGCTGATCGCCGCGGTCGGGCTGATCGTCGCGCTCCCATTCGCGCTTCGCGCCGGCGCCGAGTTCTTCCTGCCGGTGACGGCTGCGCTGGTCATCGCCATCGCGCTGGTGCCGCTGCTCGAATGGTTCGAGCAACACGGCATCCCGTCGCGGCTCGCGGCGGCCTTGTGCCTGCTCGTCTTCCTCACCCTGACCATCTTCGCGATCGGCTCGATCGTGCTTCCGGCGCTCGACTGGGTGACCCTGATCCCCGAGCGGATCGGCAAAGTCCGGGCGACCCTCGAGCCCTTGCTCGACCTCTACAAGTCGTTCGACAAGTTCGTGGAGGGAATCCTGTCACAGGTGGCGGTCGCCCCCGCCGGGGACCAGGCGCGGACGGTGACGATCGAGACTCCCAATTCGCTGTCGTCGCTTCTCGCCACGTCGGCGCCGCACCTGCTGATCCAGCTGTTCTTCGCGCTCCTGGTGATCTTCTTCTTCCTCGCCGGCTGGACGGCGATGCGCAAGCGCACGATCGTCAGCCGCGGAAGCTTCGAAGGCGCCTTGACGACCGCCCGGGTGATCCAGCAGGTTGTCCAGTCGACCTCGACCTACATCGCCACGATCACCGTCATCAACGTCGCGCTCGGAGGGCTGACGGCACTGATCCTGTGGCAGCTCGGGATGACTTCGCCGATCATGTGGGGCGGGATCGTAGCGGTTCTCAACTACATCCCCTACCTGGGGCCGATCGCCGCCTCGCTGCTGCTGTTCCTGGGCGGGCTCATGGTCTTCCCCGACGCCTGGTCGGCGATGCTTCCGCCGCTGGTCTTCATCGGCCTGCACCTGGTCGAGGCCAACCTCATCACGCCGATGATCGTCGGCGAGAAGCTGGAGATAAACCCGCTCGCGATCCTCATCGCCCTTAGCTTCTGGGCCTGGGTGTGGGGCACCACGGGGGCGCTTCTCGCGGTTCCGCTGCTGATCATCATGAAGCAGGTTTTCTCCGCCGCGGGCACGCCCGACATCGCCGGATTCCTCTTCGAGCACGGCACCTTGACCCACGTCGGGGAAGAGGAGGAAAAAGACGAGCCGCTTGTTGACAGTGCGGGGGGCGTCACCTAGGTCGCGCGCCTCACCGGGCTGCAGGCAAATGCGGCCCCGGTGAACCACGAAAACACGCGGGTGTAGCTCAGTTGGTTAGAGCGCCGGCCTGTCACGCCGGAGGTCGCGGGTTCAAGTCCCGTCACTCGCGCCATTCCTCGCAAGATCAAGGGCGCTTCGAGCGCCCTTTTTGATCCACCGCTCATGGTCTAGGCTCGCGCGTCATGCGTGGGGAGGATCTTTATGCCGCGCTCGGGCTCCGGCCGGGCGCGAGCCGCGCCGAGATCGACGACGCCTACCGGCGGCTGATCAAGCGCTATCATCCGGACCGGACGGACGGCGATTGCGATCGTGCCGCCGAGATCAACCGCGCCTACACGCAGCTCACCCGCAACTTGCCCGCGCCGCAGCCGCCGCGGCGGCGGGTCCCCGTCCCCGTCCCCGCGCCCGCGCCGCGATCCAGCCGGACCGCCGCCTGGGCCGTCGCCGGCCTGCTGGCCGCCGCAGGGGCGGCGTTCATGGCCGCCGAATCGCCGAGAAACGGGCAGGGCCATTCCGCCTTCCCGGCGGCGCTGTCCTGGCCGAAACCGGCGCGGCCGGCGGGATCGGCGGGCGCAACGCTCCTCGCGGATTTCGACGAGCCACTCAATGCGGCCCTCATCGACCGTTCGATCGCCGATGCGATCCGATTCTACCGGTCGGGGGATCTGGAGGCGACCGTGGCGTTCAGCCGCTCGTGCCACAATCAGCTACGGGCCAATCCAAGCCTCGCCTGGTTCGATTCCTGCGCGGCCTTCGACGAGGCCATCGCCATCCTGGAAAGCGACAACAGTCTCGCCGAATCCGGGCCGTTCAGCGCCTCCGCGGTGGTCGCCAGGCACATGGCTTCGGCGCGGATCCTCGCACGCGACATGCTGGCCGCCGATTCGCGGGTGCACGAGATCAGGACTCGGGTAGAATTCGAACTGCTGCCGCGGATCGACGAAGCCGCAGCCGCGCGGCCCTAACGCTCGCCTTTGGGAGCGGCCGGCCCGGTTGATGAAGGGGCACGGCCCAGAGGCTTCTCATCGGTCGTGGCGGCGCTGCCCGACAGCGTCCAGCGAAGGTTGTCGGACGCCTGGACCTTGTCGACATAGTCGACCAGCTTCAAGGCGTCGGTCGCCTTGCGCGCCTCGGCCAGGTTGAAGCGGATGGCGATTCGGCCCGAAGGCGCCTTTTCGACCTCTGCGCCCGGGATTTCCTCGATCTTGGCGACGTCCGCCAGCTCCTGCGCGGGGCGCGCGGCGAGCGCCGCGAGGGCCGCGGTCTTCAGCGCGGCCACGCTCGGTTCCTGCCGCGCGTAACGCTGGACGAAGGCGGCGGGGCGGCCCCAGCCGCCGGCCCAGCGGTAGAAGAGGTGGGTGCCGACGACCGCGCTCTTGGCCAAGGTCGAGGCCCAGTAAGGAACGACGTAATTTGCGTGATAGTGGGTCGCGAGGCCGACCGGCCCGTAGACCGCGCCGTTGAGCGCCGCCTCGGCGATCCGGCGCGCGCGGTTCCAGCCGGCAACGTCCGGCCGGCGCTGCAGAGAGCCGTCGCAGGTGAAGGTGAACTGGCAGCCGGTGGCGCGGGTCGAGCCTTGGTAGACCACCCCGCAAACCGTCGAGGGAAAGGCCGGGTGGCGGACCCGGTTGAGAACGACCTGGGCGACCGAACGCTGCCCGTCGTCGCTCTCGTTGCCCGCCTCGTAATAGACGGCGCTCGTCAGGCATTCGAGCGCCTGGGCGCGAGTCGCGGGGTCGAGCTTGGCGACCGAGAACGGCACGGCAGCCGGATTGGGCCCGTCCGCGACGGGGATTCTGCTGTTGACCGAGACCGCGTCCGTCGGCGCGAGCTTTCGCACCAGCATGGGCGGCGGGGTTGGCGCGGCCCGCTCCTCCCGAGCTTCGGAAATTCCACCGAGGCTTGGGCTCGACCAGGCCGAGCCGGCCCAGACGATCGCGCCGGCGGCGGCAAGCGCCCCGAGCGCGACGATCTCGCGCGGGTAATTGCGCCACAGGCGGGCGGGAAGGGCGTCTTGTCCGGTCATCGGGATTGTCGGGGTGCTATAGTCAAACAATACGCGTCCTTCAATGGGTAATTATCCCCTTGACACATGTAAAACAGACCGTGTACAAACGGTCTCATGGAAAAGGGACCAACGCTTCGCCAGTTTCAGGACCGCTTTCCGACCGAGGATAGCTGTCTCGATCACCTGTTTCAGGTGCGCTACGGCACGGACTTTGACTGCCCCAAGTGCGGGCGTCCGGCCAAGTACAGCCGCGTTCGTGGCCGCCGCGCCTATCAGTGCAACTGGTGTGCCAATCAGCTTTACCCAGCCGCCGGAACGCCCTTCGACCGGACCCGGACCAGCCTTCGGGACTGGTTTTACGTCATGTTCCTGTTCACCTCGACCCGCAACGGCGTTGCTGCCAAGCGTGTCGAACGCGAGATCGGCGTTACCTACAAGACCGCGTGGCGCATGTGCCATGAGATCAGGAAGTACATGGCTTCGCTCGACGGTGACGATCAGATCGGCGGGCCTGACGAGATCGTTGAGATCGACGAAGTTTGGGTCGGCGGGCGTACTGAGGGCAAGGGACGCGGCTTCAAGGACAACAAGACGCTCGTCCTTGGGATGCTCGAAAAGGGTGGCAACGTGGTGACGCGGATCGTTCCCGATACCCGCCGCCACACGCTTTGGCCGGAAATCTGCACGGCGGTGATGCCAGGCTCGATCATCCACACGGATGAGCTGCCCAGCTATCGCGGCATTTCGCTTCGCGGCTATCGTCACCAGACCGTCTGCCATGCGGCGGGCGAGTACGTCAGCCGCTATGGCTGTACTGTGAACCGGATTGAGGGTTTCTGGGCGAACCTGAAACGCGGTATTCGCGGGACGCACATTCATGTGAGCGCCAAGCATCTCTCGAAGTATCTGGGCGAGTTCGAGTACCGCTGGAACATGCGCGCCGTTCCGCATCTGATGCTTGACCGGCTGATGCATTCGTTTGCTCGATAATTGGTCTCTTAGTGCAACCGTAACGTTGCATTCAGGGTTTGACAGCTACACATCGGGTGATATCCAACGCCACAATGGGGCATTGCCCCGCCTACCAAGGAGACGCCGCATGGCAGCGCAGTTGAAAGAATCGGACCTTGCGCCCGTGCATCTCGTGCGGCGCAAGATATTTAATAGGATAGCGGCGGATTGCAGTAAGCGTAGCAGCAGGCCCGAGGGCTTGATCAAGTTCGTGAATGCAACAATGGCGCTTTCCAAAAAGGGCTGAGTGCCCGTCAATATAGAAGACGTAACGATTGAGCCTCTAGGGGATCACCACCTCCTAGAGGCTTTTTCGTGCGCTCACGAAGGCATCACTGGATATTGCACGACTCGTTGCCGCCAAGATCACGCGGAGTATCGAGTACGTGTGAGAGTGGCCGTAGAGGGCGACGATCCAACGGTTCTGGGCTTCTATTCTCTCGTGATTTCGAGCTTAGTGCCTATGACAATCACAGGCCGAATAGGCCGCAAGTTCGGCAAAAAACGGGAGATTCCCGCAGTCTATTTAGCGGCGGTCGCAACACACGAGGAACATGAAAAAGCAGGTGTGGGCGCAGCGTTGATGCTGGACGCTCTCAAGCGGACGCTTGAAATTGCCGATCGAGCTGGAACAGCGTGCATGACGCTGGATGCCGTTGATGAAAAGCTGGCGAAGTGGTACGAAAAGCTTGAATTTGAGCGGTTTGGCAAAGCCGGCGACGGCAAAATTCAGATGTACTTGCCGATTTGGAAAATTGAAGACGCTATTCCCCGCGATCAGATTTCGGTTTGTTGCTAGGCTCCTCGCTAGGTTTTCCGCGCTTCTCAGCCTTATGCGGCTCGCCTAGGGCCATTGCCTTCAAAAGGCGGTCAAAGCGGTCCTGCCAGCTCATTTGTATTCCTTCCGAAGCTCGTCGCGCCGCCGCGCGAAGTCCTTCTTGTCGATCTGGGTCAGAGTGTAGCGCTTCTTTTCGTTGATTGCGTCATACATCTCCGACGCATCGCCTGAAATCTGAAACGATCGTGCGTCATCTTCGGGGATGCGCTTGACCCACGTTCCGGGCGCTCGGACACCCCAAATCGGGATTAGCCCGTCGCCAAGGAGCACTCGCGCACAGAGGCCCAATGCCTTCTCTGGATCGTCCCATCCTGGATTCGGAAGTTGCCCCGCTAAACGCTCGTGAAACTCGCTGAATATCTCGCTCGCCGCCTTCTTGAGTGGCATCAGCTCGAATTGCTGGGTGACCGTTGGCGAATAGAACTCATTTAGGGAGACGGGAGCGGCCCTTGGGGGAACTCCGATTTCCGGCTGCGGGGCCGGTAAATGCGCCCCGCGCTTCCAAGCAATGAACTCGCTAATTTGCTCGTAAAACCAGGCTCCAATCAATCCGAGCGCACTGACGATAGCGAACCAAATGGCGTTTTGCGCCACAAACTGAGCGTCGATCATGGCCCACAAACCGGAAGCAAGGCCCTCGGCAAAAAAGACCTTGATGGTGCGCACGATCCGGCGACTAGGCTTACGCATGAACGGAACCCTACCTTCCCCAACTCCCAAAGCGAAATGTGCTTCGAGAAATCGAGAAATCCCGGGCTCGGATGTTGCCTATTGGATAGGCAAGTCATCGTACATGTCTAGAGGGGACAGGCCCCCTTCAATGACCCGTCCCTGAACGGTTAAACCATTCGAGGCCCTCAGGGCTTGCAAATGCGTCGAGAGGAATGTCCCACGGGTCGGCCGGAATGGTCTCTTCGATCCGCTGCAGCGGCCAGCCGACCCCGACCAGCTTCGCTCCGGACCGCCTGATCCGGCCGAGCGCCCGGTCGTAATGGCCCTTGCCGCGGCCGAGCCTCGTGCCGTCCGAGTCGATGGCGAGCAGCGGGACGAGCACCAGGTCAGGCTCGACCGCCGGCGCGCTTTTCTTCGGCTGGAGGATTCCGAACGGCCCCGGGACGGCGGGGTCGCCAGCGGCGAAGCGGAACGGCTTGGCCGGGTTGGAGAAAGCCGGGAAGGCGACGATTGCGCCGACCGCGCGCGCTTCCTCCATGGCGAGCAGGGGGCTGATCTCGCTGCCCATCGGCGAATAGCCGCCGACGACTCGCGCCGACGCGCACAAGGCGGTCAAATGCTCGGCGAGCTGGCGCTCGAGCAAGGTCCGAGTCGCGTCGTCGAGCGTACGGACGAAGGCCTTGCGCGCCTCCAGCGCGGCAAAGCGCAGCGATTCCTTCGACAAGGGCGGCATCTGCGGCCTCGGGCCGGGAGGGAAGGGAGGTGACGGGACCACCGTGGCCGTTTGCCGGAAATCCTCTGACGCCACAAACGTCAGGTGGGCGCCGTGTGCGTCCGGCCAGGGCCGGGGCAGGGACAGCTCCCGAGGATCGGTAATCGCCTCAGGGATATCTGTAAGCTCGTACCGGGCAGTACCCGTCGGCTCCTATCTAGTCGTCCGAGCCTTCCCGCTCAAGATGTTCGGCGAGCGATTCGAGCCGCTGGGCGATCCGTTCGGCGCGGCCGACCAGCTCCGGGTCAGGCCCGGGCGGCGGCGCGGCCTCGGGATTCTCCTCGATCAGCTGGTCGGCGAGCAGCAGCCCAGCGAACAGCAATTGCCGCGCCTCGGACAAGGTGCCGAGCCCTTCGACCGCCTCGCGGCTCTTGGCGTCGACCAGCCGCGCCGCGGCGCGCAGATTCTCCTCTTCGCCGTCGCGGCACGCTACCTTGTAGGGGCGCCCGCCGATGATGAGGTCGACCTCGGCCATCAGTGAGTCGCCTCGCGGATCAGCTGGTCGAGCTCGGCGACGGCCTCGCGGACTTTCGCCCGAAGCTCTTCGTCGCGCGCGGCTTGCGGCCTGCGGTCGGCGAGCGCGCGCTCGATTCGCCCCAGCGCGGCCTCGGCCCGCTCCAATGCCTTCGAAAGGCCCCCGTCATCCATCCGTCCCGCCTAACGCAACAGGCGCTCGACGGGCAAGCGCCGCAGTTGACGCCCAACCGCTCACCCATCAAAGGGGCCGCGCAAACGGCCCCGGCCTGGGGCCGAGCCGAACCCCGTCCGCGGAGCCCCGATGCAGCCGACCCAACGCCGACTTGCCAACGCCGTTCGCGCCCTGGCGATGGACGCCGTGGAGGCGGCCAACAGCGGCCACCCGGGGATGCCGATGGGGATGGCGGATGCGGCTACGGCGCTCTTCACCCGCTATCTGAAATTCGACCCGTCCGACCCGCACTGGCCTGACCGCGACCGTTTCGTGCTTTCGGCGGGCCACGGGTCGATGCTGATCTACGCGTTGCTCTACCTTACTGGCTACGCGCGGCCGACGATCGAGGACATCAAGAACTTCCGCCAGCTCGGCAGCCCCTGCGCCGGCCACCCGGAGAATTTCGAGCTTCCGGGGGTCGAGGTGACCACCGGGCCGCTCGGCCAGGGCCTGGCGATGGCGGTCGGGATGGCGATCGCCGAGCGGCATCTCAACGCCGTCTATGGCGACGAGCTGGTCGACCACCGCACCTATGTGCTCGCCGGCGACGGCGACCTGATGGAGGGGGTCAATCACGAGGCGGCCGGGCTTGCCGGCCATCTGAAGCTCGGGCGCCTGATCGTGCTGTGGGACGACAACAGGATCACCATCGACGGCCCGACCGACCTGTCGCGCAACGAGGACGTGATGGCCCGCTACGCGGCCTCGGCGTGGCACACGGTCGAGTGCGACGGGCTCGACAGCGCCAAGGTGTCGAAGGCGATCGACGAGGCGCTCGCCGACCCGCGCCCGTCGCTGATCCGCTGCCGGACGGTGATCGGCTATGGCGCCCCGAGCAAGCAGGGCACCGCCGCGACCCACGGCGCTCCGCTCGGAGCCGAGGAAGTCGCCGCCGCGAGGCAGGAGCTGGGCTGGGACTCGCCGGCCTTCGAGATTCCCGGCGACGTGCTTGCCGCCTGGCGCAAGGCCGGCGAGCGCGGGCAGGCCGGCCATGTCGAATGGCGCCGCCGGCTCGAGCAGAGTAGCAGGCGCGACGACTTCAACGCGCGCCTGACGGGCAAGCCCGACGAAAGCTGGCTCAAGCCCTATCTCGACTCGCTGCTTGCCGACCCGCCGAAGGTCGCCACCCGCAAGGCCTCGGAGATGGCGTTGGAAGCGATCAACCCGGTCGTCACCGCGACGATCGGCGGCTCGGCCGACCTCACCGGATCCAACAACACGAAGACCAAGGGCCTCGAGCCGCTGACCGCCGACAATTACGGCGGGCGCTACATCTATTACGGAATCCGCGAGTTCGGAATGGCCGCGGCGATGAACGGAATGGCGCTCCACGGCGGTGTCATCCCCTATGGCGGCACCTTCCTCGTCTTCACCGATTATGCGCGCCCGGCGATCCGGCTGTCGGCGCTGCAGCGGGCGCGGGTGATCTACGTGATGACCCACGATTCGATCGGGCTCGGCGAGGATGGGCCGACTCACCAGCCAATCGAGCATCTCCAGAGCCTTAGGGCGATGCCTGGCCTGGAAGTGTTTCGACCGGCGGACGCGGTCGAGACGGCGGAATGCTGGGCGCTGGCGCTGGCGAGCGACGGTCCGAGCGTGCTTGCCCTCACTCGCCAGAACGTCGCCCCGGTGCGGACCAGGGCCGCGAAGGAAAATCTGTGCGCGCGCGGCGCCTATCGGCTCAAGCCTGCCAAGGCGTCGCGCAAGGTCATCTTCATCGCCACCGGCTCAGAGGTCGAGATCGCGCTCGCCGCGGCCGAGAAGCTCGAAGCGCAGGGGATCGGCGCCGACGTTGTCTCCATGCCCTGCACCGAGCGTTTCGATGCGCAGCCGCAGAACTATCGCGAGGACATTCTCCCTGACGTTTCCAACCGCGAGATCCTGCGCGTTTCCATCGAGGCTGGGACGACCTTCGGCTGGGAGCGCTACACGGGACTCCATGGCCTCAGGATCGGGATCGACCGCTATGGAGTCTCGGCGCCCGCCAAGGACGCCTACGACTATTTCGGACTCACCCCCGACAAGGTGGCGGACCGGGTCACCGACTTCATGAAGACAAGAGGAATCCAATGACGAAAGTTGCAATCAACGGCTTCGGCCGGATCGGCCGCCTGGTCGCACGGGCGCTCCTCGAGCGCCCCGACAGCGGTCTCGAGCTGGTCGCGATCAACGACCTCGCCGACGCCAGGTCCAACGCCCTGCTGTTCAAGCGCGACAGCGTCCACGGGCCCTTCCCGGGCGAGGTCGGCTTCGAGGAAGGCGCGATCATCGTCAACGGCCGCAAGATCCTGGTCACCGCCGAACGCGACCCTGCCAAGCTCCCGCACAAGGAAAACCACGTCGACATCGCGCTCGAATGCACGGGCTTCTTCACCGACCGCGCCGGCGGCGAGAAGCATCTCGAAGCCGGTGCCAAGCGGGTGCTGATCTCCGCCCCGGCGAAGGGCGCCGACCTCACCGTCGTCTATGGGGTCAATGACGACAAGCTGAAGCCCGAGATGCGAATCATCTCCAACGCGTCGTGCACGACCAACTGCCTGGCGCCGGTCGCCAAGGTGCTCAACGATTCGATCGGCATCGAGCGCGGCCTGATGACCACCATTCACGCCTATACCAACGACCAGAAGATCCTCGACCAGATCCATTCGGACATGCGCCGCGCCCGCGCCGCCGGAATGTCGATGATCCCGACCACGACCGGCGCCGCCCGCGCCGTCGGCGAGGTGCTTCCGGAATTGAAGGGCAAGCTCGACGGCTCGGCGGTGCGGGTGCCCGTGCCCAACGTCAGCCTCGTCGACCTCACCTTCACCCCGGGGCGCGACACCAGCGTCGAGGAAGTCAACGGCGCCCTCAAGGCGGCGAGCGAGAGTGGGCGGCTCAAGGGCATCCTTGCCTACACCGACGAGCCCCTGGTTTCGATCGACCTCAACCACAATCCGGCAAGCTCGACCGTCGACAGCCTCGAGACCGCGGTCCTCGAGGGCAAGCTGGTGCGCGTGGTCAGCTGGTACGACAATGAATGGGGCTTCTCCAACCGCATGGTCGATACCGCCGGGGCCATGGCGAAGCTCGGCTAGGAATGGCGCGCTTCAAGACCCTCGATGACCTGCCGGAAGACCTGAAGGGCAAGCGCGTGCTCGTCCGGGCCGACTTCAACGTTCCGATGCAGGAGGGCGAGGTCAGCGACGACACGAGGCTGCGCGCCGCCGTCCCGACCATCGCCGAGCTCGCCGACCGCGGCGCGATCGTCCTTCTGCTGTCGCATTTCGGCCGGCCCAAGGGCCAAAACCGTCCCGACAAGTCGACGGCGCTGCTGGTGACGCCGCTCCACCGGCTGACCGGCCGCTCGGTCCGCTTCATCGAGGATTGCGCCGGGCCTCAGGCGGAGCGGGCCGTCACGACCATGCTTCCCGGCAATGTCGGCATCCTTGAGAACACGCGCTTCCACGCGGGCGAGGAGACCAACGACCCGGCGCTTGCAAAGGCGATGGCCGCGCTCGGCGACTATTACGTCAATGACGCTTTCTCCGCCGCGCACCGGGCCCATGCCTCGACCGAGGGCGTTGCGCATCTGCTGCCGAGCTTCGCGGGCAGGGCGATGGAGGCGGAGCTGAAAGCGCTGGAGCGCGCGCTCGGCGATCCGGAGCGCCCGGTCGCGGCGGTGGTCGGCGGCGCCAAGGTCTCGACCAAGCTCGCCGTGCTCGGCCATCTGGTGGGCAAGGTCGATCATCTGATCATCGGCGGCGGCATGGCCAACACCTTCCTTGCCGCGCGCGGGATCGACGTCGGCAAGTCGCTTGCCGAGCATGAGCTCGCCGGAGAGGCGGAGGCCATCTTGGCCCGCGCCGAGGAGGCCGGCTGCACCGTCCACCTGCCTTATGACGTGGTCGTCGCGAAGGAGTTCGTGCCCAATCCGCCGGGCGTTCGAACCTGCAACGTGCACGAGGTCCGGCCCGACGAGATGATCCTCGACATCGGCCCGGCCGCGGTCGAAGCGCTGTCGGACGTGCTCAAGACCTGCCGCAGCTTGGTGTGGAACGGGCCGCTCGGCGCGTTCGAGGTCCCGCCCTTCGATGCGGCCACCGTGGCGCTCGCCCGGACCGCGGCGGCGCTGACCAGCGAGGGCAGCCTGGTCTCAGTGGCGGGCGGCGGCGACACGGTGGCCGCGCTCAACCATGCGGGCGTGACTGAGGATTTCAGCTTCGTCTCGACCGCGGGCGGGGCATTTCTCGAATGGATGGAAGGGCGTACACTCCCCGGAGTCGCCGCGCTCGAGCTCAACCAGGGATGAAGGACATGGCTCACAACGCTGAAATGCTGGAGAAAATCAGGAACGGGCGGGGCTTCATCGCGGCGCTCGACCAGAGCGGCGGGTCGACCCCCGGCGCGCTCAGGGCCTATGGCTACAAGGGCGACGAATGGTCGAGCGACGAGGAAATGTTCGACCTCGTCCACAAGATGCGCGTCCGCATCATCACCGCGCCGCCCTTCAACGGCGACAAGATCCTGGGCGCGATCCTGTTCGAAAAGACGATGGAGGGGGAGGCGGACGGCCGCCCCGTTCCCGACTATCTGTGGAGCCGCGGCATCGTCCCCTTCCTCAAGATCGACAAAGGGCTCGACGAGCCGCGAGACGGGGTGCGCCTGATGAAGCCCAACCCCGACCTCGGCACGCTGCTCGAGCGCGCGGTCGCGAAGAACATCTTCGGGACCAAGATGCGCTCGGTGATCGACGAGGCGAATCCGAAGGGGATCGCCGACATCGTCCGCCAGCAATTCGAGGTCGCCGAGCAGGTGCTCCGCTACGGCCTCGTCCCGATCATCGAGCCGGAAGTGTCGATCAAGAGCCATGACCGCGCCCAGTCCGACCGCATCCTCCTCGACGAGCTGCGCGGCGCGCTCGACGTTCTTCCCGAGGACCAGCAGGTGATGCTCAAGTTGTCGATCCCGGCGCAGGAGGGGCTGTTCGAGCCGCTCATCCGCCACCCGCGGGTACTCCGCGTCGTCGCCTTGTCGGGCGGGTTTAGCCGCGAGGAGGCCTGTCGCGAGCTCGCCAAGAACGAGGGCATGGTGGCGAGCTTCAGCCGTGCGCTTCTCGAAGGCCTGTCCCACGACATGAGCGACGAGGAGTTCAATTCGACGCTCGCGGCCTCGATCGACGCGATTTACGAGGCCTCGACCGAGAAGGCGGCGGCCTGACGTTGGACGAGGTCACGCGGGACTTCGCGCAGGCATTCGCGCCCGAAAGGCGCGGGCCCTGCAGCCTCTATCTGATCAGCCCGCAGGAGGTCGGAGGGGCGTTTCCCGACCGGCTCAAGGCGGCGCTCGAACCGGGGCTCGCCACCGCCTTCCAGCTTCGGGTCAAGGACGTGGACGAGCATGCTCTCGCCCGCCTCGCCGAGCCGCTGCAACGCATCTGCGCCGATGCCGAGGTCGCCTTCATCGTCAACGACTCGATCGCGCTCGCCAGGCGGATCGGCGCCGACGGCGTGCATCTCGGCCAGAGCGACGGCGACATCCGCGAGGCGCGGGCGCTGCTCGGCCCTTCGGCGCAGATCGGCAAGACCTGCCACGACAGCCGCCACCTGGCGATGGAAGCGGGCGAGGCGGGCGCGGACTATGTCGCGTTCGGCGCCTTCTATCCGACGACGACCAAGCCGAGCGACTATCGCCCCGACCCCTCGATCCTCACCTGGTGGTCGGCTTTGTTCGAGATCCCGTGCGTCGCGATCGGCGGTATCACGGCGGACAATGCGAAGCCGCTGGTCGAGGCGGGGGCCGATTTCCTGGCGGTTTGCCAGGCGGTGTGGGGAGCGGACGATCCCGCCGAGGCAGTCCGGCGCTTCGCCGGGGCGCTCGAGGGCTGAGCATCAGGCGAACGGCCGCTCGCGGTACCATTTGGTGACGATATATTTGACCCCGGCCTCGACCGGCTGGCCCTCGTGCTGGGTCCAGGGGTTGGGGCTCCCGTCCAGCGCCATGTTGTTCCAGATGAGCAGCCGCCCGAGCCTCGGCTGGACCGTGACGTCGAGGTAGGGGAAGCCGGTGCCGCCGCCCGCTCCGGGCTCGTTCAGATAGATCATCGCCGTCCAGGTCCGCTGGCCGCCGTGCGGCTCGTACTCGGCCCAATAAGGCTGATCGACGTAAAAGAAGTCGGCGTGGGCCTTGAACTCCTGCCCGACCGCATATTTCTGGCCCTGCAGCGGCTCGCCCCAGGCGCGGTTGATTCCGAGCAGGTTCGCGATCCGGCTCTCGATATCGGCGACGACCGGATCGTAGACGTCGAGATTGCAGCTCTGGCTGGTCCTCACGCCCTCATATTTTTCCTTCTCGTAGAGCGGCGAGGGATAGACCCCGGAATCGATCCGCTCGCACAGCTGCCCGCATTCCTCGTGCGTCAGGAACTCCTCGCGGATGTAAAGCTGGATCGGCCGCTCGCGGCTTGCGCCGAGCCGCCAGACGCCCGCGGTCCAGTCGAGGGTCTCGCCGACCTTTCGCCCGACTTCGGCCCGAAGCTCGGACCTTTGCATGGAAAAGGGGACCGACGGCGGGTCGTAATAAGGGGGCGCTTCGGTCTCGGCCATGCGCGCTATCTGCGTCACTTTGGGGCGGATGCCAATCGGCGGCCGCGCGGAAGCGCAAGGAAACCTATCGCCGCCGCATCGTTCCACCCGGACAACAGTCAGGCGAAGAGGACGGCCGCTGGCAATGGCAGGGCGCAAGTTCACGATCATTTCGACCGCGGTGGTGACCGCGATCCTGACCAGCACGCTCTGGTTCTTCGCCTACAATATCACCGCCACCGCGCCGTCCGAGGACGGCAAGGTCGAGCCGGCCGGGGCAAAGATCACGCTCGACCCGGAGGCGCAGCCGCCGGTCACCATCGCCGAAGGTCTGTGGGTCGGGCCCGCCGGCCTTGCCATCCCGGTGCAGGGGGTTCGCCCAGACCAGCTCGTCGACACCTATACCGCCGCCCGGGCCGGCGGAGCGCGCACCCACGACGCGATCGACATCATGGCGGCGGCAGGGACGCCGGTTCTGGCGGCAGCCGACGGCATCGTCGAGAAGCTGTTCTATTCCGAAGGCGGTGGCGGGATCACCGCCTACGTGCGCTCGCCTGACCAGCGCTGGATCTATTATTACGCGCACCTGCAAAGCTATGCGCCCGGGCTTGCCGAGGGGCAGAAAGTGAAGCGCGGCCAGCTGATCGGGCGCGTCGGCTCGACCGGCAACGCCAGCGCGGCCGGCCCCCACCTCCATTTCGCGATCAACCGCATGCAGCCGGGCGAAAAATGGTGGCAGGGCAATCCGATCAATCCGTACCCGCTGCTTGCCGGGAAAAGGGCCAGCGGCTAGAGCGCGCGCCAATCCCTCAATTCCAATACGAGCAGGCGATCGCAATGAAGATCAGCGGCGTGGACATCCGTCCGGGCAATATCATCGAGTATGAAGGCGGCATCTGGCGCGCGGTGAAGATCCAGCACACCCAGCCGGGCAAGGGCGGCGCCTATATGCAGGTCGAGATGAAGAACCTGATCGACGGCCGCAAGACCAACGTGCGATTCCGCTCCGCCGAGACGGTCGAGCGGGTGCGGCTCGACACCAAGGACTTCCAGTACCTCTATCACGACGGCGACATGCTCGTGTTCATGGACAAGGACACATACGAGCAGGTGTCGCTGCCGGAGGATCTGATCGGCGAGCCCGCCGCCTTTCTTCAGGACGGGATGGACGTGGTGATGGAGCTGTACAACGAGCGGCCGATCTCGGTTCAGCTGCCCGACCAAATCGAGGCGACGATCGTCGAGGCCGACGCCGTCGTGAAGGGCCAGACCGCCAGCTCGAGCTACAAGCCCGCGATCCTCGACAATGGGGTGCGCGTGATGGTCCCGCCGCACATCACCGCGGGAACGCGGATCGTCGTCGACCCGTACACCCAGGAATATGTGAAACGGGCGGATTAGGCGCCGCCGCATGGTCTCCCACTCCGGCCTCATCACCGTCATGGAACGGGCCGTCCGCAAGGCGGCGCCGCGCTTGCGGCGCGATTTCGGCGAGGTCGAGCAGCTGCAGGTCAGTCGCAAGGGGCCCGCCGATTTCGTCTCCATGGCCGACAAGCGCGCGGAGGCGACCATCGTCGAGGAGCTTCGGAGCGCCCGGCCCGACTGGGGCATGGTGCTGGAGGAAGGCGGCGAGATCGCCGGCAACCCGGCCAAGCCGCGCTGGATCGTCGATCCGCTCGACGGAACGACCAATTTCCTTCACGGAATCCCCCATTTCGCGATTTCGATCGCGGTCGAGGAAAAGCGCCCGGACGGACGCGGCGAAATCACCCACGCGATGGTCTACCAACCGCTGACCGACGAGGGCTTCTGGGCGGAAAAGGGCAGGGGCGCCTGGTTGCAGGCCCGGCGGCTTCGCGTGTCGGCGCGGCGCGACCTCGTCGAAAGCCTGATCGGCACGGGAATCCCGCACTGCGGCCGGGGGATTCCGGAAAGCTGGGCGAAAATCTACGCGGCCGTCGCTCCGGAAGTTTCGGGGATCCGCCGCCTCGGCTCGGCCGCGCTTGACCTCGCCTGGGTTGCCGCGGGCCGCTTCGACGGCTTCTGGGAAGACGACCTCGACATCTGGGACACGGCCGCCGGAGTCCTGCTCGTCAAGGAGGCTGGCGGGTTCGTCACCGACTACCGCGGCTCCGACCGCTCGTTCGAGCGGCGCGAATATGTCGCGGCCTCCGCCTCCATCCACAGCAAGCTGCAGAAGCTGGTGGCGCGAGCGGTGAAGGCCTGAGCCGGCGGCCTCCTACCAGCCGATTTCCTTTTCGAACTGCGCCAGCACGGAGACCCAGAACTCGAGGTTGTCGAGGAACAGTGCCTGCGACATGCCGCCGTCGTCGAGGTCGATGTCCATCTCGATGACCGGGTCGCCTTCATTGTCCAGATAGGCGCGCCCGAAACGCTGGGTGCGGTTCCAGGCGTTGATCTTCTCCAGCGAGGGCGCCTTGCCCGGGTCGGTGTCGAAGCCCGCGTGGAATTGCACGGTCGCGCAGTTCGCGTGGTTGGTGCAATTGTAGAAGAAGACTCCGAACCGGGTTCCGGACGAAGCGCTCATGATCATCGGGTCGCCCTCGCCATCCTTCTTGATTTCCGCCTGGTAGCCGGAGGCGAGAAGTGCCCGGGCGATGGACTGCGGGTCCTTGGCCGTAACCTGCTGGGCGAGCGCCGGAGACGCGCCGAGCAGGCCGATGGCGACGGCTAAAATGGGTGTGCGCATGGGTCCCCCCTGACCCGCAGGAGGCTGTTCGAGCCGAGCGGCTCTGTCAACCTGCAGGCACGGCGTCGAGACGGTTGCCCGCATGGGCTCGCTGTCCTAAAGCGCGGCCGAGTTTCAAGCCCCCTGGAGTTCCCCTTGGCCAGCGTCGCCGCCGGTTACCTGCCGATCCTGCTCTTCCTGCTGGTCGCGCTCGGCCTGTCGTTCGCGTTCGTCGTGCTGCCGATGCTGGTCGCGCGGCTGACCGGGGCGCACCGGCCCGACCCGCAGAAGCTTTCCGAATATGAATGCGGGTTCCCCGCGTTCGAGGACAGCCGCGCCCAGTTCGACGTGCGCTTCTACCTGATCGCCATCCTGTTCATCGTCTTCGACCTCGAAGCCGCCTTCCTGTTTCCCTGGGCGGTGAGCCTCGACCAGACCGGCTGGGCCGGCTGGATCGCGATGATGATCTTCCTCGCCGAGCTCGCGTTCGGACTCGCCTACGCCTGGAAGAAGGGCGCGCTCGAATGGGAGTGATGCTCGACCCCCAGCACGACCCGATGCCGACCGAGGAGGAACTCGCCCGGGCGGCGGGGCTCGTCCCGGGCGCGACCGACCGCGAGCTGTTCGAGGCGATGCGCCACCAGCTCGACACGAAGGGTTTCATCACCGCCCGCACCGAGGAGCTGTTCACCTGGGCGCGCACCGGGTCGCTGTGGTGGATGACCTTCGGGCTGGCGTGCTGTGCGGTCGAGATGATCCATGTGAACATGCCGCGCTATGACCTTGAAAGATTTGGGGTCGCTCCGCGCGCTTCTCCCCGCCAGTCGGACGTGATGATCGTCGCCGGCACGCTCTGCAACAAGATGGCCGCCGCGCTTCGCCGGGTCTACGACCAGATGAGCGAGCCCCGCTACGTGATCTCGATGGGAAGCTGCGCCAACGGCGGCGGCTATTACCATTATTCCTATTCGGTGGTTCGCGGCTGCGACCGAATCGTGCCGGTGGACATCTACGTCCCCGGCTGCCCGCCGACCGCGGAAGCCCTGCTCTACGGGATCCTGCAATTGCAACGGAAGATCCGGCGCGAAGGGACGATCGAGCGGTGAGCGTTGCAACCCACGTTCCCACCTACGCCGATGTCCCGGCCGACGCCTTCAAGGGGCTTTCGGCGGCGCGCCCGCGCGACGGTCTCGAGACCGCGTTCGACGTCGATCGCGACGACCTGGTCGAGGTGCTCCGCACCCTTCGCGACGAGTTTGAGTACCAGCAGCTGATGGAGATCGCCGGCGTCGACTGGCCCGACCGCGCCGAGCGGTTCGAGGTGGTCTATTGCCTGCTCAGCCTCACGCGCAACCACCGCGTCCGGGTCCATGTAACCACTGACGAGGCGACCCCGGTGCCCAGCGTCACCTCGCTGTGGCCGGTCGCCGGCTGGCTCGAGCGCGAAGTCTACGACATGTACGGGGTTGCCTTCGCCGGGAACGACGATCTGCGCCGGATTCTCACCGATTACGGCTTCGAGGGCCATCCGCAGCGCAAGGACTTCCCGCTCACCGGCTACGTCGAGCTGCGTTACTCGGAAGCCGAGAAGCGCGTGGTCTACGAGCCGGTCGACCTGCCGCAGGACTTCCGCACCTTCGATTTCCTGATGCCGTGGGAGGGGCCGGAGTACAGGCTTCCGGGCGACGAGAAGGCGACGGGCGAGGCCCCAGGCGCGCCCTCTCCCGCGCCAGCGCCGGGAGGCGAAACTAAGGTCAACCCGCCGACTCCCGCCAAGACTCCGAAGACCACCGACAGCCCCGCCGACACCGGCGCCGGCAAGCCGGCCGAAAAGGCGGCAACCGCCCAGGCGAAGAAGCCGCGCAAGGCGAAAGCGGTGAAGACGACCGGCATCGCCGAGCCCAGGCCCAAGGGGCGCGGCCGCAGGCGGCCGACGGGGGCGGCATGACCGACACCCGCACGATCGAACTGAGCGTCGGCGGGGTGGGCGAGGGCGAGCCGCTCGGCCATCCCCGCGACCCGGGCGATTCCAACATCAGCAATTACACGATCAACTTCGGGCCCCAGCACCCGGCCGCGCACGGCGTCCTTCGGCTGATCATGGAATTGGACGGCGAGATCGTCGAGCGCGTCGACCCGCATATCGGGCTGCTCCACCGCGGCACCGAGAAGCTGATCGAATACAAGACCTACGCCCAGGCTTTGCCCTATTTCGACCGGCTCGATTACTGCTCGCCCATGTGCATGGAGCACAGCTTCGTGCTCGCCATCGAGAAACTGATGGGCCTCGAGATCCCGATCCGCGCCCAGTACATCCGCACCTTGATGGCGGAGCTGACCCGCATCTCCAACCACATGCTGAACCTCGGCTCCCACATCATGGACGTCGGTGCGATGACCCCGAACCTGTGGCTGTTCGAGGTGCGCGAGGACACGCTGCAATTCTACGAGCGGGCGTCGGGCGCGCGGATGCACGCCAATTACTTTCGCGTCGGCGGGGTGCGCGAGGATCTGCCGGAAAAGATGCTCGCCGACCTCGGCGACTGGCTCGACACCAGGCTCAGGCTGTTCGAGGACGCGATCAGCCTGGTCGCCGACAACCGAATCTTCAAGCAGCGCAATGTCGACATCGGCAAGGTGAGCAAGGAGGACGCGGTCCGCTGGGGCTTTTCCGGGCCGATGATCCGCGCCTCGGGAATCCCGTGGGACATCCGCAAGTCGCAGCCCTACGAGGTCTATGCGGGCATGGACTTCGACATTCCCGTCGGCACCAACGGCGACTGCTACGACCGCTTCATGGTCCGCGTCGAGGAGGTGCGGCAGTCGGCCAAGATCATGCGCCAGTGTTTGAAAGAAATCCCGTCGGGCCCGATCGGCGCCGACAACAAGGTGTTCCCGCCGCGCCGGGCGGAAATGAAGACCTCGATGGAGGCCCTCATCCACCACTTCAAGCTCTACACCGAAGGCTATCACGTGCCCGCCGGCGAGGTTTACGTCGCGACCGAAAGCCCCAAGGGCGAGTTCGGCGTCTATCTCGTCGCCGACGGCACCAACCGGCCCTATCGCTGCAAGATCCGGCCGACCGCTTTCTCGCACCTGCAGGCGATGGACTTCATGATGAAGGGCCACATGCTCGCCGACACCACCGCCGTCTTGAGCGCCATCGACGTCGTCTTCGGGGAGTGCGACCGGTGAACGTTCTTGAGGCCGTCAATGGCAGCATTGACCATTACACGCGAAAGCTTCCTGCTAGGGCGCATGCCCTCGTTGCAGCATGGATCGTCTTCACTGGCCTCGTTTACTTCGGAGTGGTGACGTTACCCGATATTGGCTGGTGGCGGCTGCTGGTCTTGGCTCCCATGGTGGTGATCGTCCTTGCGGTTCTACTCCAGATAGTAGTGTTCATGGTTAGCTGGTTCACGGCTCCTGCCCACTGGCTGCTGAGAAGGTGGAGGGCAGAGAAGTAATGGCCGATCTCAACACGCCCCTCGAAGACCCCGAGGTCCTCGCGCGCTGGGCCGGTTTCGACTGGACCGAGGAAAGCCGCGCCAGGGCGAAGGCGGCGATCGCCAAATATCCCGAAGGGCGGCAGGCGTCGGCGGTGCTGCCGCTGCTCGACGTCGCCCAGCGCCAGGTCGGGGCGGAGACGGGCACGCAGGGCTGGTTGCCTATTCCCGTGATGCAGTTCGTCGCCCGCGAGCTCGCCATGCCCTACATCCGCGTGCTTGAGGTCGCGACCTTCTACACCATGTTCAACCTGCGGCCGGTCGGCCGCTTCCACGTCCAGGTGTGCGGGACGACGCCCTGCATGCTGCGCGGCTCCGACGACGTGCTCGCCGCCTGCACCAAGAAGGGCCTCAAGAAGGGCCACACCACCGCGGACGGCCTGTTCACGCTGACCGAGGTCGAGTGTCTCGGCGCCTGCGCCAACGCGCCGATGGTCCAGATCAACGACGACAATTACGAGGATTTGACCTTCGACAGCATGACTGCGGTGCTCGACGCGCTCGCCCGCGGCGAGGCTCCGAAGCCGGGTCC
>DASTDZ010000051.1:0-31327 GCA_035710105.1 Sphingomicrobium sp. | reverse complement strand
AAGTCGATCTGGCTCCGCACGATCCATAAGTGGGTGGGCTTGGTCATCGGCCTCCAGTTCCTGATCTGGGCGATCAGCGGAACTGCCATGGCCCTGCTACCGATGGGCGAAGTCGCCGGTGGCGAAGTCGCTGACGCGCCGGTGCCTCCTATCCCAACCCTGAGCACAGCTTGGTCGGATATCCAAAAAGAACTTGGCGGCGACGCCATTTCCAAGCTTTCGCTTCGCGGCCTGCCGCACGGACTGGCAATGGAAGTCACGACTTCGAACGGTATTCGGCTCTTCGATGCGAAAGACGGTCGGCCGGTCCTAATCGACAGCGAAGCTGCCGGAGCGATCGCCACCGCCGCACATCCATCCGGTGCAGCCGTGACCAATGTCGTCGCGCTCAGAGAGCTCACGCTGCCGGTGCGTGAGCACGAGCTCCCGATCTGGCAGATCGACTTTCGCGACCATGCCAACAGCAGCTACTATGTTTCAGGCACGACCGGAGAACTGCTGGAGCGTCGGAACGACAGCTGGCGGTGGTGGGACTTCTTCTGGATGCTCCACAATATGGATTATGCGAAGCGGACGAGCTTCAACCACCCGCTGATCGTCTTCGTCGGCTTCGCCATGGTCTGGCTCGCCGTCACCGGCTTCTGGCTGCTGTTCCGGACCATGTGGAGGCATGATGCAAGCACGGTTCGCAGCTGGCTGCGCTCCGGCGCGAAATGATTGGATTGAGCGGGAAAAATGGTGGGCGTGGCAAGGATTGAACTTGCGACCCCTGCGATGTCAACACAGTGCTCTACCACTGAGCTACACGCCCACCCGCAAACCGCACCCGGCGCGAGGCGCCGGTCGGAAGCCGAGGTCATTTAGGGGCGGGGTGCCAAAGGCGCAAGCGCCGGAATCCGGAAGCAATCTCGAGCACGCCCGCTTAGAGTCGGCCGTGCTGGTCCTCGCTCTGGAAGATGCGGTCGACCTCGGCCACCAGGTCCTTGAGGTGGAACGGCTTGGACAGCATTTTCGCTTCAGGCGCGGCGCGGCCGCTCTGCAGCGCAACCGCGGCGAAACCGGTGATGAACATGACCCGGATCTGCGGGTCCATCTCCGACGCCTTCTGGGCCAGTTCGATGCCGTCCATCTCGGGCATGACGATGTCGGTCAGCAGCAAGTCGTAGCGCCCCGCCTCGAGCAGCGGGATCGCCTCGGTCCCGCAGCCAACCGATTCGACCTCATAGCCGACGCGCTGCAGCGCCCGCTGCAGATATTCGCGCATCGACGTGTCGTCTTCGGCAAGAAGGATTCGCGGCATCGGGCCTATCATGCGCTGAATGGACGATATTTGCCAGAAGCGTTTGAGCGTTCCGGCCGTTGCCGCCGCTCTCGAGCGGTCCTAATCTGGGACAGGCTTGACCGTGACTCCGCTCCCTCCTCCCGTCGTTCACCCGCAGCGCGGACCCCTCCCGGTGCTGCTGTCGGTCCCCCACGCCGGCCGCGACTATCCCGGCTGGCTGCTTGCCCTGGCGCGCCAGGGCCTGGTTTCGCTCCGGGCGCTCGAGGACCCCTTGGTCGATCGCCTGGTTTGGCGGGCGCTCGGCCGCGGTGCCGGCGCGGTGATCGCGATTGCGCCGCGCGCGGCCGTCGACTGCAACCGGGCCGAGGACGAGATCGACCCCGCCCTGATCCACCCGCCGGGGGGTTTGCGGGCGACCGCTCGGGCGCGCGGCGGTCTCGGCGTGGTGCCGTCGCGGACGGCGGCGCACGGCAATTTGTGGAGGCGGCCGCTCAGCCGAGCCGAGCTCGAACGCCGGCTCGACGAGGCCCACCGCCCATACCATCGCGCGGTCGCGGCGCAGCTCGCGCTGATCGCCGACCGCTTCGGCTGCGCGCTGCTGCTCGATTGCCATTCCATGCCGGCCTCGAAGGGCACGCCGCAGATCGTGTTCGGCGACCGCCACGGCCGCAGCGCGGCGCCCTGGGTGATGGCCGAAGCGCTGGCGATCGCCACCCAGGCCGGCTTTTCGGCGAGCGCCAACGACCCGTTCGCCGGTGGCCACGTCCTCGACCGGCACGGCTCGCCGGCGGAGGGCGTGCAGGCGCTCCAGATCGAGATCGACCGGCGCTGCTATCTGGCGCAGGGCGGCCAGCCAGGCCCCGGCTTCGACGCGATCGCAGGCTTCCTCGAGATGCTCGCCGTCAGCCTCGGCACCGCGCTGCTCGAGAGGCGGATACCCGCGGCGGCGGAATGAAAAAGCGCCGCCCCGATTAAGCCGGGACGGCGCAGTTCAGGGAGGAACGCACCCGCGGGCGCGCTGGCCTGACGGCCCCGTGAAGGGGAAGCGCGGGACCGCCGGCAGCAGGCTAGATTGGGGCGATGGCCGGGCCCCGCAAGTCGGCCCGGCGCTGAAACGTCACGCTTCGGCGGGCGCGGGCTGGCGGGCCGGCATCTTGATCGGCCCCTTGCCCTGTCTCACTTGCCTGGCGAACAGCTCGCGGATCAAGGGCAGCGAGAAGAGGTGGGCGTAGAGGAGCGGCAGCAGCCCCTTCTGGTTCATCTTGCGAAGCTCGTCGCCGCGAAGGTCGCGCAGCTTTTCCTCGTCGACCATCCGGAAGCCGCGATAGACGAAGGGCTGGCTCGCCCCTTCCGGCTGGATCGCCACTTCGCCGTCGATCAGGAGCCCGCTCTCCTGCAGGTCGTCGACGAACGCGCCGGTCCGCTGGCCCGCCGTCTCGAACTGCTCGCAGAACTCGAGGATTGCCTGGGTCGTCGGGCTCGGCTGGCCGTCCTCGGTGAACAAGGGCTGGCCATCCTCGAACTCGCCGATCGCGCCGATCGTCGGGTCGAAGCAGAGCGACAGCTCGTCGCTGTCCGGGCGCAGCCTGGCGAGCAGGAACGGATAGCGGCGGATATAGGCGGGGAGATAGACGTCCTGCTGAATCGCGTGCCCGTCTTCGTCGAGGAAGGCGTTGACCCCCTCGCTCAGCCCCATAAGCGCGAGCGGGACCGGGCGGTCGCCGATGGCGAAGATGATCGGATAATGGCGCGCGAGAAGCGGGAACTCGTCGACCGTCACGGGAATCGCATGCGCCTTGGCGAGCACCGGCGCCTTCTCGACGACCTTGAGCTTCATGTTGCGGTGGGCGTTCGAGCTCAACGGCTCGAGCGCGGAATAGAGGAGCGGCAGCTGCTGGTTCTGCGCTTCACTCGCCATTGAGATCTCCCGGGTGTTCCTTGAGGCTAGGTTTCTGCCGGCCATGCCGAAAACATTGTCGCGCACGCGACCGTGCCGGTTTTCGCCAACTGGCCGGGATTGCGGCGCCGCCTTATGCAACCGCCGCGCCTTTCGCAACCGTTGTTCGGGCGAACGCCTCAGGGCTCAAGGTTCATTGATTGTTCAACGCCTTCCTGCAACGCCCTTCCACCATGGGGCCGGCCAAGTGACCATCATCACGATCCTGACCTTCATCCCGATGCTGTTCGGGATGGCGGGGACGGCCGCGCCCGGCGACCGCGTGAGCACTCTGGTCGTCCAGGACGAAATGATCATCCGGGTGCCTGTACGTCCCCCGCCCGGGCGGCTTGAGTGGGTCGAGCGCGATGGCCCGCGGTGCCTCGTCGCCGCCGCGATCCGGGGCGCCGTCCAGTCGGGGCCCGACCATGTCGACTTCGTCACCGTCCGCGGGCGCCGGTTCCGCGCCGAGTTCGAGGAGGATTGCCCGGCGATCGATTTCTACGAGGGCTTCTACCTCAAGCCGGAGGACCACCGCGTATGCGCGGGACGGGACGTCATCCGCTCGCGGATGGGGGGAAGCTGCACCATCGCGCGCTTCCGCCAGCTGGTGCCCAAGCCGCGCGGCTAGGTTGACAAGGCGCGAGCGCGGGCGTTAGCCGCTGCACTCAGGCGCGGCGGATTGTCCCGCAGCCTTCATTTTTCTTCTGGACCCTCAATGTCTTTCGCCGATCTCGGCCTTTCCGAAGAGTTGCTGCGCGCAGTCGAGGACAGCGGCTATACCGAGCCGACCCCGATCCAGCGCGCCGCCATCCCGACCGTGCTGATGGGCAGGGACCTGGTCGGAATCGCCCAGACCGGAACCGGCAAGACCGCGGCCTTCGTCCTGCCAATGATCGACATCCTCGGCCACGGCCGCAGCCGGGCGCGGATGCCGCGCTCGCTGATCCTCGAGCCGACCCGCGAGCTTGCCGCCCAGGTCGCCGAGAATTTCGAGAAATACGGCAAGAACCACAAGCTGAGCATGGCGCTCCTGATCGGCGGCGTGCAGATGGGCGACCAGGTCAAGGCGCTTGAGAAAGGCGTCGACGTGCTGATCGCGACGCCCGGGCGGCTGATGGACCTGTTCGGTCGCGGCAAAATCATGCTCAACGACTGCAACCTGCTGGTCATCGACGAGGCCGACCGGATGCTCGACATGGGGTTCATCCCCGACATCGAGGAAATCTGCACCAAGCTGCCCAAGAAGCGGCAGACGCTGCTGTTCTCGGCGACCATGCCGCCGCCGATCCAGAAGCTCGCCGCGAAGTTCCTCGTCGAGCCGAAGCGGGTGGAGGTAGCGCGGCCGGCGACGGCGAACGTCAACATCGACCAGCGGCTGGTCCTGGTCCGCTCGGACAAGAAGCGCGAGGCGCTCCGCGACATCCTTCGCCACGAGCATTTCAAGAACGCGATCGTCTTTTGCAACCGCAAGACGACGGTACGCGAGCTTTACTCGAGCCTCAGGCGCTCGCATTTCTCCGTCGGCCAGATCCAGGGCGACATGGACCAGTCGGACCGGATCGCCGAGTTCGACCGCTTCAAGAATGACGAGATCAACATCCTCGTCGCCTCCGACGTTGCCGCCCGCGGGCTCGACGTCAAAGGGGTCAGCCACGTCATCAATTTCGACGTGCCCTGGCAGCCCGACGATTACATCCACCGGATCGGCCGCACCGGCCGCGCCGGGATGAAGGGCATCGCGATCACCCTGGCGACGAAAGAGGATTCCGAAGCCGTCGAGGGGATCGAGAAACTGCTCGGCACCAGGATCGCGCGGCTCGGCGCCGAAGTTGGCGAGGACAAGGGCCCGCCTGAAGAAAAAGCCGAAGCCGAGCCTGTGAAGCGCGAGAAGCGCGCGCCCGAGCGCGCCAGGCGGGACAGGCGCAAGGAACCAGAACCACGGGCCGCCAGATCCGAGCCTGCCGGGCCGGATAGGCGAAGGGAACCGCCGCCCACCGCCGCCAAGGCGGAAGCGGAGGCAGAACCGCAACCCAAGCCCAGGAGCAAGTCCAAGGAGCCGACGGACGCCGATTCCGAGTGGAACGGCCCGCTTCCGGGATTTCTCAACGTCAGCGCCTCCTGAACGGTCACATCGGTGGTGCTGGAAAGCGGCGCCATGAGTGACTAGCTCGCCCTCCCGAAAGAAGGAGACCCGGATGGCGGACAGCCCAGATTATGTCGTGCCGCGCGTATGGACATGGGACCAGCCGAGCGGCGGGCAGTTCGCCAACATCACCGGCCGACCGCAGGACCCACGCACGAACGGGCATTGCCGGTCGGCAAGCATCCGCTGCAGCTCTACTCGCTTGCGACTCCCAACGGGCAGAAGGCCGCGATCATGCTCGAAGAGCTTCTCGAGCTCGGACATGCAGGCGCCGAATATGATGCCTGGCCGGTCCGTATCGGCGACGGAGAGCAATTCTCCACCGGCTTCGTCGACATCAATCCCAATTCCAAGATTCCGGCGCTGGTCGATCGCAGCGGGGTGCAGAGCGTGCGCGTGTTCGAATCGGGCGCGATCCTGCTCTACCTCGCCGAGAAGTTCGGCGAGTTCCTTCCGGCTAGCGGGCCGGGGCGCGCGGAAACCCTGTCCTGGCTGTTCTGGCAGATGGGCGCCGCGCCGTTCCTCGGCGGCGGCTTCGGCCATTTCTTCGTCTATGCGCCGGAAAAGTTGGAATATCCGATCAACCGCTACGCGATGGAGGCGAAGCGGCAGTTCCATGTGCTCGACCGCCGCTTGGCGGAAAGCGAGCATGTCGCGGGCCCCGATTATTCGATCGCCGACATCGCCATCTGGCCCTGGTACGGCGGCATCGCGCTGGGCCTTGCCTATGAAGGCGCCGACGAATTCCTCGCGACCCACGAATACGCGCATGTGATGCGCTGGGCGCAGCGGATCGCCGAGCGGCCGGCGGTGCAGCGCGGGGTGATCGTCAACAATCTTTCCGGGGACCCGGCTCAGCAGCTTCATGAGCGCCACGATTCGAGCGATTTCGAGCTGCGGACTCAGGACAAGCTGCACGCCTTGCCCGCCGACCCCGAGGACATAAGGGACGACGCGATCTAGGCTTATCGATAGCGGGCCAGGAACTCGGCCGCGAAGTCGCCGAGCCGACCCATGGCGATCGCCTCGCGCATCGCCTGCATCAGCCGCTGGTAGAACCACAAATTATGCTCGGTCATCAGCATCGCGCCGAGAATTTCGCCCGAGCGGACGAGGTGGTGGACATAGGCGCGCTCGAAGCCCGAGCAGGTTGGGCACGGGCAGCCCGGCTCGATCGGTTCGCGATCCTCGGCGAAGCGCGCGTTGCGGATGTTGATCGGCCCCGAGGCGGTGAACGCCTGGCCGGTTCGGCCCGAGCGGGTCGGGAGCACGCAGTCGAACATGTCGACCCCGCGGAGTACCGCCTCGACCAGGTCGTCGGGCTTGCCTACCCCCATCAGATAGCGCGGCTTGTCCACGGGCAGCATCGGGACAGCGAAATCGAGCGTCCGGCACATCGCCGCCTGCCCCTCCCCGACCGCCAGCCCGCCGATCGCATAGCCGTCGAAGCCGATCTTCGTCAGCGCCTCGGCCGAGCGGCCACGCAGATCCTCGTCGAGCCCGCCCTGCTGGATCCCGAACAAGGCGCCCTCTCCCCGGAACGCCGCCTTCGATCGCTCCGCCCAGCGCATCGAGCGCTCCATCGCCGCCTGCTGCTCGGCGCGCGTCGCGCTGGCCGGGACAAGCTGGTCGAAGGCCATGATGATGTCGGAGCCGAGCAATGCCTGCACCTCCATCGAGCGCTCGGGGCCGAGCATGTGCCGCGACCCGTCGAGATGGCTGGCAAAGGCCACGCCCTCCTCGGTGACCTTGGTCAGCTCGCTGAGGCTCATCACCTGGTAGCCCCCGCTGTCGGTCAGTATCGGTCCTTCCCAGCCCATGAAGGCGTGAAGGCCGCCAAGCCGGGCGATCCGTTCTGCGCCGGGGCGGAGCATCAGATGATAGGTGTTGCCTAGGATGATGTCGGCGCCCGACGCCCGGACGTCCGCGGGCTTCATGGCCTTCACCGTTGCGGCGGTGCCGACCGGCATGAAGGCCGGCGTGCGGATTTCGCCGCGCGCCAGGGCGATGACGCCGGTTCGCGCCGCGCCATCGGTGGCGCTGATCCGGAAGGAAAGAGCGGACATCGGCCAAGCGCCTAGGCAGCTTTGGGCGGGCGGGCAACGTGTCCAAAGTGGACACGATAAATGTTCAACGACAGCCAGTTTAACGGCAATTTAACGGAGCCTTTGGATTTGTAGGGCTGCCGACAAGCGGAGCAGACGGGCGGTTTCTCCCCCACGTTGCAGAAAGCCTTGCCGGGGGGATCATTATGCTAAGTCAAAGCTCGGGCCGCGCAAGCGGCCCAGGCGGGGCCCGCTTCGCGCTAATTTCGGCACTGGCGTCGCTCGCGCTGCCTTCCGTGGCGTCGGCCTCCACTGCGGAAAAACTTGAAGAGGCGCGCGCCGCCGCCCGGTCGGACAAAAACGGCGAGGCCGCGACCATCGAGGCGACCGTCGAGCATCTGCTGGCGATGGATTATCCGGCGCCGATCCAGCTCATCCTCGCCTACAACACGCCGCACGACCTGCCGATCGAGCGGACCCTGCGTGCAATCGCGGAGCGCAACCCCAATTTCCATCCGCTGCGAGTGGAAGGAAGCGCGTCGAAGGCGCAGAACGTCAACGCCGCTTTGTCGCTCGCCACCGGCGAGTTCACAGCGATCTTCGACGCCGATCACCGCCCGACGCCCGACAGCTTCCGCCGCGCCTGGCGCTGGCTGTCCCGTGACGCCGACGTCGTCCAGGGCCATTGCGTGATCCGCAACGGGGCGACCAACTGGCTGACGCGGCTGGTCGCAATCGAGTTTGAGCAGATTTACGCGGCCGCGCACCCGGGCAGCGCCCGGCTCCGGGGATTTGCGATCTTCGGCGGATCGAACGGCTATTGGAAGACCGCCTTGCTGCGCGCGATCCGGATGCGCAAGTCGATGATGACCGAAGACATCGATTCGACCATGCGGGCGGTCGCCGAAGGCCATCGCTTCGTCTGCGACCCCGGGCTGATCTCGACCGAGCTAGCGCCCGCAACCCTTCGCAGCCTTGCCCACCAGCGGCTACGCTGGGCGCAGGGGTGGTTCCAGGTGACGCTCCGGCACACCTGGCTGATGCTGAAATCGCGCCACCTCGACAGCGGCCAGAAGCTCGGGATGCTCTACATGCTGCCCTGGCGCGACCTGTTCCCGTGGATGTCGCTGCAGATCTTCCCGATCCTCGCCTTCTGGATCGTGCGCGCCGGTTCGGTGTTCGGGCTGAACTGGTTCGTTCCGCTGCTTGTCGCCGCGACGATTTACGTGCTCAGCACCGGCCCGCTGCAAACCCTGGTTGCCTACCTCAATGCGGCGCCCCAGGTCCGCTCCCACCGCCTGTGGTTCCTGTTCCACGGCATGCTCGGCTATTTCTTCAGCGAGTTCCTGACGATGCTGAGCCGCGTCGCCCACCTCCGCCAGGTCATGGGGGAGAACGAGTGGCGCGTGACCGAACGCATGACGGCGGATCCGGCGATCGCCCCCAGCCGCGCCTGATCAGTTCTTGCGCTCCGGCAGAAGCAGGCTGGAATCACCGTAGGAATAGAAGCGGTAGCCCTCGCGGATCGCGTGGGCATAGGCCGCCTTCATGACGTCGAGCCCCATCAGCGCACTGACCAGCATGAACAGGGTCGATCGCGGCAGGTGGAAGTTGGTAATCAGCCCGTCGATCGCGCTGAAGCGATAGCCGGGCGTGATGAAGATCGCGGTGTCGCCGTCGAACGGGCGTATCGTCCCGTCTTCCTCTGCGGCGCTTTCCATCAGCCGAAGCGACGTCGTACCGACCGCGATCAGCCGCGCCCCCGACGCGCGCGCCGCGTTCAGCCGGCCGGCTGTGCCCTCGTCGATCCTGCCCCATTCGGCATGCATCCGGTGCTCTCCGACCGTTTCCGTCTTGACCGGAAGGAAGGTGCCGGCGCCGACGTGCAGGGTCAGCGTCTCGCACTGGACCCCGCGCGCATCGAGCGCGTCGAACAGCCGCTCGGTGAAGTGGAGCGCCGCGGTGGGCGCCGCGACCGCGCCTTCTTCCCGCGCGAACACGGTCTGGTAATCGTCACGGTCGGCTTCGTCGGCCGGGCGCTTGGAGGCGATATAGGGCGGAAGCGGCATCCGCCCGGCGCGCGCGATCAATTGCTCGACAGGCTCGTCGCCATGGAATTGAACGAGGAAGCTCCCGTCCTCGGCTTTGCTGACAGCGGAGGCCGACACTCCCTGCCCGAATTCGATCCGGTCGCCGGCATGGAGCCGCTTCGCGTTACGCACGAACGACCACCAGCTGCGCGGCCCTTCCCGCTTGTGAAGCGTGACTCCGATCCGAGCCGCTCCACGCCGGCCCTCGAGCTGGGCGGGGATGACCTTGGTATCGTTGAACACCAGCACGTCGCCGGGCCGAAGCAGGTTCGGGAGATCGAGCACCTGCTGGTCGGAAATCCTGTCTCCCTCGACAACGAGCAGCCGGGCAGAGTCGCGCGGCCTCGCGGGGCGAAGCGCGATCCGCTCGGGCGGTAGGTCGAAATCGAAAAGGTCGACGCGCACGGGCGCCCGATTAGCGCCCCAGGCTGGCCTTGACGATACGGGTCGGTTCGGGCGGCGGCTCGCCCGGCGCGATCCTGTCCACGACATCCATTCCCGCGATGACGCGCCCGAACACCGTGTAGTTGCCGTTCAAGGAATTGTTGGGCGCGAACATGATGAAGAACTGGCTGTTGGCCGTGTCGGTGTTGTCGGCGGTGCGTGCCGCGGCCACCGTCCCGCGAAGATGCGGCAGAGTGTTGAACTCGGCCTTGAGGTCCGGGAGCTTCGAGCCGCCTTCCCCGGTCCCGGTCGGGTCGCCTCCCTGGGCCATGAAACCCGGGATCACGCGATGGAAGATCGTTCCATCATAAAATCCAGCGCGGACCAGCGCCCGGACCCGCTCGACATGCATCGGCGCCGCGTCGGGCCGAAGCTGGATTACGACCGTCCCGCCGTTGGAAAGCTGGAGCGTCAGCCGGTTGGCCGGGTCGGCGGCGATCTCGGCCGGCGCGTTGAGAGGGAGCGCGGGCGGCGCGGCGGGCGGCGGTGCGCCGGCGATCAGGGCCGCGGCGAACAACGGAAGCGCGAGCAGTTTCATCTTGGGTCTTTCAGCTTTGGCCGAGCTGGCGGGCGACGTCGGCGGCGACCGCCGGCGTGACGAACTTGTCGATCGACCCGCCATAACGGGCGATCTCCTTGACCAGGCGCGAGGCGATCGGCTGGAGCGAGACCGCGGCCATCAGGAAAACGGTCTCGATGCGGCTGTTCAGCTGCTGGTTCATGCCCGCCATCTGGAATTCATATTCGAAATCGCCGGCCGCGCGCAGCCCGCGGATGATGATCGAGGCGCCTTCCCGCTCGGCGAAGTCCATGAGCAGCGAATCGAAGTCGACGACCTCGATCTTGCCCTCAATCCCGGCGGTCTCGCGCCGGACCATCTCCAGCCGCTGGTCGAGCGTGAACAGCGGCTCCTTGGACGGGTTGGTCGTCACCCCGATCACCAGCCGGTCGACGAGGTGGGTCGCCCTGCGGATGATGTCGAGGTGCCCGAGCGTGATCGGGTCGAAGGTGCCGGGATAGACCCCGATGCGCTCTGTCATCTTACCTGTCCCGCTCGATTGCGAAGCGCGCGATCGCGCGCAGCATGTCGGCTTCTTCGCCGTGGTCTGAGAGATGGTCAATCGCCTGGTCGACGAGCACCCGCGCCTGCTGCCGCGCGCGTTCGGGCCCGACAATGGAGACGAAAGTCGCCTTCCCGGCCCGCGCGTCCTTGCCGGTGCGCTTGCCGGCTTTCGCCTCGCTGCCGCTGTGGTCGATCAGGTCGTCGGTGATCTGGAAGGCAAGCCCGACGTTGCGCGCATAGCCGCGGTAGGGCGTGCGCGCCTCCTTTGCGAGTCGGACGACGATGCACGGCGCCTCGACAGCATATTCGATCAGCGCCCCGGTCTTGAGCTGCTGCAGCCGGGTCACCGCGGCAAGGTCGAGCTGCTGGCCTTCCGCCTCGAGGTCCATCATCTGGCCGCCGGCCATGCCGTTGGGGCCGGAGGCGCGCGAAAGCTCGAGCACCAGGTCGGAGCGGACGTGTGGATCCTTGTGGGTCGCTTCGTGGGCGAGGATCTCGAACGCAAGGGCGTGGAGGCTGTCGCCGGCGAGCACCGCGGTCGCCTCGTCAAACGCCTTGTGGACGGTCGGCTTGCCGCGGCGAAGGTCGTCGTCGTCCATCGCCGGCAAGTCGTCGTGGATCAGCGAGTAAACGTGAATGGCCTCGATCGCGGCGGCGATCCTCAGCGCCTGTTCGTCGTCGATTTCGAACATCCGGGAAGCGGCGATGGTGAGCAAGGGACGGAGTCTTTTGCCGCCGCCGATCGCCGCGTGGCGCATCGCCTCGTACAGCCGGCTGCGGCCGTCGTCCGGGGGCTGCAGGAGCCGCGAGAAAAAATCGTCAACCTCCGCGGAGACCCGGTCGGCTTCGGCTTCGAGGTCGAGCCGGGTGCCGTCGACGATCTCAACCGGCATCGAGCGGGGTCACTCCGGACGGCTTTCCGTCGCTACCGAAGGCGATCTGCTCGATTCGCGCCTGCGCCGCCTTCAGCCGCGCCTCGCAGTGACGCTTCAGCCGGTCGCCTTCCTGATAGAGCTCGATCGACTGGTCGAGCGGCGCTTCGCCGCGCTCCAAAGTGCGGACGATTTCCTCGAGCCGAGCGAGAGCGGCTTCGAAGCTCAGCTCGCCGTTCTCGTCGCTCTTGGCCTCAGGCGTGTCCATGGCGGAGGGAATGAGCCTCTAACCGGCGCGAATCAACGCTTGAACGGGTCGCGAATGCCCGGGACGATCTCGTCGGCGGGCGGGAGCTCGCCCGCCTCCGCCGCGGCAAGGGCCGCCTCGGCATCGCGCACGTGCTGCTCGCGCTCGGCGCGAAGCTCGTCGATCAGCGCCTGCCGATCCTCCTCGAAATGCTCGTCGGCGGGCGCCGTGGTTCCGGCCGCCTTTTGCGCCTTGGCGACCGCGGCATCGAGCTCGCGCTGGCTGGTAAGGCCGAGCGTGACCGGGTCCTTGGGCGTGATGTTCGCCATGTTCCAGTGGCTCCGGTCGCGGATCGCGGCGATCGTGGTGCGGGTCGTTCCGATCAGCTTGCCGATCTGGCCGTCGCTGAGCTCCGGATGGTTCTTGACCAGCCAGGCGATCCCGTCGGGCTTGTCCTGGCGCTTCGACAGCGGCGTGTAGCGCGGTCCCTTCGTCCGCCGCACCTGGTCCGGCGCCTTCTGGATCTGGAGCCGGTAGTCGGGGTCACTCTGGCCCTTTTCGATCTCCTCGTGCGTCAGCTCGCCCGAGCGAACGGGATCGCGGCCGGTCAACTTTGTGGCGGCCGTATCGTCGGCGATCGCCTGGACCTCGAGGATGTGCAGGCCGCAGAATTCCGCGATCTGATCAAAGGTGAGCGAGGTGTATTCGACCAGCCAGGCGGCGGTCGCGTGGGGCATCAGGGGCTGAGCGGACTGGGCCACTGCTAGTCTCCGTCAAAAATGAATAGGGCCGCCCCTTCACGGAGCGGCCGGCAGCCGGGACTTAATCCTCCCGCCCTCGAACGGCAAGGGCGGGGTCGCTCATTGCGCCACTTCGAGGACGATCTTGCCGATATGGGCGCCCTCCTCCATCCGTGCATGCGCCTTGGCCGCTTGCGCGAGCGGGAAGGTCGAATCGATCAGCGGCTTCAGCCGGCCGCCGGCGACATAGGGCCACACCGTCTTCGCGATCTCGTCGGCGACCATCGTCTTGAACTCGACCGAGCGCGGGCGCAGCGTCGACCCGGTCAGGATCAGCCGCCGGCGCATGATGTCGGGGATCGGGACCTCGGCGCGGGCGCCGCGCTGGAACGCGATCGACACGTGGCGGCCGTCCTCGGCCAGGCAGGCGAGATTGCGCGGCAGATAGTCGCCGCCCACCATGTCGAGTACGACGTCGACCCCGCGCCCGCCGGTCACGCTCTTGACCTCCTCGACGAAGTCCTGGGTGCGGTAGTTGATCGCCGCTGCCGCGCCGAGCTTGCTGGCGGCGGTGCATTTCCCGTCCGTGCCGCAGGTGACGAGGACCTTGATCCCGAACAATTGCCCGAGCGCGATCGCCATCGTCCCGATGCCGCTGGTGCCGCCGTGGACCAGCACCGTGTCGCCGTCGGCAGCAAAGCCGCGCTCGAACAGGTTCGACCAGACGGTGAACAGGGTCTCGGGCATCGCCGCCGCCTCGACCAGCGAAAGTCCTTCAGGGACCGCCAGGCAGGTGCCCGCCGGGGCGGCGCAATATTCGGCATAGCCGCCGCCGGCGACGAGCGCGCACACTTGTTGTCCAAGCAGAGCCTCCGCGCCCTTCCCGGCCTCGACAACCTCGCCCGCAATCTCGAGCCCGAGGATGTCCGGAGCGCCGGGCGGCGGCGGATAGAGGCCGCGCCGTTGAAGGATGTCGGGGCGGTTAACACCTGCCGCGGCGACCCGGATCAGGACTTCGTCCTTGCCCGGCCTCGGCACCGGCCGCTTCACCAGCGCCAGCTCCTCCGCGCCGTCCGGCTGCGGAGCGACGACTGCCTTCATCCGGGCCGGAACGTCCCTGGTCACGGCGGCGGCTTATTGACTTGCGCGCCTGTCGGGTCAACGACTCTGCTGATGGACTTGGACGACCTCTTTCCAAGCAAACCGGACGATCCACTCGTCGCGCTCAGGAAGCAGGACCTCGACCCGATGTCGATCGAGGAGCTGCGCGAGCGCGTCGAGGCGCTGAAGGAAGAGATCGCGCGGGTCGAGGCGCATGTGAAGCGTGTCGAGGACCACCGCTCGGCAGCGGAAGAATTGTTCAAGAAGCAAAAGTAGCCGAGCCGCGCCCATTCACCTTTCGCACAGGCGCATGCTCCTAGAAATTGGGGATAAGCGGGACCGCGCCCCTTGATCGCGCGTTCAGCGCATATGACATTGTCCGCGTGAGAACCCGGGCTCTTTCCCGGGGCGGTGGGAGCAGAAGTCCAGATGCCCAGTTTCGCCCGCGAACTCGAAGAAACGCTGCACAACGCGCTGAGCGAGGCAAGCCGCCGCCGGCACGAATATGCGACTCTCGAGCATTTGCTGATCGCTCTGATCGACGACGAGCATGCCTCCAAGGTGATGACCGCCTGCGGGGTCAACCGCGACGAGCTTCGGGCGAGCGTCAAACATTATCTCGACAATGAGCTCGGGGCGCTGGTCGCCGACACGAATACCGACCCGACTCCGACCAGCGGCTTCCAGCGCGTCGTCCAGCGCGCGATCCTCCACGTCCAGTCGTCCGGCCGCGACGAGGTGACGGGCGCCAACGTGCTCGTCGCCCTGTTTTCCGAGCGCGAGAGCTACGCGGTCTATTTCTTGCAGCAGCAGGACATGAGCCGCCTGGATGCCGTCACCTACATCAGCCACGGGGTCGGCAAGGGCGAAGCCTCGGCCGAGCCGCGGCCGCCCGAGGGCGCCGAGGACAAGGGCGAGAAGGAGGGCAAGAAGGAAAGCGCCCTCAAGCAGTTCACCGTCGACCTCAACGAGAAGGCGCGGGCCGGCAAGGTCGACCCGCTGATCGGCCGCATGCCCGAGGTCGATCGCACCGTGCAGATCCTGTGCCGGCGGTCGAAGAACAACCCGCTCTACGTCGGCGATCCCGGGGTCGGGAAGACCGCCATCGCCGAAGGCCTGGCGCGCAAGATCATCGAGGGCGACGTTCCCGACGTACTCAAGGGCGCGACCATCTACGCGCTCGACATGGGCGCGCTTCTCGCCGGCACTCGCTACCGCGGCGATTTCGAGGAGCGGCTGAAGTCGGTGGTCAACGAGCTCGAGAAGCTGCCCGACGCGATCCTGTTCATCGACGAGATCCACACGGTGATCGGCGCCGGGGCGACCTCGGGCGGGGCGATGGACGCGTCCAACCTTTTGAAGCCGGCGCTGTCGTCGGGCGCGATCCGCTGCATCGGCTCGACCACGTACAAGGAGTTCCGCAATCATTTCGAGAAGGACCGGGCGCTTCTTCGCCGGTTCCAGAAGATCGACGTCAACGAGCCGACCATCGAGGACACGATCAAGATCCTCGCCGGGCTGCGCTCCTCGTTCGAGCAACACCACAAGGTCCGCTACACGCCCGACGCGGTGAAGAGCGCGGTCGAGCTTTCGGCGCGCTACATCCACGACCGCAAGCTTCCCGACAAGGCGATCGACGTGATCGACGAGGTCGGCGCGATGCAGATGCTGGTGCCGCCGAGCCGCCGCAAGAAGGTCATCACCGTCAAGGAGATCGAGGCGGTGGTCGCGACCATGGCGCGGATCCCGCCCAAGTCGGTCTCGACCGACGACAAGCGCGTTCTCGAGAACCTCGAGGCGGACCTCAAGCGAGTCGTGTTCGGCCAGGACCTGGCGATCGAGAAGCTGGCGAGCGCGATCAAGCTGTCGCGCGCCGGCCTTCGCGACCCCGACAAGCCGATCGGCAATTATCTGTTCTCGGGCCCGACCGGCGTCGGCAAGACAGAGGTCGCGCGCCAGCTCGCCTCGATCATGGGAATCCCGCTGCAGCGGTTCGACATGAGCGAATATATGGAGCGGCACGCGGTCAGCCGCCTGATCGGCGCGCCTCCGGGCTATGTCGGTTATGACCAGGGCGGGCTCCTGACCGACGCGGTCGACCAGCACCCGCACAGCGTGCTCCTGCTCGACGAGATCGAAAAGGCGCACCCGGACCTGTTCAACATCCTGTTGCAGGTGATGGACCACGGCAAGCTCACCGACCACCATGGCAAGACGGTCGATTTCAGGAACACCATCCTGATCATGACCACCAATGCGGGCGCCGCCGACATGGCGCGCGAGTCGATCGGCTTCGGCGGCGCCACCCGCGAGGACGCGCAGGAGGATGCGGTCAAGAAGATGTTCACGCCGGAGTTCCGCAACCGGCTCGATGCGATCGTGCCCTTCGCCTACCTGCCGCCGGCGGTCGTCGCCCGCGTCGTCGACAAGTTCATCCTTCAGCTCGAGCTCCAGCTCGCCGACCGCTCGGTCCATATCGAGCTCGACGACGAGGCGCGCAAATGGCTGGTCGCCAAGGGCTACGACAAGCTCTACGGCGCGCGCCCGATGGCGCGGCTGGTGCAGGAGAAGATCAAGCAGCCGCTCGCCGAGGAGCTTCTGTTCGGCAAGCTGGTGCACGGCGGCGAGGTCAAGGTCCGGATCAAGGACAATGCGCCGACTTTCGAGATCACGCCTGCGGCGCCCAAGCCCGTGAAAGGCAAGCCCAAGAAGGCGCGGTCGAAGAAGACGGCCGGCGGCGAGGCGCCTGCAGGCGAGTAGTCGCGCGCAGTCAGTCCGGGGACTGACGAACACGACTATCGCGGCGCCGTCAGCGCGGGGCTCGAGCGAGGCCTGCACTCGCTGACCTCTTCAGACTTAAAGAAAAGAGCTGATGTGGGATCGAGGCTCCGATGGCGATCGACAGCCTACGAGGGGCGCGGCGCTGACCCCCGGCATTGAGTTTGCATTGCCTGGTACTCCCAAACGTGATTAGGAACCCGCGAACGACCCGATCACCGGTCAGACTCGTATTGTGAGGGGCCGCTCCGCCGCCACCATGCCGCAATGGCAATTGGAGCGGTACCAAGAGGGGACAATCGATGGAGAAGATCGTGATCGCGGCGCTTGGCGCCGTGTCGCTGATGGCGCTGTCGGCCTGCAACCAAAAGGCTGCCGCCGATTCAATCGAAGGCACTTGGAAGGCGGATCTCGCCTCCGTCGAGATCGAGGAGAAGCCCGACGTCCTTGTGCTCAAAGACGGCCAATATGCATGCAGCTCATGCACGCCGCCGCTGGCCGTCGCCGCGGACGGCCAGTTCCACCCGGTCGCCGACCGGCCTTATTACGACAGCCTCTCGGTCGAGGAGGTCGACGCCCAGACGGTTAAGTTTGCGCGCAAGAAAGGTGAACGGGTCGTCGGCGAACAGACGCTCCAGGTCTCTCCGGACGGCAACACCTTGACCTTCAGCTACAGCAACTCCTCGAATCCGGACAAGCCGCCGATCACCGGCAAGGGCACGCAGACGCGGATCGGCGCCGCTCCGGCCGGAGCACACGCCATTTCGGGCACCTGGCAGAACACCAAGATCGAGACCGTGTCGGACGAAGGCCTCGTCGTCACCTACGACCTTGAGGGCGACACGTTGAAAATGAGCTCGGCGAGCGGCGAGAGCTACGAAGCGAAGATCGGCGGGCCCGAAGTGCCGGTTCAGGGCGACATCGGCGGCACCCTCGTCCTGGTCGAACGCATCGACAACGGCTTCCGCGAAACCAACAAGCGCAACGGCAAGGTCGTCGGGGTGGCGACAGTCACCGTCGGGCCCGACGGCAAGATGACCGGCGCGTGGGAAAATATGGAAGACGGATCGAAGACGCGCTGGACCGCAACGAAGCAATAACGCCAGCAGCCGCGTAGCTAACTTGAAACAAGGGGAGGGACGCCGCCCTCCCCTTTTTCAATCGCCCAATGCCAACGCCGCTCATGCCGTTGCATCCTTCCCGTGTCCTTCGACAATCATGGACAGTCCGCAATGAGTCGAAGGCGGGCATTCGCGGCCAGGCATCGATTCAGGTTGCGGCTGAACGACGAAAGGTGAATCGTGCGCGCCTCACCCAGGGGAGTTTCAAGTGAAGCCACTCCGTTCCTTGTCGCCGTTCGCGGCGCTGTTCGCCGCCACCTGCCTGTCCGCGCCGGCCGCAGCCAAGCCGGCCGATGCCCCGAATCCCGCCTTCACCGCGCGCGACCTGTTCGATCTTGGCTCCGCCGCCGACCCGCAGATCAGCCCGGACGGGCGCAGCATCGCCTATGTGCGGCGCACCGGCGACATCATGACCGACAAGCTGCGCTCGTCGACCTGGCTGGTCAGCGTCGCCACCGGCGAGCAACGGCCGCTGGTCGCCGGCGCCGGCGACCATTTCAACCCGCGCTGGTCGCCGGATGGGCGGCGCCTCGCCTATGTTTCGACCGCGGAGGGCGGAAGCCCGCAGCTGTTCGTGCGCTGGATGGACACGGGTCAGACGGTTCGGATTACTGGCCTCCCCGACAGCCCGCAGGCGATCAACTGGTCGCCGGACGGGCGGCGGATCGCCTATCTGATGACGGTCCCCGACGAGGGGCTGAAGCTGGGCTCGGCGCCGCCCAAGCCGGAAGGCGCCAATTGGGCAAAGCCGCTCGAGATTTATGACAAGGTCACCTACCGCGCCGACGGCCAGGGCTATATCAAGCCCGGATTCGACAAGATCTTCATGGTCGATGCCGACGGCGGCGCACCGCGGCAGCTGACCTTCGGCGCCTATCACGACGGCGCCCCCGAATGGACCGCGGATGGGCGCGCGATCCTGTTCAGTGCGCTTCGCGAGCCGGACTGGGAAATCGCCGGGCGCGACAGCGAAATCTACCTGCTCGACCTCGATTCGGGTCAGGTGACCGCGCTCACCGCCCGCGACGGCCCGGACCTCGCCCCGACCGTCTCCCCGGACGGCCGGACGATCGCCTATCTGGGCTTCGACGATTCGCCCAAGGCGTTCGAGCAGAACCGGCTCTACGTGATGAGCGTGGGCGGCGGGGCGCCGCGCCCTGTCGCGCCGGGCCTCGACCGGTCGATCGACCAGATCGAATGGGCTTCGGACGGCCGCTCCCTCTTCGCGAGCTACGAGGAAGCGGGGTCGGTGACGGTCGCAAGGATCGGGCTCGACGGAAGCGTTCGCCCGATCGCCCGGGATGCGGCGAGCCCGGTCTATGACCGGCCCTATGCGGGGGGCGGCTTCAGCGTTTCGCGCAATGGCACCGTCGCCGTCACCGTCAGCCCCTACGACCGGCCGACGGACGTCGCCGTCGCCGCCGGCGGCGCGACGCGGCGGCTCACCCGGCTCAACGAGCTGAACCTCGGGGCGAAAAACCTCGGCACCCTCGAATATTTCGAGGCGACGGCGCCCGACGGAGGCAAGGTGCCGTCGTGGATCCTGCTTCCCGCCAGCTATGTGCCGGGCAAGCCGGTGCCGATGATCCTCGAGATCCACGGCGGGCCCTATGCGGCCTATGGCCCCCACTTCTCGACCGACTACCAGCTCTACGCCGCGGCCGGCTATGCCGTGCTCTACACCAACCCGCGCGGGTCCACCGGCTATGGCCAGGCCTTCGCAGACGGCATCGACAAGACGTATCCGGCGAGCAATTTCGACGATTTGATGGCTGCCGTCGATGCGGCGGTTGCGCGGGGCTATGCGGATCAGAACAACCTGTTCGTGACCGGCGGGTCGGGCGGCGGCATCCTCACCGCCTGGATCATCGGCAAGACAGACCGATTCAAGGCCGCCGCCTCGCAAAAGCCGGTCATCAACTGGACCAGCATGGCGTTGACCAGTGACGGGGTCCCGTTCTTCGGCCGCTACTGGATCGGCAAGCAGCCGTGGGAGGATTACCAGACCTATTGGGCGCGCTCGCCGCTCAGCCTCGTCGGCAACATGAAAACCCCCACCCTGGTCGTCGTCGGGGCCGAGGATTACCGCACCCCGGTCAGCGAATCCGAGCAGCTCTATTCGGCGCTCAAGCTCAAGGGCGTGCCCACGGCGTTGGTGAAGGTTCCCGAGGCAAGCCACGGCGGGATCGCTGCCCGGCCGAGCCAGTCAGCGGCCAAGGCGTCGGCGATAATCGCCTGGTTCGACCGCTACCGGACCAAAGACAACACGACGCCCCCGGCTCCCGCGCAATAGGCCGGCAACCCTGCCGCCCAATGTGGGTTAGAGCGTCGAGAAAGGCGCGCGCGTGGCGCGCAGGAGGACCAAGAAATGAGGACATTCCACTGGCTCGTTGCCGGCGCCGGCATGCTCGCGGCCGTCGCGGTGTCGGCTCAAACCGCGCCGGCCTTCGACGAAGCGAAGATCCGGCAGCATATCCAGACCTTGAGCTCCGACGCCTATGAGGGCCGCGGCCCCGCCACCCGCGGCGAGCAGATGACCGTTGATTATCTTGTCGCCCAGTTCCGCGATGCCGGGGTCCAGCCCGGCGGCGAGGTGGTGAACGGCCAGCGCCAGTGGACGCAGCGCGTGCCGCTGCTCAAGTCCGACATCACCGGCACGCCGCACCTGGAGTTCGCAACCCCCGCCGGTCCCATGGCGATGACCCAGGGCGAGCAGATCGCCGTTCGCGCGCCGATGAACGGCCAGACGAGCGTCGCGCTCGACAAGGTGCCTATGGTGTTTGCCGGCTACGGAGTCTCCGCCCCCGAACGTCAGTGGGACGACTTCAAGGACGTCGACGTGCGCGGGAAAGTCGTCGTCGTGCTCGTCAACGATCCCGACTTCGAAGGCGGCGAAGGCAATTTCGAAGGTCCGGCGATGACCTATTACGGCCGCTGGACCTACAAGTTCGAGGAAGCGGCGCGGCGCGGCGCCGCCGGGCTGCTGATCGTCCACGAGACGGAGCCCGCGTCCTACGGCTGGGCGACGGTCAAGAATTCCAACACCAACACCATGTTCGACATCGTCCGCCAGAACCCGGCCGCAGCGCACGTGCCCATCGAAGGCTGGATCCAGCGCGACACCGCCGTGCAGCTGTTCAAGGCGGCGGGGCTGGACTTCGAGGCGGCCAAGCAGGCGGCCAAAAGGCGGGACTTCCGGCCGATCGACCTCAAGTCGACGATGACCGCGCACCTCGGCGCGAAAACCGAAACGATCACGTCCTACAATGTCGTCGGCTATCTGCCCGGGACCCGCTACCCGGACGAGACGGTCATCTACACCGCCCACCACGACCATCTTGGAATTGGCAAGCCCGATGCCAATGGCGACGCGATCTTCAACGGCGCGACCGACAATGCGACCGGAATCGCGCATTTGATCGAGCAGGCGCGGGCCTTCGCGCGCGGTCCCAGGACCGAGCGGTCGGTCGTCTTCCTGGCCGTTGCGGCAGAGGAGAAAGGGCTGCTCGGCTCCGAATATTACGCGGCCAATCCGCTCTTCCCGCTGGGCAAGACCGTGGGTGTCCTCAACACCGATTCGATGGGCACTTTCGGCCCGGCCCGCGATTTCTCCATGTCGGGCAATGCCCGGCTCGAACTGCTCGACCTGCTGATCGCGGAAGGGAAGCGGCAGGGCCGCCGCTTCACGCCGGAGCAGAACCCTGGCGCCGGGCTGTTCTTCCGATCCGACCATTTCCCGTTCGCCCAGGAAGGCGTCCCGGCGATCAGCTTCAAGCCTGGGCTCGACCTGGTCAACGGCGGCACCGCGCGCGGCAAGGCACTCGCCGAGGATTATGTCGCCAAGCGCTATCACCAACCCGACGACGAATATGACCCGGCCTGGCTGATGTCGGGCATCGCCCAGGACGCGCAGCTGCTTCACCTGGTCGGGCGCAGCCTCGCCAATTCGCGCGCCTGGCCCAACTGGTCGGCGGACAGCGAGTTCCGCGCCACGCGTGACCGCAGCGCGGCCGAGCGCGGCGTCACGGCGGCCCCGCCTCCGCCGCCAGCGGCTGAGCCACCCGCCACAACCCCGCCGCCGAAGGGGGAACGCGGTTGAGCGAAACGCTCGAGCCCGCGCTTCCCAGGGAACTGGACGAGCGGGCGGAGAAACTGATGCGCCGTCTGTGCGACAGGGGCTGGACGGTTTCGACCGCGGAAAGCTGCACGGGCGGGATGATGGCGGCGCTTTTGACCGACATCGAGGGCGCCGGCCACGGCTTCGACCGCGGCTTCGTCACATATACAAAGCAGGCCAAGACCGACCTGCTCGGAATCGAGCCCGGCGTTCTCGAGCGCAACGAGGCGGTGTCCGAGCCGGTCGCCCGGGCGATGGCGGATGGGGCGCTGGCCCGATCCAGCGCCGACGTGGCGATCGGCGTCACCGGCTTCGCCGGCCCGGCCGGCGACGGCTGCGAGGAGGGGCTCGTCCATTTCGCGGTGGCGACCCGCACTGGCCGGCCGCAGCACCGGGTCGAGCATTTCGGAGCGATCGGCCGTGGCCCGGTTCGGGTGAAGGCGATCGCGGTAATGCTAGAGATGCTGGAGAAGACCCTGGCGGAAGCGTAGAAGACCACCTTCGACTGCGAGGGAGACATGCCCATGGCCGAGCTGACTTTCTACACCAACCCGATGTCGCGCGGACGAATCGTCCGCTGGATGCTCGAGGAGGTCGGCGTTCCCTACGACACGGAGGTTGTGCCCTACGACCGCATGAAGGACTCGGGCTATCTGGCGGTCAACCCGATGGGCAAGGTCCCGGCTATCCGCCACCGCGGCAATGTCGTCACCGAGTGCGCGGCGATTTGCGCCTATCTGGCAGACGTCTTCCCGGAGGCCGGGCTCGGCCCGAGAGAGGACGAAAAGGCCGATTATTACCGCTGGCTGTTCTATGCGGCCGGCCCGGTCGAGCAGGCGGTCACCAACCATTATGCGAAGTGGGACCCGAGCCCCGAGCAGGAGCGCATGTTCGGCTACGGAAGCTATGAGAAGGTCGTCGCCGTGCTCGACGAGCTGTTCAGCCTTCGCGACTATGTCTGCGGCGATCGTTTCACCGCGGCCGACGTCTATCTCGGCTCCGCGATCGCGTGGGGGACGCAGTTCGGAACGCTTCCGCAGCGCGACAGCTTCTCGCGCTACGTCGATCGGCTGAAGTTGCGCGAAGCCTTTCAACGCGCCTGGAAAAAGGATGACGAGGCGCAGGCGAAAATGCAGCCGCCCGCGGCCCAGCCGCAGCCGGCATGACGATGATCGACGAGCAACTCCGTCGGCGCGCAATCGCGCTTTACGACCGCTTCACGCATGAAGGCATGGACCGCCGCCTGTTCATGTCGCGCATGGTGGCGCTGGCCGGAAGCGTCGCCGCCGCCGAGGCGATGATCGGCGCGATCGCCGCCTCGCCGGCCTCCGCCTCGCTCATTCCGCCGAACGATCCGCGGGTCCGGACGACGACCAGCGAGGTGCCGGTCGCCGGGATTCCGACCTATCGCGCCTATTTCGCCCGGCCGGTAGAGCCAGGGCCTCGTGCCGCGGTGCTCGTCGTGCATGAGAACCGCGGGCTCAACGAGCATATCCGCGACGTCGCGCGACGGCTCGCGCTCGCCGGCTACGACGCCGTCGCCCCCGACTTCCTGTCGCCGCTCGGCGGCACGCCGGCGAACGAGGATTCGGCGCGCGAGATGATCGGCAAGCTCGACGTCGCGCAATCCGTCGCCCACGCGGTCCGCCACCTCGAGCTTCTGCGGCAGCGTCAGGACGGCAACGGCAAGGCCGGCGCGGTCGGCTTCTGCTGGGGCGGCGCATTCGTCAACCGGCTGGCGGTCGCGGCCGGCGCCGGGCTCGACGCCGCCGTGCCTTTCTATGGCCCAGCGCCCGACCCGGCCGAGGCGGCGAAGGTCTCCGCGCCGATCCAATTGCACCTCGCCGGACTCGACGAGCGCGTCGCCAAGACCGCCTGGCCGTGGGTCGCAGCGCTCGGCTCGGCGGGCAAGACTCTCGAGGCGTACAATTACGCGGGCGTCCACCACGCCTTCCACAACGACACGTCAGCCGAGCGCTACGACAAGGCGGCCGCGGCGCTCGCCTGGGGGCGGACCCTGGACTTCTTCCGCAGGCACCTCGGCTAGCGCGGCAGCGCCGCGACCCAGGCTTTCAGCTTGTCCGTTTCCGCAAGCGACCCGGGAAAAGCGATCTGCGGCTCGTAAGGGCCGAAATCGCCGAGACCGAGCGCCACCTTCTGCAGGGTCGAGAAGGTCCTCAGGCCCGAGGGGAGCACGATTTCGCGCACTTCCATGTAGCGGGTCGACATGTCGGTCGCCTCGCCGACGTGCAGTGCCCCGAGGCGGCGAAACAAATCGGCCGCCATCAGGCAGGAACTGAAGCAGGCGCGATCGGTGACGAGAACCAACCGACCCGTCATCGCCGGCGGCGGAAGCTGCTTCGGCCGAGGGCGCGCAACCGGTCCTTCGGAACGGGCGCAAGCGGGAAGGTCCGGCGAAAAGGCGCGGCGTTCCGCCAATGCGCGGTCGAGGGCCTCGGACTGCGCTTTCCATTCCGGCGCGCGGTCGGCCGGCAGCTCACTGGCGAACTTGCGAAGCGCGGCGGCATTGTCCCGACTTACCCGCCAGTACATGCCGGTGCAGCTTGTTGTGGGCCGCGACGCCGCCTCCACTCGCGCGTCGCCGACCAGGGCGCGAGCAATCTCTTCCGCATATTGGCTGTTGCCGCCGCTGTTGCCACGCAGATCGATCACGACCGTCGGCGATGCCCGCAGTCCCTCCTGCCGGGCGCGCACCTGGGCGACAATATCGGCGGCGGCATTGGAAAATGTCTCGACGCTGATCCAATAGCCACCGCCGAAAGAGGACAGCCCCATACCGGCGCGGGCCGGCTGCGCGCTCTCGCCGACAAATTTTTCAAGGTTGCGAAGCGACACCGAACGCCAATCCAGCCGGTGATCAATGGCCTGTCCGTCAGCCAGCTCGAAGCGGCAGGATCCAGGCCGTGCAACGAACGGATTCTGGTCGTCGAGCAGCAGGGTATAGGCTCGACGGGCCATATCGGCCTCGATATCCGGATGGGCATAAAAGGTGCCGGTTCGCTCCCGCGCGAAACGGTCTGCCCCGACACCGTCGCAGGCAACCAGCTTTGCCCCCTTCAAATCGGGCTCGCCTGCCACCTTGTCCTGGGCGCCAACGATCCATTGACTGCCGCTGCGTGCCATGACGATTCCTGACCAGGTCCAGCGGCTCGGCGAAAGGACCGCGTTGGACCGGACGTGGCCGTCGCGAAATTCATTGGCGAGGCCGTTCAACAGCGCGGCATGGCCGTAAAAATCCTTGACCAGCGGCAAGCGCTTTTCAGCATTGGCCCGGGCCGTGGCCAGCCGCTCCTGAAAGTCCTTGTCGCCCAGTTCCGACGCGGCGCCCGGATGGTTCTCGCTGATGAGCGCAAGCGCTGCGTCGACGTCGGCGCGGGCCAGGCGATTCCAAGCCTGCTCCGTCGAGTTCAATGATTGCGCCGCCAGGGGCGCCGCCAGCACCGCCAACGCCAGGCCAAGCCGATGCCTCATCCACCCCCCCCCGCGAATCGTTGGGGTAGTTATCGATCGTACGCCGAAAGCAAAAGGGCCGGCGGATCGCTCCGCCGGCCCTCCTTGCTCGCCCTTCCCGGACGGGCGGCTATTCGCGGCTGCCCATGAAGTTGAGCAGGAACGTGAACATGTTGATGAAGTCGAGGTAGAGGCTGAGCGCCCCCATGATCACGACCTTGCCCATCATGTCGGTGCCGGCGACATAGGCATACATGCTCTTGATCCGCTGCGTGTCGTAGGCGGTCAGCCCGGCGAACAGCAGCACGCCAATGGCGCTGATCGCGAGCATCATCGCCGGCGACTGCAGGAACAGGTTGAGCAGCATCGCGACCAGAAGCCCGACGACGCCCATGATCAGGAAGGTGCCCCAGCCGGACAGGTCCTTCTTGGTCGTATAGCCCCACAGCGACAGGGCGGCGAAGGCGGCCGCCACTGCGAAGAAGGTCTGCGCGATCGACACCCCGGTGAAGACCAGGAAGATCGACGACATCGACAGGCCCATCGCCGTCGCGAACGCCCAGAACATGAGCTGGAGCGTCCCTGTCGACATGCGGTTGAGGCCGAAGCTCATGGCGAAGACGAAGCCGAGCGGGGCGAGGATGATCACCCACTGCAGCGGCGTCTGCATCACCTGGGCCGCGAGCCCCGAATTGTAGAAGAGCAGCGCGACGATCCCGGTCAGAAGCACGCCCGAGGTCATGTAGTTGTAGACCTTGAGCATGTACGACCTGAGGCCCGCATCGCGGGCGGCGCGCGGAACGCCTACCGAAACGGCGGGATCGTAGCCGCTCGTCGTCGTGCGCGGGTCGAACTGGTTCTGCATTTCATCTCCTATCGGACGGGCTAAGGGCCCGTGCTCCCGGCCGCCAATATCGGCAATGACAGAGGGGCTTTCAAGCAAAACCGGACAGGCGCGCGTCCTTGACGGCCATGCGCCTGCTCTTGCCGGGCCGCGGGCGGCTAGTCTTTCTTCTTCTTGTCCGGCTCCGGCGGCGCGGATTCGTCGATCCCGTCGAAGTCGGCGAGGTAGCGCTTCATTCCCTTGCGCTCGCCATATTCGGCCATCCACAGGAAGCAGAAGCAATAGTTGAGCGCGATGCTGACGACGGCGGCGAGCTCGACCGCGCCGATGCCGGCCGACAGGCCGATCCCGACCGCGCACAGGATGAACAGGGCGTCGCCCGAGCTCTTGAGCGAGTTGCGGAACCGCACCGCGCCGGCGATCCCCGCGAGCGAAAAGGCCAGCGCCAGCGAGTTCTGGACGATGATGACGATCCCGGTGACGACGATCGGGAGGATCAGGATCGTGTTGACCAGCGACTGGTCATATTCGGCGCCACTTCGGATCGTCATGTAGACCCAGGTCACCGGGAAGGCGCAAAGGAATGCGCCGATGATGGCGACGATCAGCCAGAACAGGCTCTGGCCGAGGTTACCGACATGCTCCGAACGGATCGCGTCGAGGCTCTGCAGCGGGTTCTGGCTGGGCTGGGTGATCAACGTCTCGACACCGCCGATCGGAAGGTAACCGCGAAACTCCGGCCAGATGGTAACGGCGACGAAGACGACGGCCCCGATGATGAGATAATAGACGGTCAGCTGACCGATCAGTTTCCACGCGGACATTGGCTTCCTCCCCTGTTCGTCCGGCGCCGCCCCCTGGCGCCTTCCTAGATCAGTCCCTCCCCCGTTGAGTCGCGGGGCGCGGTGGCGATGTCGTAGGACGGAATCGGCTGAAGGACGCGGTAGCGCTCCTTGAGCGGCTCGCCGGCCAGCGGCGGCCATTCCATTTCCTTGACTGGCAGGGTGGTGTCCGGGACCCGGTTGAGAAAGTCGCGGAGCAAGGTGAGCCGGCCGATCGCCTGGTCGTTGAACTCGACCAGGGTCCAGGGCGCGAAATCGGTGTGCGTGGCCTCGAGCATCCGCTCGCGGGCCTCCGTATAGGCGTCGTAGCGCTCGCGGGCATGGATATCGATCGGCGAGAGCTTCCAGCGCTTGAGAGGGTTTTCCAGCCGGTTGCGGAACCTGGCCTCCTGCCGCTCCTGATCGCAGCACAGCCAGTATTTGAACAAAAGGATCCCGTCGTTGACGAGGTGGCGCTCGAACTCCGGGACCGCCTTCAGGAAGGCCTCGGTGTCCTCCTCGGCGCAGAAGCCCATGACCGGCTCGACCCCGGCGCGGTTGTACCAGCTGCGGTCGAACAGGGTCAGCTCGCCCTTGGCCGGGAGATAGGGAATGTAGCGCTGGAAATACCATTGGCCGCGCTCGCGTTCGGTCGGGGTTGGAAGCGCGGCAACCCGGCACTGGCGCGGGTTGAGGACGCGCGCGATCATGTCGATCGACCCGCCCTTGCCGGCGGTGTCACGGCCTTCGAAGACGATGACGATGCGCTGGCCGGTCTCGGAAACCCAGCGCGACAGCGCCGCCAGCTCCTTGAGGAGCGGCTTCGCGAGCACTTCATATTCGGGGTAACTGAGCTTCTTGAACTCGCTCGCCATTGCCAACCCCCTTGAATGCGCATGTTTGGCATCTCGGCGCGCAATCGGCAATCTTAGCGGCAATGCACCGGCTGTTCGTCGCCATCCGCCCGCCCCAGGCGATCCGCGATCTCCTGATCGACGCGATGGACGACAGCCCGGCGCTGCGGTGGGTCGGCGACGACAATCTCCATCTGACGCTGCGCTTCATCGGCGAGGTCGATCGCCCGCTGGCCGATGACGTCGCGGCGACGCTCGCCCGGATTCGCTTTCCCGGCTTCGCCCTTCGAATCCGCGGGGTCGGCCGCTTCGAGCAGCGAAGCGGCGGCTCGTTATGGGCCGGGGTCGACCCGCGAAAGCCGGTCGCCGAGCTCGCCGGCAAGGTCGACCGCGCCTGCGTCGCGGCGGGGCTGGAGCCGGAGCGGCGCGCTTTCCACCCGCACGTAACGCTGGCGCGGTTCGGCCGCCGCAACGCCGAGGACGCGCGAGATTTCGAGCGGCGGAACGCCGGCCTCGAGTCCGAGCCGTGGGCGGTGACGCGCTTCATTCTGTTCGAAAGCCAGCTGTCCCGCCACGGCGCCCATTATGACGAGGTGGCGGAATTTCGCCTCGGCCGGTAGCAATCGTGCAAGCCCGCACCCATCTTCCACTGCCCGCGTTGACCGGGGGTGGCCCCTCGCGGTAAGCAGAACATAAACGGAACGAAACTGGCCCGATGCTGACCCATATTTCCGTCCGCGGCGCGCGCGAGCACAACCTCAAAGGGATCGACGTCGCGATTCCGCGCGAGAGCCTGACGGTCATCACCGGCCTTTCGGGCTCGGGCAAGTCGAGCCTCGCCTTCGACACCATCTATGCAGAGGGGCAACGCCGCTACGTCGAGTCGCTGAGTGCCTATGCGCGCCAGTTCCTGGAGATGATGCAAAAGCCCGACGTCGAGCATATCGACGGGCTGTCGCCGGCCATCTCGATCGAGCAGAAGACGACGTCGAAGAACCCGCGCTCGACGGTCGCGACGGTCACCGAAATCTACGATTACATGCGGCTTCTGTGGGCGCGGGTCGGCGTGCCCTATTCGCCGGCGACGGGCCTGCCGATCGAGGCGCAGCAGGTCAGCCAGATGGTGGACCGGACGATGGCGCTGCCCGAAGGCTCACGGCATTATCTGCTCGCGCCGGTCGTCCGCGGCCGCAAGGGCGAGTATCGCCGGGAGCTCGCCGAATGGCAGAAGGCGGGCTTCACCCGCGTGCGAATCGACGGCGAATTCCACGACATCGAGGACGCGCCCGCGCTCGACAAGAAGTACAAGCACGACATTGAGCTGGTGGTCGACCGCATCGTCATCCGTGAAGGGATAGAGTCACGGCTGGCCGACAGCTTCGAGACGGCGCTGAAGCTGGCCGACGGGCTCGCCTATCTCGACCCGGCGGACCCACCCCCTACCCCCTCCCGCGAGCGGGAGGGAACAGAGACGCGAAGCGGCTCAGGGGTGGGCACGTCGGGAATGAAGCTCGATTTCGGGGTGCCCGGCCGCATCGTCTTCAGCCAGAAATTCGCCTGCCCAGTGTCCGGCTTCACCATCGCCGAGATCGAGCCCAGGCTGTTCAGCTTCAACGCGCCGCAGGGCGCCTGCCCGGCCTGCGACGGGCTGGGCGAGAAGCTCGTGTTCGACGAGGACCTCGTAGTCCCCAACCACGCGCTGACGATCGCCAAGGGCGCGGTCGCCCCCTGGGCCAAGTCGCAACCGCCCTCGCCTTATTACATGCAGGTGCTGAGTTCGCTTGCCCGCGCCTATGATTTCGCGCTCGACGTGCCGTGGCGCGACCTGCCCGAGCAGGCGCAGCGCGTGATCCTCTACGGCACCGAGGGGCGGCCGGTCGTCCTGCGCTTCATGGACGGGCGCAAGAGCTACGAGGTGAAGAAGCCGTTCGAGGGCGTCCTCGCCAATTTGCAGCGGCGCTTCAACCAGACCGAGAGCGCGTGGATGCGCGAGGAACTGTCGCGCTACCAGGGCAGCCGCCCGTGCGAGGTGTGCGGCGGCGCCCGTCTCAAGCCCGAGGCGCTGAGCGTGAAGATCGCCGGCGAGGACATCAGCTCGGCCTGCCGCCGCTCCGTCACCGACGCGCTCGCCTGGTTCGGCGCGCTGCACGAGACCCTGACGCCCCAGCAAAACGAAATCGCCCGCGCCATCCTGAAAGAGATCAACGAGCGCCTCGGCTTCCTGCACAATGTCGGGCTCGATTACCTCCACCTCGACCGCAAGTCGGGCACCCTGTCGGGCGGCGAGTCGCAGCGCATCCGCCTCGCCAGCCAGATCGGCAGCGGCCTCAGCGGCGTCCTCTACGTGCTCGACGAGCCGTCGATCGGCCTCCACCAGAAGGACAACGACCGGCTGCTTGAGACATTGAAGCGCCTCAAGGGCCTCGGCAACACGGTGCTGGTGGTCGAGCATGACGAGGAGGCGATCCGCTCCGCCGACCATGTCATCGACATGGGGCCGGGCGCGGGCGTCCATGGCGGCGAGGTGGTGTGCGAGGGCACGCTCGACGACCTCCTCGCCTGCGAGCGCTCCATCACCGCCGATTACCTCTCCGGCCGCCGCGCCATCCCGCTCCGCGACAAGCGCCGCAAGGGCACCGGCAGGCACGTCACCATCCACGGCGCGACCGCCAACAACCTCGCCGGGGTCACCGCGAAGATCCCGCTCGGCACCTTCACCTGCATCACCGGCGTTTCCGGCTCGGGCAAGTCTTCGCTTACCATCGACACGCTCTACGCCGGCGCCGCGCGCGCCCTCAACGGTGCCCGCATCGTCTGCGGCCCGTGCGAGTCCATCGGCGGGCTCCAGCACCTCGACAAGGTCATCGACATCGACCAGTCGCCGATCGGCCGCACCCCGCGCTCCAACCCCGCGACCTACACCGGCGCCTTCACCCTCATCCGCGACTGGTTCGCCGGCCTCCCCGAAGCCCAGGCGCGCGGCTACAAGCCCGGCCGCTTCTCCTTCAACGTCAAGGGCGGCCGCTGCGAGGCGTGCCAGGGCGACGGCCTGCTGAAGATCGAGATGCACTTCCTGCCCGACGTCTATGTGACGTGCGACGTGTGCCACGGCGCGCGCTACAACCGCGAGACGCTCGAGGTGAAGTTCAAGGGCAAGTCGATCGCCGACGTGCTCGACATGAACGTCGAGGACGCGGCCGAATTCTTCAAGGCGGTCCCCGGCATCCGCGACAAGATGCGCATGCTGCTCGAGGTCGGCCTCGGCTACATCAAGGTCGGCCAGCAGGCGACGACGCTCAGCGGCGGCGAGGCGCAAAGGGTCAAGCTGTCGAAGGAGCTGTCGCGGCGGGCGACC
>DASTDZ010000050.1:0-9928 GCA_035710105.1 Sphingomicrobium sp. | reverse complement strand
CGAGGAGGGATGCAGCGTGCACGAGGAAGCATTGCCCTGCGCATCGACGGCATAAGCGAGCTTGACCACCGGCGGCTCGACCGTTCCCGCGGGCAGCTTGTTGAGGCTCACTTCGAGGTCGGGTCCGCCCGCGGCCGGAATCGTGTTGTCGGGAAGCGCCCAGATCGCGAGGCTGCGGTACACGCCGAACATGGTCTGGCCGGAATCATCCCGGGCCGGGTTGAAGCGAGCGCGCTTCGAGGCGAGGTGGCAGGTCGTCCTGTCGAGCTCCTCGTGACCGCTCGACTTGGTGACCGTGCACTTTGCGACCGACCCGTTGGGTGCGACCAAAAGCTCGAAATAGGTAACCCCTTCGTGCTTCCGTTCGAAGGATTTCATTGGATAATCCTCGAATTCGAACCAGGGCGACGGTGTGACCGGGGACGCGGCGATGACCGCACCCGCGAGTAACGACAGACCGGCTGCAAGCATTGACATGCCCTCCAACTCCTTGAGCTCTCGAAGATAAATCGGGTGATCCCCGAAAGCCACCGGAAATTAACGGCTTGTCGCCTAATCACTGGCCGCGTGGGGCAGGTGATCCATTTCGAGGAGCAGGCGGTTGCCCGGCTGCGCGAGCGACTCGGCGCGATCGAGGAAGCGAACGAAGATTTGATCGCGTTCGCCCGCGGCCATTGGGGTGCGGTCGCGTCAATCCATTCGGCCGCACTGGCAGCCGTCGATTCGCGCTCGCTCGAGGCGCTCTTGCGAACCGTCACCGACGACTGGCCGCCAATCCTGGGAATCGACTCGGCTGCGCTTGCGCTTGCCGTTGGCGGCCGCGCCTTCCATGCCTCGGCGAAGAGCCTCACGGAGGTCGAGCCGGTCTGGGTCGAGCGCATGCTGTCCGGCCAACCGCGAGTCGAGGTCCGGACGGTCGCTCGCGGCCATGCCCTGTTCGGCGCCGCCGGCTCGCCGGAAATCCGCGCGGAGGCGCTGGTCCGGGTCGAATGCCCGGCCTCGCTTCCGATCGGCTTGCTTGCGCTTGGGCAGCGGTGCCCGTTCGACATCGAAAGCGACCACGGGTCGGAGCTGTTGCTGTTCCTGGGGCGGATCCTCGCCTCGACCGCTCGCCGGTTCGCTGCCGGCTGATTCATCGGCTGCCGACCGCTCCCGCTGGACGGGACCGGCGAGCGCCCCTATCTCGCCACCGAGGATGAACAAGGCGAGGGCCGAATGACCCAGTTCGACGACCGCGAGCGCGCGTTCGAGACAAAGTTCGCGCACGATGAGCAGATGAATTTCCGAATCGTCGCCCGGCGCAACCGGCTGCTTGGCGAGTGGGCGGCACGCAAGATGGGGCTGTCGGAAGAAGAGACGGCATCCTATGCCAAGGACGTGGTGCGGGCGGATTTCGAAGAGGCAGGCGACGAGGACGTCATCCGCAAGGTCCTTGGCGACCTCACAGCGGCAGGTGTTGAGGTCGGCGACGAGGAGATTCGCGAGGCCCTTGCGCACAAGCTTGTCGAGGCCAAGCGCCAGATCATGCAGGAACAGTCATAGGACGGTTTCGCCAATGGCGATGAGCGCGAGTGAGATCGAGCGGCTGATCAAGGCTGCAATACCCGACGCGGAGGTGACGATCGTCGACCTCGCCGGTGACGGCGACCATTATTCCGCCAGGGTCGTCAGCCGCAGCTTTGCCGGGGTCCCGCGCGTTCGTCAGCATCAGAAAGTCTATGCGGCGCTTGGCGGCCGGATGGGCCAGGAACTGCATGCGCTGCAGCTTCAAACCGCAGCGCCGGAGGAGATGGAACGTGGCTGACGCAAGGGAGCGGATCGAGGAAATCGTCCGCAACAACGATATCGTCCTGTTCATGAAGGGCACGGAGCTGTTTCCGCAATGCGGCTTTTCCAGCCGCGCCGTGGCGATCCTCGATCGGCTGCAAATGCCCTACAAGACGGTCGACGTCCTCCAGGACCAGGAAATCCGGGAGGGGATCAAGGAGTATAGCGACTGGCCGACGATCCCTCAGCTCTACGTCAAAGGGGAATTCGTGGGCGGGTCCGACATCATGATGGAGATGTTCGAAAGCGGCGAGCTGCAGCAGCTGGTCGGAGCGCAAGCCGCCTGAAGGCAGAAACCAAAAAGGGACGGTGACGCGGGACCAGAGAAACCGCAGCACCGCCCCTTTGGTGGTTGTGGAACCAAGTGGACGCCAATTTCTAAGCAACAGGCGTGCCAAATGATAAAAACAGCAGTTTTCCTGGAAAAATAGCAGGAGGGTTTGGGGCAGGTGAACGTCGATTGTAAAGTTTCCCGACGCTTGGGCCTGGCTTTCTGTTCTTACGCCTGCACGATGTCAGGGCAGCGATGAACCGATCCCCGGACATGGCGGGCGCGCAGCTGATCTGCGACCTCACGCAGAGCTGGTCGGAAGTCGGCGGCGGCGTCGGAACCTACCTGCGGCGCAAGCGCGACCACATCCTTGCGCACACGCCCCACCGGCATTTGCTGATCGTCCCCGGCGCACAGGATTCGGTTCGGGAGGATGGGCGCGCAATCACCGTCACCATCGCCTCCCCGCAGGTGCCGGGCAGCCCCAATTACCGGCTGCTGCTGCGCAACGGGGCGGTCCTGGCGGCGCTCGAGCGGTTCCGTCCGGACATCGTCGAGTGCCAGGATTCCTACAACCTGCCGTGGGCCGCACTCCGCTACCGGCGCCGCCATCCCGAGGTTGTCGCCGTCGCCGGCTATTTCACCGATTTCCCGACCGCCTATGTGCACCGACCGCTCAAGCGCTTTGTCGGCAATGCCGTCGCCGGCCAGCTGCGTTCGCTCGCCTACCGCTATTGCGGGCTGCTCTACCGGCGTTTCGATGCCGTTTATGCGCTGAGCGAGAACGGCGGGGCGGCAAAGCTCCGCGAGCTCGGGGTCGCCAACGTCGGAATCGTGCCGCTTGGGGTCGAGCTCGAGGAATTCAGTCCGGACAAGCGCGACCCGAAGCTCCGCCGCTCGCTCGGCGTGAGCGATACCGAGCCGCTCCTGATCTACGTTGGAAGGCTTGACCGTGAACGGCGCGCGCAGCTCGTCGTCGACGCCTTCCGCAAGCTCCCGCAAGCGCTCGGCGCCAAGCTCGTTCTGATCGGCGAGGGCCCGGTCCGCGACGCGATCCTCGACGCGGCGCACGAGCATATCGTCTCGCCCGGCTATCTGACCGACCGGGCCGAGCTGGCACGCTGGCTGGCGAGCGCCGATATTTACGTATCGGCAATGGCGGACGAAACGTTCGGCGTTTCCGTCGTCGAGGCGCAGGCGTCGGGGCTGCCCGTCGTCGGCGTTGCCGCCGGGGCCATGCTTGACCGCGTTGACTCCGAAACGGGCCGGCTCGGGCCCGTGGACGATTCCTCTTCGATGGCCGCGAACATCCTTGAGGTCTGGGATGCGGACCGGCAGGCGATGGGCGCGGCGGCGCGGGCGCATGTGCAGGGCCAGTTCAGCTGGGACCGAACCTTTCAGACCTTGTTCGGCGAAATTTACCCGCAGGCGTTCGCCGCGCGCAGGGCAACGCTCGAGCGCAGCGGCGCGGCCGCCTATGTTCGAAGCACGGCCGCCTGACCCGTTCATGGGCGGTGCAGCGAGGCTGGCCGACATTTTCGACAGGCTTTGCTAGGGAATCCCCATGACTCGCTTCGCCATGTTTTGTATTGCTGTCGCCGCATTCGCGGTTCCGGGCACGGCCCAGGAGCCCGCGCCGACTCCCCTCATTGCTGCGCCGCGGGTCGCAGGCCCGGCGACAGCCGATGTTCCAGCTGAAGACGCCGCCCGGAAGGTCATTCAATGCGAAGGCGAAAAATTCGTCTTCGCCTGGGGCGCCGGCAGCAATCCGACCAGGGTGACGCTGTGCGGCAAGAAGGGCGCCACCCGGGAAGAAACGATGGCCATGCTCGAGGAAGCGGCCGCCAAGCTCGAGCAAAGCACGAGCATTTCGGAGGATCGCCGCATCGCGCTCGTCCAGCAAATTCGCGGCAAGATCGCGGAGATCAACGGTGTCAAAGCGCCAAAGCCTGTCGCCAGCGCGCCGATTGCCGCCCGGCCGGTTACCGTGCCCGGAGTCACGCCGCTCAAGCCGATCGTCCCCAAGCCCGTGGTCCCCCCGGCAATTCCCGCTGCATCGACCGCGTCCACATCGGTGTTGCTGCTGCCGAAACCGAGACTGTCGTTCGAATGCTATACGCCCGGCGACATTGGCGTTGGCGGGCCTTGCGTCGCGCTCAACCGTGAGACGCGCCTGACCGTAAAGGCCGGCGAGCCGATCCCGGCCGCGACCAGCCTGCGATTTACTCGCAACCGCGATTTCAAGGCGGAGATCGCGATCGGTCCGATGCGCAAGGGGCAGTCAAGACGGCTGATGATCCCGCGCCAGGTCTGCGGCGGCGTGGTCGAAACCGAAATCGAGGTGCAGATCGCGCGCGGCAATCACGTCGTCGACACGCGCGGCCCCTATCTGATGCGTTGCTGAGCGCCGCTTTGCCAGCGCCTCCCACGCATGGCACACCGGCCCGGGTGGATGCCCGTTACGACAGCCTTGAACCGCTCGAGCCCGCATTCGGCCGCGTTCTGGCGCACAATCCGTCCGCCTTCACCTACACGGGAACGCAGACCTATGTCGTGGGCATCGACGAGGTCGCAGTCATCGACCCAGGGCCCGACCAGCCCGAGCATGTCGATGCGATCGTGGCGGCGGTCGGCGGACGCCCGCTGGTCACGATCCTTTGCACCCACACGCACCGCGACCACAGCCCGGCTGCCGCTCCGCTCGCCGAGCGCACCGGCGCCTCGGTGATCGGTTGTGCACCGCTGGCGCTCGAGACGGTCGGCCCGCGCGCCGACGCGGCGTTCGACGGCGACTATGCGCCTGATCGCGTGCTTCAGGACGGCGAAGCGATCGTGGTGGACGGCGAAAAGCTCACGGCGGTCGCAACCCCGGGCCATACCTCCAACCATCTGTGCTTCGCCTACAAAGGCGCGTTGTTTACCGGCGATCACGTCATGGGCTGGTCGACGACCGTCGTCGTCCCGCCGGACGGCGACATGGCCGCCTATATGGCCAGCCTCGACAAGCTCCGAAGGCGCGGCGACCGCATCTATTATCCCGCGCACGGGCCGCCGGTAACCAGGCCGGCGCAATATGTCCGCTCGCTGGTCGGCCATCGGCTGCAGCGCGAGAAGCAGATCCTCGCTATTGTCAGCGAGCGGGCGCGGCCAATTCCGGAAATCGTCGCCAGGGCCTATCGGGGGCTCGACCCGCGGCTGACGGCGGCCGCGGGCGGGTCGGTGTACGCCCACCTGCTGGACCTGAAGAGCCGCGGGCTCGTTGACCAGGACGGAGAGTTATGGACAGGGACCGGATAAGACTGCCGCTGCTGGTCGGGGCGGTCGCGATTGCTCTGCTTCTCGGTATCGCGCTCGCCGGCGCAGGGCTCGTGGACCGCATCCTCGGCGGGCCGGATCCGAAGGCGATCGCGACCTCGAGCCTGGAATCGATGCGCGCGCAGAACCGGCTTGTGGTGTTCGTCGCCCGTTATGTCTCGGTGACCTCGGCGCGGCAGAACCGCCTCGGCCTGTCGACCGAGCGCACGCTGATCCTTCCCGGCAATGTCCGCTACGAGCTCGACTTGTCGAAGCTCAAGCAGGATGACGTCCGCTGGGACAACGGCACGAACACGCTCACCGTGCGGCTCCCGGAGGTGGAGATCGCCGGGCCCGACGTCGATCTCGCCAACGCGCGCGAATATGGCTCGGGCGGTCTGCTTGCGACCTTCACCGATGCCGAGGGACGGCTCGACCAGGCGAACCGGGCGGCGGCGGTCGCCGATCTTCGAAGCCAAGCGCGGGGACAGGTGCCGATGGACCTCGCCCGCCAGTCCGCCCGGCAGGCGGTCGAGCGCAGCTTCGCGATGCCGCTCAAGGCCGCGGGGTTCAAGGACGCGAAGGTCGTCGCCCGCTTCCCCGGCGAAACCGGCGGCGAGGAGCCTTCCTATCTGGACCGGTCGACCTCATATAATGCTGCGATAGAGGAGGCGCGCAGGCGGCGCGCCGCGCAAGGACAGAGATGACCGTTCAAAGCACCAGCCTCAAGGGGCTCGACCTCCTGACCGAGATCGGGCGCCTGAAGCGCGAGCGCAATGCGGTGATCCTTGCCCATTATTATCAGAAGCCCGAGATCCAGGACCTGGCGGATTTCGTCGGCGACAGCCTCGATTTGTCGCGCAAGGCGGCGGCGACCGACGCGCAGGTGATTGCCTTTTGCGGCGTCCGCTTCATGGCCGAAACTGCGAAAATCCTGTCGCCCGAAAAGACCGTGATCCTGCCCGACATGGACGCCGGCTGCAGCCTCGAGGACAGCTGCCCTCCCGACCAGTTCAAGGCGTTCCGGGAGGCTCATCCAGACCATATCGCGCTCACCTACATCAACTGTTCCGCGGCGGTGAAGGCGCTGAGCGACGTCATCGTGACCAGCTCCTCGGCGCAAATCATCCTCGACCAGATTCCGAAGGATCAGAAGATCATCTTCGGGCCCGACCGCCATCTCGGCGGTTATCTGGCGCGAAAGGCCGGCCGGGACATGCTGCTGTGGCCCGGCGTGTGCATTGTCCACCAGGCCTTCTCCGAGACCGAGCTGTTGAAGCTCAAGGCCGAGCATCCGGGCGCCCCGGTCGCGGCGCATCCCGAATGCCCGCCGCACATCATCGACCATGCCGACCATGTCGGCTCGACCAGCTCGATCCTGAAATTCGCGCTCGAATCGCCCGCCGACACCATCCTCGTCGCGACCGAGCCGCATATCATCCACCAGATGGAGAAGGCCGCCCCGGAAAAGACGTTCATCGGCGTGCCTGGCGGAGACGGCAACTGCAACTGCAACATGTGCCCGTACATGGCGTTGAACACGCTCGAGAAGCTCTACGTCGCGCTTCGGGACCTCGAGCCCCGGATCGAGCTTTCTTCTGAGCTGATGGACGCGGCCCGCAAGCCGCTCCAGCGAATGCTCGAGATGGCTGGCGGTACGGTCGGCAAGGGCGACGTCGGGATGCCGCGGATCAGCGGCGACTGATCGAGGAGGAAGTACGATGCGAGCGTATCCGGCTCTTGGCCTTGCAGCGGCGGCGGCTTTGATTGGAATGCTGGGCGGCTGCACGCAACCGCCTGCGCCGGCTGCTCCGGCAAGCTCGACGCAGGGCTCGATCCTCGTCGGCTCGTCCCCGGCCGCGGGCTCTACGGTTGAAGGACCCATCAACGAGCTGGTGCTCAATTTCGACCCGCCAGCAAGGCTGATGGAGGTGACGGTCACTGGACCGGACGGGACGATGCCGACCATGATCACGCCGGTCGGCGAAGTGGCGCGCTACTCGGTCCCGCTCCCCGGCCTCGGGCCGGGCAGCTATCGAGTCGACTGGCGGGCGAGCGCCGCCGGTAGCGCCCATCAGGGAAGCTTCGGCTTCAGGGTGCAATAGAGGCAACGACGGGCCGGCTCGCGAGTAGGCTTGGTCCGGCCGGCTTTCCCCGCGCTTGCCAAGTGCAGATGCTATGCTAAGCTCATCGAGCTTTGGGATTTCCCTGTATTTTTGAATGATTTGAGCGGGCATTGGCTTCACTATTCATTCGCGCGGGGGGAGCGCTCTTTCTCTCGTTGGCAACCTGCGTTGCGGTTACGGCGGTCTCCTCGCCGGCGTACGCGCAGGCGCGCCGCGCCGCGTCCAGCGTCACCGACATCCAGCTTCTTGCCGAGGACCGCGACCAGGCGGTTTTCGCGGTCACGGTCAGTCCCCGCGTCGGAAGCTATTCCTCGATCGCCTCGGACTCGAGCAAGCCGGCGCTGCTCCTACTCGGCGCCCAGAAGGCGAGCGGAGTGGCCGCCCGCCGCGATTTCCGCGGGCTGGTCCGCACGGTCGAGCTCGAGCCGATCGACACCGGGCTCGCGATCCGTTTTACCGCGGCCCAGCCGGCCAAGGTCGAGGCGCAGCAAAGCAGCCCGCAGCGCCTTCTGGTCACCGTCCGCAGGCTGACCGGCGCCGAGGCGGTCGGCAGCCGGCCGGTCGGTTCCGAGGATGAGCTGCTTGCAACCGCCCACGTGCTTCCGCCCGCCTATGATCCGCTTCCGGGCGAGGACGGCTACGAGCTGGTGATGCTCAAATATGCCGACGTCAGTGAGATCGTCGGCCTTCTGACCGAGGGCGTGACGGTCAAGCCCAACAACATCTTCATCCGCCGCGAACCCGGGTTCGGCTCAATGGCGACGACAAGCGGAACCACTTACGTGTCTCCGACCAGTCAGGGACAGGAGGAAGAGCTTCCTCTCGGTGAATCAGTCGACAGCAGCCTGGCGATCGATCGCCGGCTCAATGCGATCTGGATCAAGGGCTCGCCGGATCGGATCGCCCGAATCAAGGCGCAGATTGCGGTTATCGACGTGCCGGTGGACAGCGTGATCCTGGAAACGCAGTTCGTCGAACTGACCGAGCAGGGTGTCCGCAATCTCGGAATCGATTTCAACAATACGAGCGGCCAGGTTGCCACGGGCACCGTCACCCGAGGAGGCTTCAATCCGTTTGGCGCCGACCTCAACCAGACCGTGCTCAGCGGGCAGATCCAGGCCGCGCTTTACGCGCAGGTGCTCAAGGGGAACGGGCGGATCGTCTCGACCCCGCGGATCGCCGCGCAAAGCGGCCAGACCGCCAAGATCCTGACCGGCGACGCGCTTCCGATCCTGACCTCGATCACCCTGTCGGGGGTCAATGGAGTCTCCCAGCAGGTGCAATATGTGAACGTGGGCGTGACCCTCCAGATTGCGCCCCGCGTCAGCCCGGATGGCTTCGTTACGTCGCGAATCTACGCTGTGGTTTCAAGCGTTACGGGTTTCTCCCAGGGCTATCCAACGATCAGCCAGCGCGAGGCCGAAACCTCTGCGTCCGTGCGCGACGGCGAAACCTTCGTCATCGGCGGGCTAACCCTCGATAATTCGCTGACGACCAAGTCGAAGATTCCGATCCTGGGAGACATCCCGCTACTCGGCCAGGCATTCAGGCTGAACAAGACGAATAATACGAAAACCGACCTCTATATCGTCATCACGCCCCACATTGTCCGCCACAAGAGGTTCGGGGAGTTCGACGAGCCGGCGCCGCCACCGCCCGCCGACGTCGGGCCCGAGGTCACGCCGCCCGCGGATCTGCCGCCGCTCCCGCCGCGGCCCGCCAATTAAGGTTCCGGCTGCTTAATGGCCAGTCTTGCGCGATGAGTTAGACCTTGGTTAAATTTCTGTAACCAAAGAAAAACTTTGTGCTTGACGCGGATAGACGGATCGATACTCCTAGTCAGTCGCGCGAGGGGGGCAAGCTTCAATCGTCGTCGCTCGGGACTGCTGTTGCGGCAGGTTTACGCCCTTTTCGTGCAATCTTGCTGTCAGGAGAGTGCAATGAGGGGAATTCGTAAGGGAGTGATCGCAGCTGGTGTCGGGCTTGCCGCTTTGTCGGCGCCGGTGCTGGCGACCCATAGCTGGGGTGGCTACCATTGGGCGCGCACCAGCAACAACGAGCTAGCCGTGCCGGTCGGTGACAACGTCGACAGCCGGTGGGATGCGGCGTTGAACGGTGCTATCGCGGACTGGAACGCGTCGACCGTGATCCAGTCGCCAAAGGTTGCGGGAAGCACCAACCCGAAGAACTGCAAGGCGGTCCCGGGCACCATCCAGGTCTGCAATTCGAGCTATGGCCGCACGGGCTGGCTCGGAATCGCCCAGATCTGGCTTTCCAACGGGCATATCAGCCAAGGCATCACCAAGCTCAACGACACCTATTTCAACACGTCGACCTACAACACGCCGGCATGGCGGAACATGGTGACGTGCCAGGAAATCGGGCACGACTACGGGCTCGATCACCAGGA
>DASTDZ010000049.1:0-15152 GCA_035710105.1 Sphingomicrobium sp. | reverse complement strand
ACGCCATGGCGCGTCACTCGCATCGACGTTCCAGGGGGCACCCATTCGGCGGATTCAGGCAACGCATACCGCGCCGCGATGCGGCAGCTGTTCAGGGCTCGGTAGGCCGGCCTCGATCAGCGACCGCCGGTCTTGCTTTTGCTCCCAAAGAGTCCGACGCTCATCGTTTCGGTAGTGCGCGAGTAGCGCTATCCGCACGCGCTCTCGCGCCCGCCTTTAACGACGGACGAAGGAGAGTCGCATGCCCCACAGCACCGGAATCGCACCCAACGGCACCCGAGTTATCGCGCTGGTCGGACCGGCCGGCGCGGGCAAGACCAGCATTGCCGAGGCGATCATCCATGCGGCCGGCGCGACCGACCGCCACGGCTCCGTCGGCAATGGCACGAGCATCGGCGATTCGAGCCCGGAAGCGCGCGCGCGCGGCGGCTCGACCGAGCTCAATCTCTATAATTTCGACTATTTGGACGACCATTTCGCGCTGATCGACTGCCCGGGATCGATTGGCTTCGCCGCCGACGGCGCCCGCGGGATCGCCGTCGCCGACCTCGCGATTGTCGTCGTCGATCCCGATCCGGCGCGCGCCCCGCTGGCGGCGCCCGCGCTCCGGATGCTCGACGAACTTGGCATCCCCCACATGATCTTCGTCAACCGGATCGACCAGGCGCACGGGCGCCTGCGCGATCTCCTCTCCGCTCTCCAGCCAATCAGCGTGTCGCCGCTGATCGCGCGCCAGATCCCGATCCGCGAAGGCGAAAAGATCACCGGCTTCGTCGACTTGGCCCTCGAACGGGCGTTCCACTACAACGGCAAGGACAGCGAGCCGATCGACCTGCCCGCCGACCTCCAGGAGCGCGAGCACGAGGCGCGCAACCAGATGCTCGAGCAGCTGGCCGACCACGACGACGAGCTGCTCGAACAGTTGCTCATGGACCAGACCCCAAGCCGGGACCGGGTGCTCCAGGACCTCGCGCGCGAGACCGGCGAGAGCCTTGGCGTACCGGTGCTGTTCGGCTCGGCCGAGAGCGGCTGGGGCATCGGCCGGCTGCTGAAGGCGCTCCGCCACGAAACTCCGCCCCCGGAATCGACCGCCGGAAGGCTCGAGGTCAGCGACCCTTCGCTCTACGTCTTCAAGGTTCACAACGGCGGCACCGTCGGCCGGCTGGCGCTGGCCCGCGCACTCGGCGGCCGGATCGCCGAGGGGTCCGACCTCAAGACCAGCCGCGGAGAGACGGCACGCCTCGGGGCCCTGTTCCGGGTCCAGGGTGAAAAGACGCAGAAAGTGACCGAGGCCAAGAACGGCGATGTCGTCGCGGTCGCCAAGGTCGACAACGTCAAGGGCGGCGAATGGCTGACCAGCGGCACCGTGCCGCCCGCGGTCGAGATTGGCTTTCCCGCCCGCAATTGCACCTTCGCGATCGAGCCGGCCGACCGCAAGGACGACGTCAAGATGTCGGGTGCCCTCCACAAGCTCCTCGAGGAAGACCCGGCGCTGCAGCTCGAGCAGGACGAGGCTGCACACGAAATGCGGCTGCGCGGCGTCAACGACGAGCATCTCAACACCGTTCTCGCCCGCCTCAAGCGCCGCTACGGGGTCGAGGTGAAGTCGCGCCCGCCGACGATCGGCTATCGCGAATCGATCCGCCGGTCGGTCACCCAGAAGGGCCGCCACAAGAAGCAGTCGGGCGGCCATGGGCAGTTCGGCGACGTGATCATCGAGGTGAAGCCCCTGCCGCGCGGCGAAGGCTTCCGCTTCGACGAGAAGATTCACGGCGGCGCGGTCCCCAAGCAGTGGATCCCCGCGGTCGAGGAAGGGGTGCGCGAGGCGATGCACAAGGGCCCGCTCGGCTTCCCGGTCGTCGACGTCGCGGTGACTCTTGTGGACGGCAGCTACCACAGCGTCGACAGCTCGGAGCTTGCCTTCCGCCTTGCCGGGCGGCTGGCCATGTCCGAAGCGCTCGCAGCGGCCGGGCCACACCTCCTGGAGCCGATGCACAAGGTCACCGTCGTCTGCCCGTCGAGCGCGACCAGCCGGGTCAGCTCGGCGGTCGCCAGCCGCCGCGGCCAGATGCTCGGCATGGGGCCGCGCGACGGCTGGACCGGCTGGGACCGGATCGAGGCGATCATCCCCGAAGCGGAGCTGAGCGGGCTGGAGGCCGAGCTTCGGTCGCAGAGCCAGGGCCTTGCGAGCTACGAGGCCGAGTTCGACCATCTCGCCGAGCTCAACGGGCCGCTCGCCGACAAGGTCGTACAGCAACGGGTGCCCGAGCCGGCATAGTCGCTAGCGACAGGCGCGGCGGTTTCGCCTAAGCGCCGGCCTCGATGCGGCACTGGTTCAAAGACGAGCACATGCGCTCGCTGCTGAAGAACAGCAGCTATCTCGGCGCATCGCGGATCGTCGCAGCGATCGCTGCCATCGCCACCCTCGCCATCACCGGGCGGGCGCTGGGTGTCGCCATGTTCGGGCTGCTCATCCTGATCCACAGCTATGCGCAGGCAGCGAGCAGCCTAGCCAAGTTCCAGTCGTGGCAGGTCATCGTCCGCTATGGCGGACAGGGCCTTGCGGCTGGGCGGCCCGAGGATTTCAAGGTGGCGACCGGCTTCGCCTTCGGGCTCGACATTTTGAGCGGGATCGTCGGCATGGCGGTGGCGATGGCGCTGCTTCCGTTCATCGCCGGCTGGTTCGACATCCCGCCGGAATATGTTCTCCCCGCCGTGCTTTACTGCACCGTCATTCCGACGATGCAGGGCATGACCCCAGGCGGCGTGCTCAGGACTCTCGACCGGTTCGACCTCGTCGCCTGGCAAGGCACGACTTACCCGATCGCGCGGATGATCCTCGCCGGGATCGCCTTCGCGGCGGACGCGCCGTTCGAAGCCTATCTCGCCATCTGGTGGGTGACGGACCTAGGCGGCGATTTGTTCCTATGGTGGCTCGCCTGGCGCGAGCTCAGGCGGCAGCGAATGGCGGATGCGCTCCGCCCGACACTGAAGCCGCATCCACTGAAGGGCGCGTGGAAGTTCGCGATCCGGGTCAATCTGACCGCGAGCCTCACTGCCGCCTGGGGACCGGTCGCGCGGCTCGTCGTCGGCGGTCTCCTCGGGCCGGCCAGCGCCGCCTTGTACGCGATCGCAGCAACCATCGCCGACAGCGTCCAGAAGCCCACCGACCTCTTGACCCGCGCCTTTTATCCCGAAGTGATGCGCATGGACGCCAAGACGAAGCGGCCGTGGAAGCTGATGCTTCGCGGCGCCGCGCTGGCCGCGATGGTCGGCGTGGCCGGCCTGGCTGTGGTCGCGCTTGCCGGCGAGCCGATCATCCGCTTGCTGTTCGGCACGCAGTTCACGGCTGCCTATCCGGTGCTGGTCGTCCTGATGCTGGCACCGTTCCTGATCATGATCTCCTTCCCGCTTCCACCGATGCTCTACGCGGTCCATCGCGACAACGGGCCGCTGGTCGCGCGGGTCGTCGGGACTATCCTCTATTTCGCGATCGTCGCGCCGATGTCCCTGCGGTTCGGGGTAGTGGGCGCCGCCGGCGCGTTCGTCATCGGCACCGCGACGATGGTCGCGATCCTCGCGCTCCAGGTGCGGCGCGAATACCGCCGGGTACGCGCGCGATGACCTATCCCCGGATCTGGGTGATGGGTGGCCACCGCCCGGGGGACCTCGCGCAGGTCTATGCACTCGCCGAGGAGCTTCGGCTCCCGTTCGAGACCCGCAGGCTGGTCTATAACTGGCGCTTCTGGCTGCGCGGCCGGTTCATGGGCGCGAGCGCGATCTCGGTCCGGAGCGACGTTCGCGAAAAGACGCTTGTCCCGCCTTGGCCCGATCTGATCATCCTCGTCGGCAAGCGCGCCGTTCCGGTCGCCCGCTGGGTGCGGGAACAAAGCGGCGGCAAGACCCGGCTTGTCCTGGTCGGCCACCCGCGCGTCGCGCCCGAGCTGTTCGACCTCGTCTTCACGACTCGCCAGTATCTGACGCCTGAAGGCCCCTCGGTCCGGCTTCAGGCCCTGACGATGAGCCGCTTCAGGTTGTCGCCGAAGCCGACCGAGGAAGAGCAGGCCTGGCTCGATACCCTGCCCCGCCCGCACTTGCTGCTGATGATTGGCGGCGACACGCGGCATTGGACCGTCCGGCCGCGCACGATCGCGGACCAGGCGGCAAGGCTTGCCTATCGGGCAGGCCGGGCCGGCGGATCTGTGATAGTCGTCGGCAGCGCTCGCACCAGCGACGACGTGCTCGGAGCGATCGAGGAAAGGCTCGAAAGCCAGTGCGAATGGCGAGTGGTGAGGCACGATTTCCCGCGCTTCGGCGTTCTCCTCGGCGATGCGGACGAACTGTTCCCGACAGCCGACAGCGTCTCGATGATTTCCGAATCGGTCGTCACCGGGAAGCCGGTGGGACTTGTCCCGGTCGACCGCAAGCTCAAGGGCTGGCTAATTCTTGGAAGCGAGCGGAGCATGGACACGAACCCGGCGCGCGACCTGCGACGTTTCTGGAAATTCGTGCTTTCGGAAAGGCTCGTCGGAACGATGGACGAGCCGATCGCGAGCAACACTCCCAACCCAGTGGTCGATGCGGCGAGCGAAGTCCGCGCGTTGCTCGAGCAAGACTTGGGCAAGCTGCCGGCATGACCGACCAGGCGCGGGTGTGGGTGCTGGTCGGCGAGCGCACCGGCGACAAGAACCAGCTGTTCAGGCTGGCCGACGAGCTCGGCCTGCCGTTCCGGACAATTGGCCTCGATTATAATGCGCTCCACCTGCTGCCACCCCGCTTTCTGGGGGCGACTCTGGCGACGCTCGACGAAGCCTCGCGCGCACGGATCGGGCCGCCATGGCCAGATCTCGTTTTGGGGATCGGCTTTCGCAGTGTGCCCGTGGCGCTTGCGATCCGGGAGCTGTCGGGCGGCAAGGCGAAGCTTGTCCGCCTCGGCAATCCGCGTCTCGACCCGGAGAATTTCGACCTCGTGATCACGACTCCGCAATATGCGGTGCGCAGCGCCCCCAACGTCCTTCGGCTGCCGCTCGGTATCAATACCGCACCCAGGCTCGAGCCGACGCGGGAAGAAGAGGAATGGCTGGCAAAGCTGCCTCGCCCGCACCGGCTGCTCCTGATCGGCGGCGACACGTTCATGTGGGCCTTGCGCCCCAAGGCGCTGTCCAATGCCGCCTCCAACCTCGCCGCCAAGGGCGGAAGCGTGATCGCAGTGAGCAGCGCGCGGACCAGCAAGGCCATGGAGGAAGCGGTCGCACAGGCCCTCAACGGCAAGCAGCATGGCTTCGTCAAAGGGCGCTTTCCCCGCTACCCGATATTGCTGCAAGACGCCGACGAGATCCACGTCACGGCCGACAGCGCGGCGATGACCTCCGACGCGGTGGCGAGCGGAAAGCCGGTCGGCTTGCTGCTTCCCGACAAGAGCGCCACGGGGCAGCTCTTCTATCGCCTGGCTGAGACGGGCTTGCGCGTCCCGGTTCGCGACATCCGCCGCTTCTGGACGGGTGTGCTGGAAAAGGGCCTGGCGGGAAGCCTCGATGAGCCGCGGTCAGCTAAGCTCGGTTGCGACCCGTTGGGCGAAGCGGCGGCGGCGGTGCGGGCGCTTCTCGCGCGCTAGGCGGCAAGCGCCAGCTGCGGGTCCCAGCCGCGGTAGCGGTCGATCAGCTCGAGGCTGTCATGACGGATATGGTTGGCGGCCATCTCCGCGCGCAGCTCGTCCTTCGTCACGGCGCCTAAATCGTAAAGCTCCGCGAGGAGCGAATAGACGAGCGCTTCCTGGTTGGGGTCCGGATGGGGGCGGTAATGCATCAGCATCCGGTTCAGCAGATCGACCGGCCAGCTGCGCCGAAGCGTGAAATCGACGGGCAATCCCGTCTTCCAGGGCTGGGTCCGGCGCTTCGTCGTGTGAAGCAGCTTGGTCCGCGGGGTGAGCCGATCGAAATCGTTCCACTCGGGTTCGAGAAAGCCGATGGTCGACGGATCCTCGCGCTTGAGCTCGATCCAGTCGACATAGTCGAACTTGTGGCCGAACAGGCCGTCGAGCTCGTCGTCGAAGCGCCAGTGCCTGAGCTTTGCGCAATCGAGCAGCATGACCGAGGTCGCGATATAGTCGCGGCGCTTGTTGTGGCCGGGCCGCGCAACCGCCCAGACCGCCTTGCCTTGAAGATCGCGCCGAAACAGCTCGCCGACGTCGCCGAGGGCGAAAACGTCGGGGTCGGTGACGACCGCCACGCCCTTAAAATTCATCGCTTCGGGCGGATAGAAGCGCAGCGGCGTGAAGCTCTGCAGGTCGTCAGGGTCCCACTGGCGCAACTTGCCCCCGCGTAGGATGCTCTGGTTCGGGTCCTGCAACCGCGGGAAGTCGCGCACATGGAGGATCCGGACGTCGAAGCTGTCCGGCTCGCGCGCATTGCGCTTGTAGCTGTGCGCCGAGATCTTGGCGCCGAGATACTGGCGTTCGTTCGCCTGGATGAACACAGTCGGCTTCACAGGTCCATCTCCTCAAATCCCGACTGCTTTACCGTCCGGTCCAGCTCGACAAGGGTGGAAAGCAACGAGTCCATCCGATCGAGCGGCCAGGCGTTCGGCCCGTCCGACAGCGCGTTCGCCGGGTCGGGATGGGTCTCCATGAACAGGCCGCTAACCCCGGCCGCGACCGCGGCTCTCGCAAGCACCGGCACATGCTCGCGCTGGCCGCCCGAGCGGGTCCCCTGCCCGCCGGGAAGCTGCACCGAATGGGTGGCGTCGAACACGACCGGGCAACCCGTTTCGCGCATGATTGCAAGACTCCGCATGTCGGAAACCAGGTTGTTGTAGCCGAACGAGGCGCCGCGCTCGCAGACCATGATCGTCTCTTCGTTGATCCCGGCCGATTGTGCCGCGTTGCGTGCCTTTTCGACCACGTTCTTCATGTCGTGCGGCGCCATGAACTGCGCCTTCTTGATGTTCACCGGCTTTCCCGACGCTGCGACGGCGTGGATGAAGTCGGTCTGGCGGGCAAGGAAGGCCGGGGTCTGGAGGACGTCGACAGCTTGGGCGACCGGCGCGATCTGCGGGATGTCGTGGACGTCGGTAAGGACCGGCACGTCGAGCGTTTCGCGAACGCGCTGCAGGATACGCAGGCCTTCGTCCATTCCGGGGCCGCGATAGCTCTTGTCCGACGAGCGATTGGCCTTGTCGTAGCTCGACTTGAAGATGAAGAAGATGCCGAGCCGTTCGGCGATTTGCTTCAGGCGCTCGGCCGTTCGCAGCTGCAAATCCTCGCTCTCGACCACGCAGGGGCCGGCGATGAGGAAGAATGGCCGATCGAGGCCGACGTCGTGTCCGAGGAGCTTCATTGCGCTGCCTATCTAGGCGAGCGAATCGACAACCGCCACCGGGCGCCAGTCGCCAAGACCGTTTTGCGGGCCGAAATCCTCCGGAAAAGCCTCGCCGCGATGGATTCCGCCGCGAACGAAGACGCAGTCGAATCCCATGCGCGCGGCGCCGAGCATGTCGGTGTAGAGCCCGTCGCCCACCGCGACCACCCGTTCGGGGGCAGGATCGCCGGCGAGGCGCATGGCGTGGGCGTAGATGGCGGGATAAGGCTTGCCGTACCATTCGACCCGCCCGCCGAGCTGAAGATAGCGGTCGGCAAGCGCTCCGGCGCAGGGCTCCGCCAGGCCCCCGCGGATCACGATCCGGTCGGGATTGAGGCAATGCAGGAGCACGGCGCGCGCCGCGAGGGCTTGCAGCTGTTGCTCGTATTCCTCGACCCGTCGGCGCGTCTCGTCGATCCCGGCGCAAGCGAGCTCGTCGAAATCCTCAGCGTCGGCAAACCGCACTCCGCGGCTTTCGAGATCCGCGCGGTCGGCGCGCGTGCCGATGAAACCGACGGGGCGCGGCGATTGAATCAGCCGCGCAATTCCGGCTTCGCCGCTGGTGGCGATGGCATCCCACAGCGCCCGATCGAGCCCAAGGCGGGCGAGCTGCCCGGCGACCGCTTCGGCGGTTCGTGGCGCATTGGTGATAAGGATGACAGTGCGTCCTTCCTCTTTCCATCCACGCAGGCGCTCCACGACTCCGGGATAGAGCGATACACCGTCATGGATGCAGCCCCAGATGTCGCACAGGATGACCCGATATTTCGGGTCCAGTGTGTCAAGCGTCATTCGATCCCGGCGCTGGCCAGCGCCTCCTCGATCGGGGCCATGTCCTCGGGGTTGTTGAGCTCGCGGAGCGCGTACGGGGGCGGCTCGACTTCGACCACCGCGACCGAAATTCCCGCCGCGAGGAAGCGCAGTTGCTCGAGCCCTTCGAGCTCCTCCAGCGCGGCCGGTGGGATGGCCGCGTAGGCGGCGAGCGCGGCCGGCCGGTAGGCATAGACCCCGACATGGAGGAGGACGGGCGACATCTCGCCGTCCAGCGCGCCGGGCGGAAGGTGCGGGATCAGCCGCTTCGAGAAGTAGAGCGCCCGGCCGGCATTATCGGTGACGACCGTTGTCCCGCCGACCCGGCCAGCCGACTCCTCTTCCTGCAGGGTCCGAACCTCGGTGCTGCGGAGCCGCATGGCGGGCGTGGCGACTTGCGCGTCGTCGAACGCCAGCAGGTCGATCAGGGAGTCGATGAACCACGGCGGAGTGAGGAGCGCGTCGCCCTGGATGTTGACGACCAGGTCGGGGTCGCCGAGCTTCGAGAGCGCCTCGGCGCAGCGCTCCGTCCCGTTGCGGCAATCGCCGGATGTCATGATCACCTCGGCGCCAAAGCCGCTCGCCGCCGAAGCGATCCGGTCGTCGTCGGTGACGACGTGGATCGAATCCAGCCCCTCCACGCGCCGCGCCGCCTCGAACGTGCGCTGGATCAAGGGCTTCGCGATCCCGCGTGCGCCGCGCACGTCCGCCAGCGGTTTGCCGGGATAGCGGCTCGATTCGAACCGCGCCGGGATCAGTGCCGCCACCTTCATCGCGACGCCGGGCAATCGTGGATGTGGAGGACTCCGACCGGGCGCTTTCCTCCATCCTGCTCCTCGACAACGAATAGCGAGGTGATCTTATATTCCTCGAACAGGCTGATCGCGTCGTCGATCAGCGCGTCAGGCGAGACCGTCTTGGGCTCCGTGGTCATGAATTCGGCAGCGGTGTGGTCGAGACCGCGTTCGATATTCCTGCGAAGATCGCCGTCGGTAATCACGCCGACAAGGTCACCGGATTCGTCGGTAACGCCAACGATCCCGAGCCGCTTTTCCGTCATCACCATGACCGCTTCGTGCATCGAGGAATCACGCCCGATCACCGGCAGCTGATCGCCCGAGTGCATCAGGCGCCGGACCGGCCGGAGCCGCGCGCCCAGGGTGCCGCCTGGGTGGAGGCGCCCGAAGTCGGTCCGGGTGAAGCCCTTCTGCCGCATCACCGTCATCGCCAGCGCGTCGCCCAGCGCAATGCTCATCGTCGTCGAAGTGGTCGGCGCGACCGCTTCCGGCCCGACTTCCGGCCAGTGCGGCAGGATCAGCGCCGCTGCCGCGGCCTCACCCAGCGGCGAGCGCGGATTGCTTGTGATGGCGATGATCGGGATTCCGACCGCCTCGAAATGGTCGATCACCGGTTCGAGCTCGGCAGTCGCGCCCGACTGGGAAATGAGGATGGCAACGTCGCCGCTGGTGGCGATTCCGAGGTCGCCGTGGATCGCCTCGGCGAGGTGGAGGAAGGTCGCGGTCGTGCCGGTCGAGGCGAAGGTGGCGGCGATCTTCCGGGCAATGTGGCCGGATTTTCCAAGGCCGCTGACGATGAGCTTGCCCGGCGCCTTGAGAATCAGCTCGACGGCGCGGGTGAAATGCTCGCCGAGGCTGTCGGCAAGCGCGTCGATGGCGCGCGCCTCGTCGTGGAGGATCGTTCGCCCGAACTCGAGGACGCTTGGATCGGTCTTGCTGCTCATCAGGCCGGTTGCGCAACCTCCGTTTCCGGCACGGAATCCGGCTCGGCGGCGGAGATGACCTGCGCCGCGACCAGGTCGCCGACGACGTTGAGGGTCGTGCGGCACATGTCGAGGAAACGGTCGACCCCGAGCACCAGCGCGATCGCCTCCGGGTTGATGCCGACCATCGCCAGGATCAGCGCTACGACCGGAAGCGAACCCGCCGGCACCCCCGCGGTCCCGATCCCGCCTAGGATGCACACGGCCATCACCATCAGCTGCTGCCAGAGCGACAGCTCGATACCGAAGAATTGCGCGAGGAAGATGACGGTGACCCCCTCGAACATCGCGGTGCCGTTCTGGTTGGCCGTCGCGCCGATCGTCAGCACGAAGCGTGAGATCTTGCGTGGAAGCCCGAGCTGTTCGTCGGCGACCCTGAGCGAGGTTGGAAGGGTTGCGTTCGACGAGGCGGTGGAGAAAGCCATCAGGCTCGCCTCCTGCGTTTCGCGGAAGAAGGTGATCGGGTTCTTTCGGCCAAGCGTCGAAAGCAGCAGCGGGAAGACCACGAACATCTGGATCGCGAGTGCCAGGAGGACGACCCCAACATAGGCCGACAGGCGGATGAGCAGGTCCCAGCCGAACAAGGCAGCGAGGTTGAACATGAAGCAGGCAACGGCGATCGGAGCCAGCTTGATGACGATCAGGATCAGCCGCATCGTGACGTCAAACAGGCCCTCGAACCCGCGCTGGAGGACGCGCGCGTTCGGCGTGTCGGTCAGAAGCAGGCCAATGCCGAAGAACAGGGCGAAGAACATCACCGACAGGATGGCGCTGTTGGAGCCCATCACCTCGACGAGGTTGTTTGGGACGATATTGATGAAGGCGTCGATGCCCGACGGCTGCTCGGTCCCGGCCTTGACGATCTCCCCCGCCCGGCCGGCGGATTCGACGAGCATCTGCTCAGCGGCGGCGCGGTCGACGCCCGCGCCCGGCTTCAGCAAGTTGACGGCGGCGAGGCTGACCGCGACCGCGATCGAGGAGACGACGACGGTGTAAACAAGAGTCCGAATCCCGACCCGCTTGAGCGAGCGCACCTCGCCCATTTCGGAAATGCCCACGACCAGCGCAGAAAACAGCAGCGGGATCACCAGCATGAAAATGAGGCGCAGGAAGATCTGGCCGATCGGCTGGGTCACGTAGGTGGTGACGATCTCGACCCAGCGCGCGTCCTGCTGGGTCGAATAGACGATCAGTCCGGCGACGAGGCCGATCAGGAAACCGGCAAGCATCTGCCACTGAAAGCTGAAGCCCCTGCCCTCGGTCATGCGCGCGCCCTTTCTTCTGCCGACCGCTTCGCGGCTGCGGCCGCTTTGGTCAAGAAGCTCAGCCGAACGGATCGTCGATCGAAGGCGGCGGGACGCTGAACCAGCGCGGGCCGTTGGCGGTCATGTGGAAACAATCCTCGAGCCGCACGCCGAACTTGCCGGGAAGGTAGAGGCCGGGCTCGTCGGAAAAGCACATGCCCGGAGCCAGCGGAGTCGTCTCGCCGTGGACGAGGTTGATCGGCTCGTGACCCTCCATGCCGATTCCATGGCCCGTGCGATGCGACAGGCCAGGGAGCCGGTAGCCCGGGCCGTAGCCCCAGCTTTCGTAGGCGCGGCGAACGGCGTCATCGACGCTTCCGGCGGGGACACCGACCTTCGCCGCGGCGAAGGCGATCTCTTGCCCGCGGTGCATCTGCTCCCAGACCTTGCGCTGCTCCACCGTCGGATCGGCGCCGAACACAAAGGTCCGGGAGATGTCGGACTGGTAGCCATGCACCTCGCAGCCGCAGTCGAGAAGCACGACGTCGCCGCGCGCCAGCTGCTGCGGCTTGCCGGTCCCGTGCGGAAGCGCGCTCGCCGGGCCGAACAGGACAAGGCCCCACCCATTGGCTCCCCCCAGGGCGCCGACGGCCTCTGCGAACATCTCCTTGACCCGGCCGGCGGTCATGCCTTCGCCGATCCGCGGGTTGATCGCGCGGAACGCGGCGACGGTGACGTCGGCCGCCGCCTTCATCAGTGCGATCTCGGCCGGCGACTTGATCATGCGCAGCGCCCGGACGACCGGATTGGCGCTGACGACTCGAATTCCGGGAAGCTGCTGCTGGAGCTTGTCGAGGATGAAATAGCGGTTGGTTTCCTCGAAGCCGACGGGCGATCCGGCTGCGCCGCGTTCCTTCAGGAAGTCGGCGACGAGCTTCAAGGGCTCCTCATGCTCGTCCCAGGTGCGGACTTCGGCGGGGACCTTGAGGCTCTCCTCGACCGAGGGCTTCTCGAAGAAGGGGGTGACGATGATCGGCTCGCCCGCGGCCGGGATCACGGCTGCCGTCAGCCGTTCCGAGCGCCACCATTGCACGCCGGTGAAATAGTCGAGGCTTGCGCCGGGCTCGACGATTATCGCGCCGATGCCGTGCCGGGCCATCAGCGCGCGTGCTTTCGCCAGCCGCTCGAGACGTTCGGCGCCGCTGATCGGCGGCGGCAGTGCAAGCGGCCTGAGCGCGTTCGCGGCGAGCTGTGCCGCGCCAGGCGCGGTCGCGCCGATCAGCGCCGCCGCGGAAGCGCCGGCTCCGCTTGCAAGGAAGGATCTTCTGCCAATTACCAGCCTGGCCATGTCGCTCGTTCTCTCGATCCGGGTGCTCGCCCATGTTGCACAGCCGGCCGCCGTCGGCCAGCAGGCGCGAACCCATGTTCGATTCGATTGCAGGCGATGGCGTCCGCCGCCCGGGCAACCGCGAGACGATTGCGCTGCTCGCCGGGCTGATGGCGCTCAACGCCTTCGCGATCGATGTGATGATCCCCGCCCTTCCCGACATCGGCCGCTCGCTCGGCGTAAGCGAGGACAACCATCGCCAGCTGGTGGTTGTCGCCTACATGGTCGGCTTCGGCTCCACGCAGCTCGTCTGGGGGCCGCTCGCGGACCGCTTCGGCCGCAAGCCCGTGCTGACGGCAGGCGTGATCCTCTATTCGCTGTTCGCCCTGCTCTGCGCCTTCGCCGGCAGCTTCGCCCTGCTGATCGCCGGGCGGGTGGCTATGGGCGCGTCGGCCGCTGTCACTCGGGTGCTGGTGGTGGCGATGGTCCGCGACCTGTTCGAAGCCGAAGCGATGGCGCGGGTCATGAGCCTCGTCTTCATGGTGTTCATGCTGGTCCCGGTGCTTGCCCCCAACATCGGCCAGGCGATCCTGCTGTTCGCCCCGTGGCGGGTCATCTTCCTGGTCCTCGCGGTCTACGCCCTGGCGATGCTCGCCTGGTCGTTGCTGCGGCTGCCGGAAACCCTGCATCCCGAATATCGGCGATCGCTCGACTGGCGCGAGATTGGTGAGGCCGCCTGGGCGACAATTCGCGAGCCGCAGTCGCGTGGCTATACGCTGGCGCTGACCATCGCCTTCGCGACCTTGGTTGCCTACATCGCCTCGATCCAGCAGATCGTGTTCGACGCCTTTGCAAAGCCCGAGCTAATCGGGATCGTGTTCGCATCGATCGCCGCACCGATGGCGTTGGCCTCCTGGACCAACGCGCGCGTGGTCGGTCGGTTCGGGTTGCGGCGGGTCGGCCACGGCGCGGCGCTGGCCTTCGCGGTCGTAACCGCCGCCCATGCGGCCATCGCGCTTGCCGGCTGGGAGAGCCTGACGATCTTCATCATCTTCCAGGCGCTGGCGATGTGCTGCTTTGCCTTGACCTCGTCGAACCTGGGGACGCTGGCGATGGAGCATATGGCGCCGATCGCCGGCACGGCATCCTCGGTGCAAGGGGTCGTCGGCACGGTCGGCGCCGCGATCCTGGGCTTCGCCATCGGCCAGACGTTCGACGGGACGGCGACCCCCTTCCTGGTCTGGGTCGCGGCCTGCGCGCTGGCCTCGTTCCTGCTGATCGTCGCGACCGAGCCCAGGCATTTGTTCGCGCCGATGCGGATGCGCGCCGATGCGCTCCCGCCGGTCGTGCCGGAGGACCTGGGCTAGCTACCCGTCTGCGCCAGACGTCGGTCCGAACAGCACCCCGTGCTATTCGGCTGCGACGTCTTCGTCCGGCCCGACCATCAGCGCCTCGGCGACTTCCTCGGTACGCCCGCGGATCGCGTTCTCGAGCCGCTGCGCGACGTCGGGATTCTCCTTCAGATACTGCTTGGCGTTCTCGCGGCCCTGACCGATCCGGACGCTGTCGTAGCTGAACCAAGCGCCCGATTTCTCGACCAGCCCGGCCTTGACTCCGAGGTCGAGGATCTCGCCGACCTTCGACACCCCCTCGCCGTACATGATGTCGAACTCGACCTGCTTGAACGGCGGCGCGACCTTGTTCTTGACGACCTTCACTCGCGTCGTGTTGCCGATGATGTCGTCGCGGTCCTTGATCTGGCCGGTGCGGCGGATGTCGAGCCGGACGCTCGCGTAGAATTTGAGCGCGTTGCCGCCGGTCGTGGTCTCGGGATTGCCGTACATCACCCCGATCTTCATCCGCACCTGGTTGATGAAGATGACGAGGCAGCGCGAGCGGCTGATCGAGCCGGTCAGCTTGCGCAGAGCCTGGCTCATCAGCCGCGCCTGGAGGCCGACGTGGCTATCGCCCATCTCGCCCTCAATCTCCGCGCGCGGGACCAGCGCCGCGACCGAATCGACGACCAGAACGTCGACCGCGTTCGACCGGACGAGTGTGTCGACGATCTCGAGCGCCTGCTCACCGGTGTCGGGCTGCGAGACGATCAGTTCGTCGATGTCGACCCCGAGCTTCTTCGCATAGGCCGGGTCGAGCGCATGCTCGGCATCGACGAACGCCGCCGTTCCGCCGATCTTCTGCGCCTCGGCGATGGCGTGGAGCGCAAGCGTCGTCTTGCCCGAGCTTTCGGGACCGTAGATCTCGACAACGCGACCGCGCGGAAGCCCGCCGACGCCGAGCGCGATGTCCAGCCCGAGGCTGCCGGTCGAGATGGTGTCGATCTCGATCTTCTCGCGGCTGCCGAGCTTCATCGCCGAGCCCTTGCCGAACGCGCGGTCGATCTGCGCGAGCGCCGCCTCGAGCGCCTTTTGCCGGTCCATGCTGGGAACTTCCAATCCGTTTGCGATGACTTTGAGCTGCGCTGCCATGCCGTTCACCCCTTCGTCAATCGGCTTGAGGCCGATTCGTCCCTGATCATCGAGCGGCCGAGCTTCCGCCCCGCGAAGAGATCGATGTACCGCATTTGTTCCGTGAGAACAAGAGGGGAACATCTAGCTGACATGGTTCAGCATTCCGAC
>DASTDZ010000048.1:0-25332 GCA_035710105.1 Sphingomicrobium sp. | reverse complement strand
GTGTCGACCACCATCCGGCAGGCGCGGAAGGCGAGCGACTGGAGGTAGCCGAGCCGCCCGACAGGGTTCCCGTCGTAGGCGCCGAGCTCGTCGGCCAGCTGCTCGCCGTAGAGCGCCCAGCCCTCGCTGTAGGAGTTGAAGGCGAGCATCTGACGAATGAGCGGGTCCTTGCGCGTATATTCGCCCTGCCAGATGTGGCCCGGGATCGCCTCGTGGAAGGTGAGGTCGGCAAGGTCGTACTTGCGGTGCAGGTCGGTGGTGCGCAGGTTGATCCAGAACCGGCCGGGGATCTTGCCGTCGATCGAGCCCGCGCCACCATAGGCGCCGGGCGCCCCGGGCTCCTCCTCGGGGGGTAACCGGCGAACCTCCATGTTCGGGTCGACGAGCGTGTTGAATGCGCGCGGCATCTGCGCCTTGATCCACGCGAGGCGGTCCTGGATGAAGGCCATGATCTCGGCGCGGCCCTTGTCGCCTTCCGCGAACTTGTACCTCGGGTCGTCGGAAAGCGCGGTCATGCGCTCGCCCACCGTGCCCTTGGTGTAGCCGATCTCCTTGAGGATCGGGTCCATGCGCGCGTGCAGCGCCTGGACCTCCTCGAGGCCCATCTGGTGGACCTCCTCGGGGGTTAGGGTGGTCGTCGTCGCGGCCTTGAGCGCCCAGCGGTAGAATTGGTCGCCGAGCGGTCGCGCCCACATGCCCGCCTCGGCGGTGGCGACGGCGAGCTCGGCCTTGAGCTCGGCGAGCTGGCGCTCGAGCGCGGGCACGACTTCCTGGCTGACGATCCCCCGGGCGCGGCCTTCCCAATCACCAGGGATTCCCTTTTCCTTCGTCCGGCGGGCGATCGATTCGACCAGGCCGCCGCCCTCGCGGGCGCCCTTGATCGACATCTCCATTTGCTTGATCGCCTTGTCGAGCAGGAAGGACGGCGGGACCAGCCCCATGGCACGGGCGGACTGGATCCGGCCGAGCTCGCCGTCGAGCTGGCGCGGGTAGGATTGCAGGCGCGAAAGATAGGCCTCGGCGTCCGCCGCGGTCTCGACCGGGTGGTCGGAATCGAGGAACCTCGGCACGTCGAGATAGGCGCCGACGTTCTGGATGACGACGTAGGGCGTGTTGCGCCAGCCCCCGACCGCGACGTCGCCATAGGGGAAGGCGAAGCCCTCGAGCGCGGTCGCATAGGCGCTGCGCACCACGTCGAAGTTGGTGCGCATCTTGAAGCCAAGCCCGCTCGCGTCGAACGCCTGGGCGCGCGCGAGGTCGGCGCGCAGCGTGTTGGCGATCCGCTGCTGGCCGAGCGCCGAGCGGTCGCTGAGCTGGGAGCGAAGGGCGGCGCGCGCCCCGGTGTCGATGCCGAGCGAGGTGGCGCTTTCGGGCGACAGGCGCAGCAAATTCTCGGCGATGCTGTCGAGCAGCGCGAGGGCTTGCGTCTCGGACGGGCCGGCCGGCGCGAGCGGCACGGGCGGAGGCGCGACGGCCACTGCGCGGGCGCAGGCGGAAAGCATCGGCATGGAAGCGGTGGCGGCAAGCGCCGCGAGCGCTTCGCGGCGGCTGATGGGGCTAATAGTCAACGCAGGTACTCCGGATGTGTGGGGACTCAGGTCAGTTTCCGCTCAGCCTCGACGATCAGGCAATTTCCTTCAACCCCGGTCACGCGCACGCGATCGCCGGGCTCGGCAGGACCGCCGCGCGCGCTCCATTCGGAATCGCCGACCCGGACCCGGCCACTGTCTTCGTCGACGGGTTGCACGACCATGACCCGGCGGCCGATCAGCTGCGCCGCGCGGTCGTTCAGCAGGGCATCACTGGCCGCTTCGCCCGCCACGCCATAGACCCGCCGGCCGACCAGGACCGCGAGTACCGCGTAGAGCGCGAACAGCCCGAGCTGGCCAGCGATCCCGATCCCGAAGAGAAGTGCGAACAGGCCAGTGACAATCGCCGCGATCCCGATCCACACCAGGAACACCCCCGGCAGCATGATCTCCGCGGTCAGTAGAATCACGCCCCCGATCATCCACAGCCAGCCCGGTTCGATATCGTCGAACATCAGCCTTTCACCTCCGGAACGCCTGCCTGCGCCCGCGGCTTGGCGGGCGGTGGGCTACTGTCGGGCCCGAACGCCTGCCTGGCGATCTCGCCTATGCCGCCCAGAGAGCCGATGAGCTGCGTCGCCTCAACGGGAAACAGGATGGTCTTTGCGTTCGACGAGCGGGCGAACTCGGCGACCGCCTCGACATATTTCTGGGCGACGAAATAGTTGATCGCCTGCGGATTGCCCTTGGAAATGGCGTTGGAAACCAGGGTAGTCGCCTTTGCCTCCGCCTCGGCCGAGCGCTCCCGCGCCTCGGCTTCCCGGAACGCGGCTTCCTTGTGACCTTCGGCCTCCAGGATTCGCGATTGCTTGTCGCCCTCCGCCTTCAGGATGGCAGCCGCGCGAAAGCCCTCGGCCTCCAGGATGTTGGCGCGCTTTTCGCGCTCGGCCTTCATCTGCCGCGCCATGGCGTCCGAAATGTCGCGTGGCGGGCGGATGTCCTTGATCTCGACGCGGGTGATCTTCACGCCCCACGCCTCGGTCGCCTGATCGACGACGACCAGCAGCCGCGCATTGATCTCGTCGCGCTTGGAAAGGGTCTCGTCGAGGTCCATCGAGCCCATCACCGTCCGAAGGTTGGTGGTCGAGAGGGCCATGATCGCGGTGTAGAGGTCGCTGACCTCATAGGCTGCCTTGGCCGCGTCCAGGACCTGGAAGAAGACGACCCCGTCGACCGCGACCATCGCATTGTCCTTGGTGATGATCTCCTGGCCCGGGATGTCGAGCACCTGCTCCATCATGTTTATCTTGCGGCCGACCCGATAGAAGAAGGGCGGGACAAAGTTGAAGCCGGGCTGGGCGACGCGGACGAAGCGCCCGAAATGCTCGATCGTGTAGCGATAGCCCTGGTGGACGATCTTGACGCTCATCATCACGAACAGAAGCGCCAGAACGGCTATGGCGGTCATCAAGGTGGTCAGCATGTTTGTCCTCGGCTTTGTCTGCGGGCATGATGCGACCTTGCAAGCGCGAACGGAAGGAAAATCGGGGTGATCGAAAGCCTGCGCTCGGTCCGCTCTGTCCTGTTCCTGCCGGCGTCGAACCCGCGGGCCATCGGCCATGCGCGCGAATCGGCGGCCGACCTCGTAGTGCTCGACCTCGAGGACGCGGTGAAGCCGGAAGACAAGCAGGAGGCGCGAAAGGCTGCCCTCGAGGCCGTTGCGACCCGCTGGCCGATGCCGGTCGCGATCCGGGTCAACGCGGTCGGCACAGAATGGCATTCGCTGGACGTCGATACGGTTGCCCGGTCGAGCGCCGGCTTCGCGGTGCTCCCTCGCGCAGCCTCCGCCCATCTCGCGCACGACGTGGCCAAGGCTGTGTCGAAGCCATTGCTGGCGATGATCGAGACGGCCGCCGGAGTCCTCGCGGCGCCGCAGATCGCGGGCGAATGCGCGGGCCTGATCGCCGGGACCAACGACCTTGCCGCCGACCTTTGCCTGCCGCCGGGCGCTGGACGGCAGCCGCTTCAGACCGCGCTCCAGACGATCGTGCTTGCGGGGCGCGCGGCCGGGATCGCGGTGTTCGACGGGGTCTTCAACGACCTTGAGGACTTGGACGGCTTCGCTGCCGAATGCGCCGAGGGGCGCTCGCTCGGCTTCGAAGGCAAGAGCCTTATCCACCCCAGGCAGATCGAACCGTGCAACCGCGCCTTTTCGCCGAGTGAGGAAGAACTTGCCCGGGCGAGGCGACTGGTCGAGGCGTATGGCGGCGGCGCCGAGCGGTTTGAAGGGCGGATGATCGAGCGGATGCATATCGCCGCCGCCGAGCGGCTGCTGCAGCGCGCGGGCGCCTCGCCCGAACCGCGCGAAACATAAGGCGGCGCCAAACTTTATTGGCCCATGGCTGAAACGACGCAACGCTGGTGGACCGTTCAGCACGGGCCCGGGCCAGTCCTTGCAACCGCGATTCACCACGGGCACGAGCTCAGGCCCGAGGTGGCGGAGGCGCTCGCGCTGTCGGACTCCGACCGGCTTCGCGAGGAGGACCCGTACACCGGTGACGCGGCGTCCTCCGCCGCAACGCACATCATCGTCCACCGCTCGCGCTTTGAATTCGACCTCAACCGGCCGCCCGAAGGCGCGGTCTACCAGACACCCGAACAATGCTGGGGCCTCGAGGTCTGGAAAAGCGGGCAGCCGGCACCGGGGATCGTCGAGCGGTCGCTGGCACTCCACGCCGGTTATTTCCGGATGCTGGGTGCACTCCTTGATTCCGTCGCCGAGCGTCATGGCCGATTCGTCCTTATCGACGTCCACAGCTTCAACCACCGCCGCGACGGGCCCGAAGCCCCCGAAAGCCCTCAGGAGCTTGCGCCGGACATCAACATCGGCACCTTTTCCATGCCGCGCGACGATTGGGCGTTCCTGCTCGACCCGCTGATGGAAGCGATGCGCGGCTTCGACTTCAACGGACGCAAGCTCGACGTGCGCGAAAATGTCGCCTTCCAGGGCAAGGGCTACCAGACGCGTTTCGTCCACGAGCGCTACCCGCTAGCGGGCTGCGCGATCGCACTCGAAATCAAGAAGTTCTACATGGACGAATGGACCGGCGCGCCGGACCGCGGCGAGGTGCAGGCGATGCAGCGCTTCATCGGGTTCATCGCACAAAAAGCGGAGGAGCTGCTGCAATGAAGGCCCGGCAGGACCTGCGGCTTGCCGAAGTTTCCGACGAGCTTCGCTTCGGCCCCAACGGCGAGCTTCGCGAGAGCTTCGCCAAGAGCGGCCGAATTCATGTCGACCGCTGGCTCCCGTTCCTCGTCCTTCACCGCAGCGCTTCCCCGGCGGGAAGCATCGGCCGGCTCGTCGCGGTGAACAGTCCCGCCTATCTCATCTGGTCGCCCGAGGACGACGAGGAAGCGAAGGCGACGCTCGCAGCCGCGCTTCCGCAGCTGGCGGAACGGCAGGGCCGTGTCCTGCTGATCGAGCTTGCCGACGGCGAGCTGGAGCCTCGCGCCAGGGACGCGCCGGAGCCGCCGTTCATCATCGAGGCCGCGGCATCCGGCTCGAAAGCCGCGCGCGCCGCGCTTGACGCATTCCGCAAGTCCGCCGGCAAGATCAGGATCGACCTTCGCAAGGCCCGAGTCTTCGAAGCCGCGCCGGGCGAGCCGCTGCTCGATGGCGAGATGGGCCAGGACCGGCTGTCGCTGACCCTTCCGCCGATCCACCGGAACCCCGACGGCGGCGTCTATCCACAACTGACCCATGACCTGGCGGCCGGGCTGATCGATTCATTACTGAGTGCGGGCGCCGCCTTCGCCGGGGCGGTGTCCGGCCGCGCACCGCCCTATCACCGGGCGCTCGGACGAAGCGCGGTCGTCGCGGCTGCCCTCAAAGTCGATAGGAAACTCGATTCGATCGCGCGCAGCTTCGATTTCCTGTTGTCGGTGTCGCCGATCAATACCGCCCAGGCAAAGGCTCGCTTTATCGAGGCAGGCGAGCAGGGAGAGCCCGAGTTTCGCTATCGTCCGCTCGCCATCGATCCCGACGCGGTCAAGCGGGAACTCTATGCCATCGACCTGGCCATGGTCGAAGACCTTCTGCTCGAGCGGTTGCTGAGCGAAAAGCGGCGCGAGATCGACATGCAGCTGACGATGCTGGCGACCCGCAATACGCGTTCGTTCCGGCCGGCCTCGATGCTGCTCTACGGCGTCGTCACCCCGCAATTGCTGGCCGATGCCCTGAAGATTCTGGAGACCGTCCGGCCGAAACCCGAACCGGGCGCACCGCTGGGCGCAGGCGATGTGGAATCGGCCGCGTTGCGGCTCGTCGACCATTATCGCGCGCTCGACGAGCGCTTCGCTCCGGTTGTCGAGGTTCGCGACGACGTTTCCGGCCTGCTCGTATCCAGCGACAAGTTCATGATCGCGAGCGACACGGTGATCGCGGCGAGCCGCCTCGATCCGCTTCTCGCGCACGAGGTCAGCGTCCATCTGCTCACCTATTTCAACGGTACCGCCCAGGGGCTGCGGATCTTCCGGACCGGCCTTGCCCGGTACGAAGGCATTCAGGAGGGGCTGGGGGTCTTCGCCGAGTGGGCGGTCGGGGGCCTCACTCCCGCCAGGCTCAGGCTGCTGGCCGGCCGCGTCGTCGCCGTCGACGCGATGATCGGCGGCGCCGCCTTCGTCGACGTCTATCGTCGGCTGCGCGACGATTTTGGGTTCGGCAAGGGCACGGCCTTCGATATCAGCGCGCGCGTGTTCCGCTCCGGGGGCCTGGCGAAGGACGCCATCTATCTCGAGGGCTTCCTGGCGGTCATCGAGCGCCTCGCAACCGGCGCCTCGCTCGAGGCGTTCTGGCTGGGGAAAATCGCCTCGGAACATGCCAATGCGATCGAAGAATTGCTTGCGCGCGGCCTGCTCCATGCGCCGGTCTTCGTGCCCGAGTTCCTGGACCGCGAGGACGCAGGCGCGCGGATCGCAAGCCTTCGCTCCGGCAACGCGCTCGAGCGGCTGTTGGCCCTGGAGTAAGCGGCCTTGCTGATCGCCTTCTTCGTCAACGACATCGAGCGCGAGGCGGTCGACTATACGACGACGACGCTTGCCCACATGGCGACGGTCCGTGGTCACAGGGTATGTTACGTCACGCCGTCCGACTTCGCTCTCAACCCCGACGACAGTCTGAGCGTCCACGCGCGCTTCCTGCCCCAGCGCCGCTACAAGACGCGCGAAAACTTCTTCAAGGCGCTCAAGGACGATCGCACATGCAGGCAGGAGCGGATCGACGTGTGCGACGTCGACGTGCTGATGCTCCGCAACGACCCGTCGATCGACTTCGACCGGCCGTGGGCGATGGACAGCGGCATCCTGTTCGGACGCGAGGCCGTAAAGCGCGGAGTGATCGTCCTCAACGACCCAGACAGCCTCGGAAGGGCGGTCAACAAGCTCTATTTCCAGAGCTTTCCGGCCGAAGCGCGCGCCGAAACGTTGATCACCCGGCACGCCGACGACATCAAGGCTTTCGCCCGGCAGCACCGTTATAACATCGTCCTGAAACCGCTTCAGGGCTCGGGCGGGACCGGCGTTTTCAAGGTCGATTCCGGCAACCGTTCGAATCTCAACCAGATGATCGAGGCGATCGGGAGGGACGGCTACATCATCGCCCAGGCCTATGTGCCCGCAGCGAAGAAAGGCGACATCCGCCTGTTCCTGCTTAACGGCAGGCCGCTGGAGATTGACGGGAAATATGCGGCGCTGAGAAGGGTGGCCGCCAAGGGCGACATCCGCTCCAACATTCATGCCGGGGCGACGGCCGAGCCGGTCGAGATCGGCCGGACCGAGCTCGAGGTCGCCGAGATCATCCGGCCCAAGCTCGTCGCCGACGGCATGTTCCTCGTCGGCGTCGACATTGTCGGCGACAAGATATTGGAAGTTAACGTCTTTTCGCCAGGGAACCTGGAAAGTTGCTCGGAGCTGGCAGGCGTGGACTTTTCCGTGCCGGTGCTGGAGGCGATCGAGCGCAAGGTGGCGATTGCCGGCCAATATGCGCACGCCTTCGACAACCGGCATCTGGCGATCCTCTAGGCCGCCGCACGAGCGCCCGCCCCTTGGCGAATCGGCCTTCCTCTGTCATGGGCCGATATGGCCGACCCGATTCCCTTCCCTGACATTCCGCTGGGCCTGACGTTCGACGACGTCCTCCTGCAACCGCTCGAATCCAGCGTCCTTCCAAGCCAGGCCGACACGCGCACCAGGCTGACCCGCCAGATCCCGCTCAACATCCCGATCCTGTCTTCGGCGATGGATACGGTGACCGAGGCCGACATGGCGATCGCGCTTGCGCAGCTCGGCGGCATCGGCGTGCTTCACCGCAACCTCACCGTCCGGCAGCAGGCCGCGGCGGTGCGCGCGGTCAAGCGCTTCGAAAGCGGCATGGTCGTCAACCCGATCACCATGCGGCCTGACCAGACGCTGGCCGAGGCGCTCGAACTGATGAAATCGAACCGCATCAGCGGAATCCCCGTTGTCGAGGAGAGCGGCAAGCTAGTCGGGATCGTCACCAACCGCGACGTCCGCTTCGCGGAGAACCCGAAACAGCAGATCTCCGAGCTGATGACGAAGGAGAATCTCGCTACCGTCCCGATCGGCACGAGCCAGGAGGAGGCCCGGCGGATCCTCCACCAGCGGCGGATCGAGAAATTGCTTGTCGTCGACGAGGGCCGACGCTGCGTCGGCCTCATCACCGTCAAGGACATCGAGAAGGCGGTCGCCGCGCCGCTCGCCACCAAGGACGAAGAAGGCCGGCTGCGCGTGGCGGCCGCGACCACGGTCGGCGACAAGGGTTTCGAGCGGTCCGAGGCCCTGATCGAGGCGGGCTGCGACTGCATCGTCATTGACACGGCCCACGGCCACAATCTCGACGTCGGTCGCGCGGTCGAGCGTGTGAAGGCCCTGTCCAACTCGGTGCAGGTGGTCGCCGGAAACGTCGCCACCGCCGAGGCGGCGAAGGCGCTGATCGACGCGGGCGCGGACGCGATCAAGGTCGGGATCGGACCAGGGTCGATCTGCACGACGCGCATCGTCGCCGGGGTCGGTGTGCCGCAGCTCACCGCGGTCATGGCGGCGGCCTCGGTGGCGCGCGAGGCGGACGTGCCGGTGATCGCCGACGGCGGCATCCGGACCAGCGGCGACATCGCGAAGGCGTTGGCAGGCGGGGCCTCGGCGGTGATGATCGGCTCGCTCCTGGCAGGGACCGAGGAGGCACCGGGCGAGACCTTCCTCTACCAGGGCCGTGCCTACAAATCCTATCGCGGCATGGGCTCGGCGGGGGCGATGGCCCGCGGCTCCGCCGACCGCTATTTCCAGCAGGACATCAAGGACCATTTGAAGCTCGTCCCCGAGGGCATCGAGGGTCAGGTGCCCTTCAAGGGGCCGGTCCGCGACATCATCCACCAGCTCGTCGGCGGCGTGAAGGCGGCGATGGGCTACACGGGCTCGAAGAGCATCGCAGACTTGCAGAATCGGGCGAAGTTCGTGCGGATCACCAATGCAGGCTTGTCGGAAAGCCACGTGCATGACGTCGCCATCACTCGCGAGGCGCCGAATTATCCCACGCGGTAGGCCATGACACCGGCAGCGCGCCTGCAGGCCGCGATCGACATCCTCGACCTGGTGATCGAATCGGCCGGCGACGACGGGCCGCCAGCTGACGCGATCGTGACCCGCTATTTCAAAACAAGGCGTTACGCCGGTTCCAAGGACCGGCGCGCGGTGCGCGAGCTCGTGTTCCGGGGGATTCGCCGCGCGGCCGAGCGGCCAGTGAGCGGGCGTGCCGCAATAATCGGCCTTGCCGAGGACGATCCCGGGCTGCGCGAGCTGTTCGGCCAGCCGCGCGGGCCCGAGCCGCCCGCGGCGGACGAATCTGCGAGCAAGCCGGGCATCGTTCCCGACTGGCTAATCCCGGAGCTTTCGCCGCTGGTCGGGCCTGGCGAATGGCCGGCGCTTCTGGAGCGCGCGCCCCTCGATCTTCGAGCCAATGTCTCCCGTACGAGCCGCGAGACGATGCTCGAAATGTTCGAGGGTTCGAAGCCAACGCCGCTCAGCCCTTGGGGGCTGCGGCTTTCGGCCGACAGCAGGATCGACGATCATCCCGCCTACCGCGAGGGGCTGGTCGAAGTGCAGGATGAGGGCAGCCAATTGATCGCGCTGGCCTGCGACCCGAAGTCCGGACAGCGAATCCTCGACCTGTGCGCGGGTGCCGGCGGCAAGTCGCTTGCGCTCGCCGCGGCGGCGCCCGAGGCGCACATCCTCGCCACCGATACTAATCGCACCCGCCTGTCGAAGCTTGCTCCAAGGGCGGAGCGCGCCGGTGCGCGCATCGAGACTCGGCTGCTCAACAGACCGAAGGAGCTCGAGGAATTGTGGGACTGGGCGGCGAGCGCGGACCTGGTGCTGGTCGACGCGCCTTGTTCGGGAAGCGGCACCTGGCGCCGCAACCCGGAAGGGCGCTGGCGGCTGACTCCGGAGCGACTCGGCCGACTCGCCGCACTGCAGGGCCGGCTGCTCGATATCGGTGCCGACATGGTCCGCCCGGGCGGCGCCCTTGTCTATGCGGTCTGCTCGCTGCTGATTCCCGAAGGCGCGGGGCAGGTCGCCGCCTTCTTAGGCCGCCGTTCAGATTGGATCGCGCAGGATATTCTTGAAGGTGCCGGGCGTTTGGATGGGGGCGGACGACTGCTGACTCCGGCCCACGACGGGACGGACGGCTTTTTCGTCGCGCGGCTGCTCAAGCCATGCTAGGGGCCGGAGCGACGGGATGATGGAGAATTTGATGCGGATTTCTGTTCGTCTTCTGGCACTTGGCGTTGCGGCGACGCTGGTCGGGAGCCCTGTCGTCGGCCAGCGGCCCGACAATCAGATCCTGCCGCGCTCGGTCGAGCTTCAGCAGCAGGCCCGCGCGATGGCGGGTGCCGGCAAGCTCGTCGAGGCTGCCGACCTTCTCGAAACCGCGCTTGCGGTCGATCCGCGCAACCGATCGGCCTTCGTCGACCTCGCGCGTGTCGCCAAGCAGCAGAAGCTGTTCGGCAAGGCGATTCGCCTCGCCAACGAGGCGCTGCAGCTCGAGCCCAATGACCTCGACGCCCTCGAAATCCAGGGCGAGGCAATGGTCGAGCTCGGCGCGATCCCCCGCGCAAAGGAAAATCTGGCGAAGATCCAGCGCCTGTGCGCGTCCGGTTGCACCCAGGTCGCCGAGCTTTCGGCGGCGATTTCGCGCGGGCCGACCGTTGCTTCGGCTAAGCCTGCCGAAGCCACCAAGAAGAACTAGCCCAGGCTCCTGGCCAGATCGACATAATCGGCAACGCCGAGCGTTTCCGCGCGCCGCTGCGGGTCGATCCCCAGCCGTTCGAGCGCAGCGATCGCACCCGGCACCGGCCGAAGGCTCGACCGCAGCATCTTGCGTCTTTGCCCGAAGGCCGCTTCGGTCAGACGCTCCAGGATCGCCGGGTCGACGCCCTCGGGCGCCTCGCGCGGCATCACATGGACGACGGCGGACGCGACCTTGGGTGGCGGCACGAAGGCGGAGCGATTGACGTGCATCGCGATCCGCGGGTCGGATCGCCATTGCGCGAGGATCGACAGCCGCCCGTAGGCATCGCTACCCGGCCCGGCGACGATCCGCTCCGCGACCTCCTTCTGGAACATCAGCGTCAGCGATCGCCACCAGGGCGGCCAATCCCCGCATAGCCAGCGCAGCAGGAGCGCTGTGCCGACATTGTAGGGGAGGTTCGACACGACCCGCGCGCCGCGGCCGGCGAGCTGCTCCTCGTCGACCTTGAGCGCGTCGGCCTCGACCAGTTGCAGCTTGCCTGGAAATTCCTCGGCCAACTCGCCCAGCGCCGCGGCAAAGCGGCGGTCGCGCTCGACCGCAACCACGCGCGCGCCTGTTTCCAGAAGCGCCCGGGTCAGCCCGCCGGGGCCCGGCCCAACCTCGTAGATCGTCTCGCCCGCGATGTCGCCGGGAATGGCGGCAATCCTCGCCAGCAATTGCCGGTCGAGAATGAAATTCTGGCCGAGCGCCTTGCTCGCCTGCAGCCCGTGGCGGGCGATGACGTCGCGAAGCGGCTCGGGCCCGCTCACGCGGCCGCTGGGGAGCGGTTTGCCGCGCACTCGGCGGCCAGCCGGAGGGCGGCCGCCATCGGCCTCGGGTCGGCCCGGTCCTCGCCGGCGATGTCGAACGCCGTGCCATGGTCGGGTGCAGTCCGGACGATGGGCAGGCCGAGCGTGATGTTCACCGCATCGGTAAAGTGCAGGGCCTTGACCGGGATCAGCGCCTGGTCGTGATACATGCACAGCGCCGCATCGTAGCGGGCGCGCGCGGTCTCATGGAACAAGGTGTCGGCCGGGTACGGGCCGCTGACGCGCCAGCCTTCGGCCCTGAGCACCGCGATCGCGGGCTCTATGACCTCGATTTCCGCCTGGCCCAGAAGTCCGCCCTCGCCCGAATGGGGATTGAGCCCGCTGACCGCGAGCCTCGGCTCGGCGATGCCGAATTGGCGCTGCAGCCCACGAAGGGTCGTCCGGCCCCGCGATTCGATCAGGGCGGAGTTCAGCGCGTCCGGCACGTCACGGACCGGGATATGGGTCGTGACCGGGACGGTCCGCAGGGTTGGCCCGGCGAGCATCATCACGACATTGCCGGCCGCAATCCCGCAGCGCTCGGCCACGAACTCGGTCTGCCCCGGGTGGCGAAAGCCGATCGAATAGAGCTGCTGCTTCGAAACCGGGCCGGTGACGACTCCGGAAGCTGAGCCGGAGCGCGCGAGACCGACCGCAAGCTCGAGGGCATCGAGCGAGCAATGGGCGCCAGCGACGCTCGGGTGGCCCGGCCGGTCGGCCTCGGGCGCCGGAAGCTGGATCAGGGGAAGCCCGACGTCGAAGGCGGAATCGGCTTCGCGCGGGTCATCGATGGTCGCGATCGGCCCGTCCCACACGGAGCGCACCGACCGCGGGTCGCCGATCACGACGAACGGCGACAGGCCGAAACGGTCACGGTTGTCCCAGCATTTCGCCAGGACTTCCGGCCCGATCCCGGCGGGATCGCCGAGCGAAACGGCCAGGGGCGTCATCGGGTCGCGCGCCATGACGCGCGCCTTACCTGAATTCGATCACCGCATCACGCCGAAGGTCACGAAGATAGCGGCGCGCCCGCAGGTTGACCCGCTCCTCGTTGAGCTGTGCATAGACCTGGTCGTAGCTCGGGGCCGTCGTGTCGACCTGGTCGCGGCCGCAAAGGACGAGCACCCTCACGCCCTCCTCGACCGAGCCGAACGGCGGTGTCGCCTGTCCGACCTGCATCGGGAGCATGAGGTCCTGGAGGGCAGGCGGAAGGTCGCGCAGCTTGATTTCGTCGCTCGAAATGACTTCGGCGTTGAGCTCAGCCGCGATCCGCTCTGCACCGCCGCAACCGCCGATGTTTCGCGCCGCCTCGGCGAAGCGGGCGACCACCGGCTCGGCCTGCTCGCGAGTCGTGCCCTTCGGAAAGGCGATCGACACCTGCTTGAGGCTCAGCACGGCGTTGCGGGGGTCGGGCCCCAGCACCTTGCGCGTGTCCTGGACGGCGATGATCGAGACGCCGCCAGGGACGGTGATGGGATTGCTGATCTGCCCCGGCCGCATCGACTGGACAATCGCCGCGATCGTCGGCGGGAGCTGCGCGGGTCGGACCCAGCCGAGGTCACCGCCCACCGCGCCGGTCGAAGCTTCCGAATATTGGCGGGCATAGGCGGCGAAGGGCGCGCCAGCCTTGAGCTGCTCGATGATCTGGTTTGCCTTGGCGACCCCTTGCGAAATGTCGCCTCCGGGGGCTGAAATATAGATTTCGCTGACGCGGTATTCGTCTGTGCCTTTGGCGGCATTGAGCCGGTCGAGCACCGCCTTCACTTCGTCCTCGCCGACGCTGACGAAACTTTCGATCCGCTTCTGCTGAAGCCGGCCCCAGGCGATTTCGCCCTCGATCTGCCGGCGCATCGACTTGATCGACGAGCCGTTGGCCTTGAGCACTTCGGCAAGCTGATCGGGCGTTTGCTTGTTCTGCGTGGCAATGCGCTGAATGGTGCGGTCAATGTCGGCCGACGTCACCGTGATCTTGTCGGCCTTGGCGGCCTGGATTTGAAGCGTCTCGTCGATGAGGTTGCGCAGCACCTGCTGGCGAATTTCGTCGAGCTGGTTCTCGGGAATCCGTCCGCCGGTCGAAAGCGCGAGCAACGCCAGCCGCTGGTCGATGTCGGACTGGGTGATGATCTCGCCGTTGACGATTGCCGTCGCCTTGATGACGGACGGAAGGTTGGTTCCGAACAGCTGCGGGTTCTCTGGTAGATTGAGAGGCCGGGCCGAGGGCGCGGGCGCGCTCCCGGTCTGTGCGACCGCGGCCGTAGCGGCGCCAAGCGCCAGGACCAGCATCCCGAGACGCGTGCGCGCGCGAACGAATTCAGTAACTGCCACCACCCGATTTTCCTTGTTGCCCAATCAAATCCGCGAGTTTGCCTTTAACCGCCCCCGCTGAACGCAGGCTTAGCGACCAAGGCCTTTCAATGCTATCTGGAGAGCGAAGGTGCTGCCCTTGCGGAACTCCCCGAGGCGCTCATAGTCGCGGCGCCAGGTAAGTCCAAGCTCCAGGCATTCGTCCTCATAGGCGAAGCCCAGCCGGTTGCGCACCGGCTCCCAGCCGTCGGCCATCGAGAAGGCGTCCTCGTCCTTGTTGGTGAGATCGAGCACGGTCGCGCCGAACACCGACCAGTAACGCGCGAACTTGATTCGCCCGGCGAGGCGCAGCTCCTCACGGTCGCGAAGATCCTCGACCAGCGGATCGATGTCGCGGTTGAGCCGAAGATAGCCGATCTGGACATAGGTCTGGTCGCTTCCGACGGTGAGATCGAGCTCGTTGCGGCGCACCGCGAGGTTGTTCTTGTCGAGACGGTAACGGTGAGTAAGGTCGAGGAAGCGGCCGTAGCGTATGCGGGTACGGCCAACGATGTCCGACAGCCGATCGGTCAGTCCGGTGCCTTCGGGGAAAATTCCCGGACGCCGGTTGAGTCGATAGCTCTGGCCGATGGTCGAGCTGATCGCGAAATTGGGCCGCTCGTAGAACCAGTCGAGGCCGTAGGTGATTCGCGAGCTGTCCTCCCAACGGTCGTAGCCGGGGAAGCGATTGAGGGCGAAGAGGTTGCTGTCCTCAAGGTCGACCGAACGCGCGTCCTCATTTGGGATCGACATGTTCGGCGTGCGCGGCGTCGCGACCAGCTGCACTCTTGGAACGACCCGCTGGATGCCGCCGAGGAGAGGGCCGATCAAGGGCCATTGCAGGTCGGCGGCCGCGGCGACAATGCCGCGCGTGTGCCAGCCGTCGGTGCCCGCGTAGATGGGCACGCTCGTCGAGGCTGCGTCCTCGGTATGATAGACGTCGCCGCGAGCATAAGCCGTGAGCGTCAACTGCTGCCCCAGCGGAGTTAGCCGCCGCCAGTCCCACCGGCCGCTGGCGAAGGCGCGCTGCGTGTCCTGGCCATGGATCCTGAGGATCGCCAGGCTGTTGGCCTGCAACTGAACCTGGCCGCCAAGCACCGGCGTTCCGAGCAAAAGCCGGGCGTCGATCGCCGGCAGGGCGATCGGGATCTGCTTCTGCACATCGTCGACCCGAAGGCCCTGGAAGGCCCAGCCGGCAATCGACACATAGCTGTTGGGGCTGATCCGCTCGGCGTTGACGAAATTGCGAAGACGGTCGTCGCGCGTGATGTCGTAGCGCCGGGTGACGGTCTTGTCCGATGCCACGCGGAAGAACCCGGTGACGCTCCACAGGGGGTCGAGCTGGTACTTTCCGTTCGCCTCGAAATAGCCCCGCAGCTTGCGGCGCCCGTCGTCGCTGGGCGTCAGGTCCGCATTCTCGACGTCGCTGTAGGCGACGAAACCGCCGATCTGGAATGCGCCAAGGCTGTTGAGCTCACGATAACGCGCCTCCAGCGTCGGCAGCGTGCCGGTGTAGACATGCGGGATGATCGCAAGGTCGCGGTTGCGGGCGATCCGCCAGTAATAGGGCAGGGCGACCTCGAACCCGTTGTTCCTCGAAATCTTGAGTTCGGGAACCAGCCACCCGGTCGCCCCGTCGCCGTCGGTCCCGACGCTGAAGATCGGCAGCAGCGGAAGCGTGATCCCGAACAGCTGCAGCCTGCCGCCGCGAAAGCGGACTCGCCCGTTTGCCGGATCGTTGATCACCTCGGCGGCGGTGATCATCCAGCTGGGCCGCCTGGGACAGCCGGTTGAGTCGGTGACTGGGCAGGGCGAATAAGCGGCATTCTGAAGCGTGATGACCCCGTCCGCGCGGGTTCCGCGCTCGGCAGCTATGCGGCCCCCGCTCTCGAGGACGACGAGCAGATTGTCGACGGTCCCGTCGCGCAGCGTGTCGGTGAGGACGACGCTGTCGCCGATCAGCTTGTCGCCCCGTGGGTCGACGACCACGACATTGCCCTCGGCGCGGACCTCCCCGGTCCGGCGGTTCCAGCTGACCCGGTCCGCGGCGAGATAATTGCCCTCGCGCGACATGCGCACCTGGCCGGAGGCGGTGATCACGTCGCTTTCGCTGTCGTAGGCCACCTGGTCGGCGCTGAACTCGACCATCGCCGGCGCTTCCTGCTTGGGGGCGGCGGGTGTGGCGGCCTGCTCCTGCGCCCAGGCCGTTGCGGGCACGGCCACCAGCAGCGGCAGTGCCGTCCACCAGATCAGCCGGTTACCCAGATTCTTGCTTCCCGCCCGCATCCGATCCGCTTCGCAAGAGCGGCCTATCGCACCTTGTCCGCCGCGCGACAATCGCCTTGTCCGCCGCCGGGCCGACGCTCCGGGCGGCCCGGCGAAGCCGGCTTTGCCTTGGGCGGCACCGCGTCCTAAAGGCCCGTCCAGCCTGTTTCCAAGCATTTCGAGGATTGACCCAAGATGAAGATCGATTTCGCCGCTTCCCGGCCGGGTGGAGATTATGCGCTCGTCGTGCCCTCGGCGGGCGGCAAGCGGCCGGGGGTCTCGGCTCTGGCCGACAAGGACAAGGTCGAGGCTGCGCTGAAACGCCAGCGTTTCGATGGTGAGGCAGGAAGCTCGTCGGAGCTGTTCATCGACGATTCCGGCACCCCGCGTCGCCTGCTCGTCGTCGGCACGGGCAAGGACCTGGCCGCAGCGGAGGCAGCGGAAAAGCTCGGCGGCACCGCCGCGGCGCGGCTCCTCACGTCGGGCGAGACACATGCGGTGATCGACCTTTCCGGCGCCGGTTTCGACGCCTATTCCGCGGCCCGCGTGGCGCTCGCCGCGACGCTTCGCTCGTGGCGTTACGACCGCTACCGGACGAAATTGAAGGAAAAGCAGAAGCCGACCCTGAAGGCGGTGACGATCGTCGGCGCAGCGGATGGAGCCTCGGAGCGGTGGGCGAAACGCTGGAAGCCGGTAGCCGAGGCGGTCGATTTCACGCGCGGCCTGGTGACCGAGCCGGCCAACGTCATCTACCCGGAAAGCTTCGTCGAGCGCTGCCGTGAGCTGACCAAGCTCGGGATCGAGATGGAGGTGCTCGACGGCAAGCAGATGAAGAAGCTCGGCATGGGCGCGCTCCTCGGTGTCGCCCAGGGCTCGGTCCGCGACCCGCGCATGCTCATCCTGCGCTGGAACGGCGGCAAGTTGGGCGAGGCTCCGGTCGCCTTCGTCGGCAAGGGCGTCACATTCGACACGGGCGGGATCTCGATAAAACCGGCGCAGGGCATGGAAGCGATGAAGTGGGACATGGGCGGCGCGGCAGCGGTGGTTGGGGCGTTCAAGGCGCTCGCAACGCGCAAGGCGAAGGCTAATATCGTCGGCATTTGCGGGATGGTCGAGAACATGCCCTCGGGCACCGCGCAGAGGCCGGGCGACGTCGTCACCACCATGTCCGGGCAAACAGTCGAGGTGATCAACACCGACGCGGAAGGGCGCCTCGTCCTCGCCGACGCGATCACCTACGTGCAACGCAACTACAAGCCCTCGACGGTGATAGACCTGGCCACCCTTACCGGCGCGATCTTGATCAGCCTTGGCCACGAGTTTGGAGGCCTGTTCACCCCTGATGACAAGCTCGCGGAGCAGCTCTTGAAGGCGAGCGTCGAAAGCGGCGACAAATTGTGGCGGATGCCGCTTGCCGAGCCCTTCGACCGGCTGATCGATTCGCAGATCGCCGACGTCAAGAACGTCGGGCCGCGCGAGGGCGGCTCCATCACCGCCGCCCAGTTCATCCGCCGCTTCGTCGACGAAGACGTCAAATGGGCGCATCTCGACATCGCCGGGATGGTCTGGTCGGACAAGCCCGGCACCACCTACGACAAGGGCGCGACCGGCTACGGGGTCCGGCTGCTTGACCAGTTCGTGGCGGACAATCTGGAAGCCTAAGGGTCAGATGCGCGTCGACTTCTACCAGCTCGGCGCCGCCCCGATCGAGCAGGTCATCGCCAGCCTGGCCGAGAAGCTCCTCGGACAGGACGAGCGCCTGCTCGTCATCGCCGAGGACGAGGCGCTGCTCGCAAGGCTCGACCGGCAGCTTTGGGACCAGGGCCCGGCCAGCTTCCTGCCCCACGCCGTTGCCGGGCGCGCCGAGGACCCGCGCCAGCCCATCCTGCTTTCGACCGGAGCCGACCCTGCCAACCGCGCCCGCAATCTGCTGATAGCCGATGGCAAGTGGCGAGAGGCGGCGCTGGCCTTCAATCGCGCCTTCTATTTGTTCGATTCCGAAACCATCGAGGAAGCGCGCGCCACCTGGCGCTTGCTCGCCGGCCGTGAGGAGGTAGAGCGGCATTACTGGGCCTATGCCGAAGGCCGTTGGGTGGAAAAATCGGCGGATTCCCGCCAATCCGCGTAAATCTCACGGCTAATGCGGCCCCGGTCGCCCCGTCTCGGCAATCGGTTCGCCGTTAATCGGTGCATTTCCGTTTACCTGCCCCTCGCCCAATCGCGACTGCGGGGGCAGGAAGCGCCGCACAGGCCGGCGCTCCGTTGTCCTCGAACTCCCCCGTCGGAGCGTCGGCCAAACTAGTTTGCTGTATTGACACACTAATACAGTAGGCCTAGTTTCGCGCCCGGAAAGGGTGATCCCTATGTACAGCCAGAACGAATTGGACGATGCGGTTGCGGCCGGCGCGATCAGCGCCGAATCCGCCGCCGCGCTTCGCAACTTCATTGAATCTCAGCGCTCCTCGCCCGCGGTCGACGAGGAGCAATTCCGGCTGATCACCGGCTTCAACGACATTTTCGTCTCGATCGCGGCCGTGATCCTGCTCGTCGCCGTCGGCTGGATCGGCCAGTGGCTGGGCGAAGCGCTCGGAACCGCGGTCGAAGGCGAGGGTCCGTCCTTCCTCGCCCCGGCAGCGGTCGCGGTCACCAGCTGGGGCCTGGCGCTATTCTTCACCGCCAAGCGCCGGATGGCGCTTCCGTCCATTCTGCTGCTACTCGCTTTCGTCGGCTCGCTGTTCGCCGCCTCGGCCTTCGCGCTGGTGCTCATGATCGGCACCGCGTCGCTCGAAAACAACGAGCAGCTCGCCGGAGTGGTCGCGGCGGGATCCGGAGCAATCGCCGCTGGTGGCGCCTGGCTTCACTGGAAGCGATTCCGAGTACCGATCACCGTCGCTGCGGGCGCGGCTGCGGCCTGCGCGATCGCCGTCGGCCTGCTGGTGGCCGCGATCGGCCCGGACGCCGAGCGCCTGCATGACATCGTCCTCGGTTTCGTCCTCATGCTTGGAATCGCCATCTTCCTGGTCGCGATGCGCTGGGATTCCTCGGATCCGGCCCGGGTCACGCGCCGCTCCGATGTCGCTTTCTGGCTGCATCTGCTCGCCGCGCCGATGATAGTCCACCCGGTGTTCACGCTTCTCGGGCTCAACGACGGCAATGCGACGATCCTCGAGGGACTGGTCGTGATCCTGCTCTACATCGCAATCGGCCTGACCGCGCTGGCGATCGATCGCCGCGCTCTGCTCGTCTCGGCGCTCGCCTATGTGCTGTTCGCGCTCAACGAGATGTTCAAGCAGTTCGGCGCGATCGAGCTCAACATCGCGCTGACGGCGCTGGTGATCGGATCGGCGCTGCTCCTCCTGTCGGCCTTCTGGCACCAGGCCCGCGAAGCGGTCGTCAGGCCGCTACCCGAGGGCCTGAAAGCGAAGCTGCCGGTGCTGGATCGGGCGGCTGTGGCGGCTAGCCAACCAGCCGCATGAGCCGCCGCTCGAGCGGGGCGAGGACCAAATTGAGTTCCTGGCCCCGCTTGAGCAGCTGGCCATGCTCGCCGACAAGGACGAACGCCCCCTGCTTCAGCCGGAGCTCGGGGCGTTTTTCTATGCGGACCTCAGGGCGCTCGGTGTGGCGGCGGAAGGCGGCGAAAACCGCAAAGTCCGGATGGTGGCCGAGCGCATAGTCGCGCCAGTGGCCGGCGGCGACCATGCGGCCATAAAGGTCCATGATCCGCTTGAGCTCATGGCGGTCGAAGCTCGTGATCTCGCGCCGGTCCCTGGGCCGTGGGAACGGCGCGATCACGCTCAAGCGCGCTTGCTCCTGACCGGCGGCTCGGCGGGAGGCGCCTTGGATTTCGCTTCCATGCGAAGCCTGCGGATTTCCTGCTCCAGCTCGCACAGACGCGCGAGCACGGGGTCGGCGATCTCGTTGCAGGGCGTTCCGTAGGGCATGAATTCCTGGGGCTCGGCGGCCGCGACGTCGACCGGGACCGGCTTGGCCGGGATGCCGATGACCGTCGCCCCGGCGGCGACATCCTTGGTCACCACGGCATTTGCGCCGACGCGCGCGCGTTCGCCGACAACGATCGGGCCCAGGATCTGCGCGCCCGAGCCGACCACGACGCGATCGCGCAGGGTCGGGTGGCGCTTGCCGCCTTCTCCGGTGTGCGGACTGGTCCCGCCCAGAGTCACGCTCTGGTAGATGGTGACGTCGTCGCCGATCTCGGCGGTTTCGCCGATCACGGTGAAGCCGTGATCGATGAAGAAGCGCTTTCCGATCTTCGCTCCCGGATGAATGTCGATCGCGGTCAGGAAGCGCGCGAAATGATTGACGCAGCGCGCCAGGAAATAGAGGTGGCCGCCGTACAGCCAGTGGGCGACCCGGTGGAGCGCAAGCGCCCAGGCCCCCGGATAGATCAGGACTTCCCACCGCGATCGGGCCGCGGGGTCCCGCGCCTTTACCGAATCCAGATATTCGACGAGACCCGAAACCAATGCGCGTCCTTCCAACGTCTGTTCCTAATCTATGGTCCGCGGAAGCCGATTGCCAGAGGGAACGGCCGAGGACTGACGACGGGCGGCCGAAACTGGCTGAAATCGTTCCCGCTCATTATAGACTCACTGTTGATCGGGATTATCGATGAAGAGATGACCGTCCACCAGCCAACCATCAAGCAGCTCCAATATCTGGTCGCGCTGCGCGACCATGGCCATTTCGGCAAGGCCGCGGAAGCCTGCTTCGTCACCCAGTCGACGCTCTCGGCGGGCCTTCGCGAGCTTGAGAACCTGCTTGGCGTCACGCTGGTAGAGCGCACGCGCCGGGTGGTTCGCTTTACCGCGCTAGGCGAGAAGGTCGCCGACAAGGCGGTGCGGGTGCTTCGCGAGGCCGAGGACCTGACCGAACTGGCGCGCGCCGAGGGCCAGCCGCTTCACGGCGAGCTCAGGATGGGCGTGATCCCGACGATTGCCCCGTTCCTGCTGCCGGCCATGCTTCCGAAGCTTCGCGGAGAATGGCCGAGCCTGAAGCTATACCTGCGCGAGGAGACTAGCCAGGCAGCCTGTGAGGCGCTCCACCGCGGCCAGCTCGATTGTGTGCTTCTGGCGCTGCCCTACGCCTGCGGCGAGATCGAGACCGCCACTCTGTTCGACGATCCGCTCTACGTCGCGTTCCCGGGCGGGGAGGCGCCGCACACGGGAGCGGTGGAGGTGGAGGCGATCGACGAGAAGCGCATGCTCCTCCTCGAGGACGGCCATTGCCTGAAGGACCATGCGCTTTCCGCCTGCAACCGGCCGGACCTTCGCGCCCAGGCCGCGATGATGGGCACGTCGCTGCATACGTTGGTGCAGATGGTCGACAACGGTCTCGGCGTGACCTTCATCCCGGCGATGGCGATCAAGGCCGGAATTCTCGAGGGAACCAGCGTCGAGGCGAGGCCGCTCCGCTCGGAGCACGGCTTCCGCCGGATCGCGCTCATCTGGCGCCGCTCGAGCCCGCGCGAGGCGGAATTCCAGATGCTTGCGACGACTCTCCGGCGGATCATCGGCGCGCTGCCGGCGAGTTCCCCCGCCGCGGCACGCGTCGGCCGCGGCGAGGGCGCTGTCGTTACTTCGCGTTGACGGGCTCGGCCGTGCTGACCCCGGCCCCGCTGGTCTTTTCCGTCCAGCCCGCGGACTTGCGCGCCAGGTCGAAGCGGTCGGCGTTCATCACCTTGTTCCAGGCGGTGACGAAGTCCTCCACGAACTTCGTCTTCGAATCGTCGGCCGCGTAGACCTCCGCAACCGCGCGCAGCTGGGAATTCGATCCGAACACGAGGTCGACTCGCGTGGCCGTCCACCTCTGCCGGTCGGTCTCCCGATCGGTGCCGACGAACTCATGGTCGTTCACCGGCTTCCACGCCGTGCCCATGTCGAGCAGGTTGACGAAGAAGTCATTGGTGAGTTGCCCCGGCCGGTCGGTGAGCACGCCGTGCTTTTCGCCGCGGAAGTTGGCGCCAAGCACCCGAAGCCCGCCGACGAGCACCGTCATCTCCGGGACTGTCAGCCGAAGCAGCGATGCCCGGTCGATCAGCAGTTCCTCGGTCGGGACCGGGTACTGCACGTCGGTCCGCAGGTAGTTGCGAAAGCCGTCGGCCTTGGGCTCGAGCACCGCGAAGCTCTCGATATCGGTCCAGTCCTGGCTGGCGTCGGTCCGGCCGGGCACGAACGGGACCTCGATATCGTGGCCCGCGTCCCTTGCTGCTTTCTCGACCGCGGCAGAGCCGCCGAGCACGACAAGGTCGGCGATCGACACCTTCTTGCCCCCGGCGGCGCCGGAGTCGAAGTCGGTCTTCATGTCCTCATAAACCTTGAGGACCTTGACCAGCTCTTCCGGCTCGTTGACCTCCCAGTTGCGCTGCGGCTCGAGACGGATCCGGCCGCCATTGGCGCCGCCGCGGTGGTCGGAGCCGCGATAGGTCGAAGCCGAGGCCCAGGCGGCCTTGACCAGCTGCGGCACGGTCAGTCCGGATTCCAGGATTCGCCGCTTGAACGCGCGCACGTCATCGTCGTCGATCAGCGCATAGTCGGGCTTCGGGATCGGGTCCTGCCAGATCAGGTCTTCCTGCGGCACCTCCGGGCCGAGGTAGCGGACCTTGGGGCCCATGTCGCGGTGGCAAAGCTTGAACCAGGCGCGCGCAAAGACGTCGGCGAAATAGTCCGGATCGTCGCGGAAGCGCTCGGAGACCTTGCGGAACTCCGGGTCCATCTTGAACGCCATGTCGGCGGTGGTCATCATCGTCGGCAGGCGCCGCTGCGGGCTGTGTGCGCCCGGGGCCATGTCCTCGGGCGCCGGGTTGACGGGCTGCCACTGCTTCGCTCCCGCGGGACTCTTCACGAGCTCGTACTCATAGTCGAGCAGCATGTGGAAATAGCTCATGTCCCACTTGACCGGGGTCGGCGTCCACGCGCCCTCGAGGCCGCTGGTGATCGTGTCGTCGGCCATCCCGCAGCCGTGGGTGCTGGTCCAGCCCAGGCCCATCTGCGCGACGTCCGCGCCCTCCGGTTCGGCGCCGACCTTCGACGCGTCGCCCGCGCCGTGGCACTTGCCGAACGTGTGGCCGCCAGCGGTCAGCGCGACGGTTTCCTCGTCGGTCATGCCCATGTTGTGGAACGTCGCGCGAATTTCCTTGGCAGACGCGAGCGGGTCGGGGTTGCCGCCCGGGCCTTCGGGATTGACGTAGATGAGGCCCATCTGGACGGCCGCGAGCGGGTTCTCCAGCGCCTTGCCGGCATCGTCGCCCATACGCGGCTTGGCACCCTTGCCGACCCACTGCTCCTCGGTTCCCCAATAGACGTCCTTCTCGGGCTCATAGACGTCGGCTCGCCCGCCGCCGAAGCCGAACACTGGCGCGCCCATCGATTCGAAGGCGACGTTGCCCGCCATGATCATCAGGTCCGCCCAGGACAGCTTGCGGCCGTACTTCTTCTTGATCGGCCACAGCAGCCGGCGCGCCTTGTCGAGATTGGCATTGTCCGGCCAGCTGTTGAGCGGGGCGAAGCGCTGCTGCCCGGAGTTGGCGCCGCCGCGTCCGTCGCCGATCCGGTAGGTCCCGGCGCTGTGCCAGGCCATGCGGATGAAGAACGGCCCGTAATGCCCGTAATCCGCCGGCCACCAGGGCTGGCTGTCGGTCATCAGCGCCTTGAGGTCTTCCTTGACTGCGAAATAGTCGAGGGTCTCGAACTCCTCCGCATAGTCGAACTCCTCGCCCATTGGGTCAGAAGGCTGCGGAAGGATGTCGAGCGAAAGCTGGTTCGGCCACCAGTCGCGATTGGTCCGGCCGAGGAGCGATCGAAGCGCGGCCGGTTCCTTCGAAGGATCGCTGAGCGGGCTGCCGGTGGTCGGTGCGTCCATTTTCTCTCGCCTCATGCTTGCAGGATTGGGATTGGACCACGCTAGGCCTGCCGTCAGATAGGCGGAAACGATTAAACTTGGTCAGAGACTGCAGAAAAATCGATTAGTGGGCTGGCTCGACCCAACTCAGTCCATGTGCTTGAGGCCGATGCGCAGATAATCGTAGCCGGTGACCAGGGTGAGCGCGGCGGCCGCCCACAGGCTGACGACGCCCACCAGGTGGACCCATTCCACGGATGGCAGGGCGCCACCTAGGATCAGGGCGCCGAGCGAAACGAGCTGGAAGGTCGTCTTCCACTTGGCGAGATGGCTGACCGGCATCGACACGCGCAGCTCGGCGAGGAACTCGCGAAGCCCCGACACGATCATCTCCCTCAAAAGGATGATCAGCGCGGGGATGATGTTGAAGTCCTGGATCACCGGAAGCTCGCCGTTCGCCCTGCGGCTCGCCATCAGCATGATGATCACCGCCGCCACCATGATCTTGTCCGCGATGGGATCAAGAAACTGGCCGAGCTTGGAAGTCAGCCCCTGCGCCCGGGCGAGGTAGCCGTCGAAATAGTCGGTGATTCCGACCAGGCAGTAGAGGAAGAAGGTGATCGCATAGTCGATCGGGGTTGGCTTCCACAGCAGGAACACGAGGATCGGCACCGCCAGGATCCGCGACAGGGTCAGGAGGTTAGGCAGACTCAGCATCGCTTCCGGCACTTACGCGAAAGCCTGTCCCGAGCGAAGTCGAAGGTCGCCGCGGCGGTGAAAGTGCGGATCGCTCCTTGCCCGCGCTGCGCCAGCCGTTAGAGCGCCGGGCATGTCCAGGCTCCAGGCCCGCTGATGCACGACGCCATCCACCTGGTGCGTACCCGCCGCTTCCTGCCGATCTTCATCACGCAGTTCCTGGGCGCGTTCAACGACAATCTGTTCCGCACCGCGATGGTGATGCTGGTGATCTACGGCATCTACCAGGACCCGGAACACGAGGCGACGTTCAGCGCCATTGCCGGCGGCCTGTTCATCCTGCCTTTCTTCCTTTTGTCGGCCCTTGCGGGACAACTGGCGGACGAGCGGGACAAGGCAGGCATCGTCCGCATCGTCAAGACAGCCGAAATCCTGATCATGATTGTCGGCGCTGCCGGCCTGTTGCTCGAAA
>DASTDZ010000047.1:0-5766 GCA_035710105.1 Sphingomicrobium sp. | reverse complement strand
AAGCAAAGAGCCCGCCCGACGGAATGCCGGACGGGCTCTCTCCACACCCCCCGGGAGGACGCGTCTAGCCCTTGCTTCGGGCCGGGACCGTGATCTTGACGGTCTCCCCGTTGCGCCCCGGAAAATTGGTGAACATCGCCTGGATCAGGTTGGGCACTAGCCGCCCCAGCTCGTCCGTCTGCGAGCGCGCCTTGACATGGCCCTCGAACAGCGGCGCGTTGTCGGCTCGCCGGACGATCTGCATGTCAAGATGGCTCTCGTAGCGCGCATATTCGCGCACCCGCGGTCCGAAGGCGCCATAGCCGGCATAAGGCGACATGTACCAATAAGGGTCGTCCCAGCCGTAATAGAAGGGATCCGGCGACCAGGGCGACCAATAGGGATAGCCCGGATAAACCCGCCAGTGGGAATCGAAGAACGGGTCGCGATAGCCCCAGCCATAGGGTCCCCAGCGCCGCGGCCCGAACGGCCGGTCGACGACATATTCCGTCTTGCCCTCGTCGATTCCGAAATCGACCTTGACCAGCATCTCGGCGAGCTCGGGAGTCCCGGCGGGCTTGTAGCCCTTCGCCTGCAGCTGCTGCGCGATCATCGCCGCATAGGTCCCGAACTCCAGCCCGCCTGGCTGGCCCGAAGCGGGTACGACGTAAAAGGTCTGGCCGGCCGGGACCGGCATCGCCGAATAGCGGGTGACCTTGGTCGGAAGGCCGGTCGCGCAGCCCGCGAGCAGCGCGCTCGCCGCCCCGAGCAGCACCGCCGCGCCCAGCTGCTTGAAAATGTTCATACGCCTCGACTCGGAATTTCGAATTCCTTCGGCCGCGGCCTTACCAGATCGGCCGTGAATGGTCGATGAAGCGTGCCGCTAGAGCGTCAGTCCGACCGCTGACTTGGCCTTGGCCAGTACTGGGGCGCCAAGCGCGATCGCGCGCTGTGCGCCGCTTTCGAGGATCCGGTCGAGCTCGGCCGGGTCGCGTCGAAGCTCGTCGAGCCGGGAACGGATCGGCGCGATGAGGGCGATGAGGGCGTCGGCGAGCGCCGGCTTGAACTGGCCGAAGCCCTGGCCGGCAAAGCGGCCCAGCACCTGCTCGACGCTCTCGCCGCTGATCGCTCCGTAAATGCCGACCAGATTCTTGGCTTCGGGCCTTTGCTCGAGCCCATCGGACGAATCGGGAAGCGGCTCGGGATCGGTCTTTGCCTTGCGGATCTTCTGGGCGATCGTCTCGTCGCTGTCGGTCAGGTTGATCCGGCTCATGTCGGAGAGGTCGGTCTTCGACATCTTCGAGCGGCCGTCGCGAAGGCTCATCACCCGCGCCGCAGCGCCCCCGCCGATATAGGGCTCCGGCGGCAGGAACAGGTCGACGTCGAAGTCCGTGTTGAACTTCAGCGCGATGTCGCGGGTCAGCTCGATATGCTGCTTCTGGTCCTCGCCGACGGGGACATGGGTCGCCCGATAGAGGAGGATGTCGGCGGCTTGGAGCACCGGATAGGTGAAGAGCCCGACCGAGGAGCCCTCCTTGTTCTTGCCCGACTTTTCCTTGAACTGGGTCATGCGATTGAGCCAGCCGATGCGCGCTGTCCCTTGCAGGATCCAGGCGAGCTCGGAATGGGCGGGCACGGCGCTCTGGCGGAAGAGGGTGGACTTTGCCGGATCGATCCCGCTCGCGATCAGGGCGGCCGCCATCTCGCGGATGCTCGCGTAGAGCTTGGACGGTTCGACGTCGACGGTCAGCGCGTGGAGGTCGGCGAGGAAAAACAGGCATTCGGCCTCATCCTGCATCCGCACCCAGCGGAGGATCGCCCCGAGCAGATTGCCCAGGTGCAGGTCTCCCGTCGGCTGGATCCCCGATACGACGCGCATAGTCTCGGCCATCACTTCACCTTCTTGCGCCGGAGCAGGATCAGGAGGTCCTCCTTGTCCATCGCTCCGCTGAACCAGGCGATCGCGAAATAGGCGAGGGCGCCCGTCGCCACCAGCGCCACGGTGGCAAGCAGCCGCTGGCCCGCGGACCCGGCGAAAAAGCCGGTGAACAAGGATTGCACGAGGAGGATCGCGCCGCCCATCAGCGCCGCTGCGACAAGCTGCTTGGTAAGGCGGACGACAAGCCAGCCTTCGAAGCGGAAATGCCCGCGGGCCGCAAGGATCGCGTAAAGCGCGATGGCGTTGATCCAGGCGGCGCCCGCGGTGCTCGCTGCCAGGGCCGCGATTCCGTAGATAGGCACCAGCACGAAATTGGCGGCTACCCCCAGGGCGAGCGAGGCGGCCGTGACCCATAGCGGTGTCCACATGTCCTTGCGCCCGAAGAAGCCCGGGGCGAGCACCTTGATCATCACATAGGCCGGCAGGCCGGCGACGATGATCGACAGGACGAGCGCCGAAACGTCGGCGTCCGCCTGGGTGAACCGGCCGCCTTCGAACAATACCGTCATGATCGGGCCCGCCGCGACGGACAAGGCGACGGCCGCCGGGATCGTCAGCAACATCGCAAGCTCGGTCGCCCGTGCCTGGATGTTCGCCGCCTGCCGGTTCTCGCCGGCGCCGATGTGGCGGCTGATCGCCGGAAGGATGGCGGTTCCGAGCGCCGAGCCGACGAGCGCCAGCGGAAGCTGGTTCAACCGGTCGGCCTGGCTCAGATAGACGAGGCTGCCCTGCGGCAGGCTGGTCGCGAAATAGGCGTAGAACAGCTGGCTGATGTAATAGCCGCCCGCGCCAAGCGTCGCCGGCAGGATGAGGATGAACAGCTCCTTCACCCGGGGGGTCATCCGTGGCGGCAGGAGCTTCAGCGTCAGCCCCGCGCGCTTGGTGGCGATCATCAGCAGCGCAAGCTGGACGACCCCGCCGACGATCACCGCCCAGGCCATCGCCCTGGCGGTCGCCGGCCCGCCTTCGGGCACGACCAGCAAGGCGCCGATCAGCGCGAGGTTGAGCAGCGCCGGCGCGAAGGCCGCGGCGGCGAAGCGGGTCAGCGAATTGAGGATGCCGCTGAACAGCGACACCATGCTGATGAAGATCAGATAGGGGAAGGTGATCCGAGTCAGCTCGACCGCGAGCGCGAACTTGGGCGGATCGTCCCTCCATCCCGCGCCGATCACGCCGACAAAGGCCGGCATGAAGATCGTGAAGACGGCGGTGATCAGGATGAGGATCGGGAGGAAGACCGCCTGGACCTCCTCGGCGAAGCGCCTGGCCTCCTCCATCCCGCCTTCGCCATCGAGGCGGCGCGCGAAGAGGGGCACGAAACCCTGGCTGAAGGCGCCTTCGCCAAACAGCCGCCGGAACAGGTTGGGGATCAGGAAGGCCAGCGCGAAAGCGTCGGCCGCCATGCCCGCGCCCATCACCCGCGCGAAGATCATTTCGCGGACGAAGCCGAGCACTCGACTGACCAGGGTCAGGCCGCCGATCGTCCCGCCCGCCTTGACGAGGTTCATGCGCCTAACCGTTCAAGCGGCGCAGCCAGGGTCAAGCCTCGCCGGCGCCTTCCCCGGCCGGCTTGTCGGCATCCGCCTTGCCGGACTCGGCCTCTTCGCCCTGCTGCTGTTGCTGCTGTTGCGCGGCCTGGACCTGCGCGACATAGGCCGCGGCGAAATCGATCGGCTCGAGCAGAAGCGGCGGAAAGCCCATGTTCTGCACCGACTCGCAGACGATCTGCCTTGCGAAGGGAAACAGCAGCCGCGGCGCCTCGATCAGAAGGAACGGGCCCATGGCCTCTTCCGGGAAATTGCGCAGCCCGAACAGGCCCGCGAAGCTCAGGTCGATCAGGAAATGCACGCCGTTTTGCGAATGGGCGCGGACCTCGATCTTCAGGATGACCTCATTGACCTCGTCCGAGACCCGTTCGACGTTGAGGTTGAAGGCGACGTCGAGCGAAGGCTGGTCCTGCCACTGGAAGACATTGGGAGCGCTCGGGCTCTCGACCGACAGATCCTTGATATATTGCGCAAGGGTCGCCGCCTGCGGCTCGTTGCCGGCGCCGTCGGAACCGTTTCCGGCGGGCTTTGAATCCTGTTCAGCCATTTTATCCAGTGCCTCGAAAATGGGGTGGGCGCGGACCCGGAGGGAGCCGGGTGCGTTCTCGGGGTCGCGCCTAGCAGGCGCTCAAATAGCGTGCAATGGCGGCACGGACCGGCATCGCCCTTTGAATCCGGTGCGTGCGCGCATTATGTTTGTTCGAACCCAAGGATTTGGAACGCAAGCGTTGACCGTCATCATCATCCTCGCGCTCGTCGCGCTCTTTATTGGCCTCAGGCTTTACAGCGTGCTTGGCGAGCGCACGGGGCACGAGCAGCAGCCGATCCTCAAGCCCGCCGATCCCGACGCCCGGGTCGAGCCTGGGCCCGCACCCGTTACCCCGGGGCACCAGCCGGCGGCTGACGGTTCCGACCTGTCCTACCTTCCGACTGCGGGACCCGCCGTTCGCGCGCTCCTGGCAGCCGACCCGTCTTTCGACGTCGCCCGCTTCCTCGAAGGCGCGCAGGCGGCCTACCGGATGATCCTCGAAGCCTTCTGGAAAGGCGACCTCGACTCGCTTCGCCCGCATGTCGACGACAATGTTTACAAGTCGTTCGCCGCTGCGGTCGATCAGCGCGCCAAGGAGGGGCTGGTCCTCGACAACCGCCTGGTGACGATCGAGCAGGCGGTGATTTCGGCGGTCTCGATCGAGCATGACGTCGCCTTCGTCACGGTCCGCTTCGAGGCCGACATCGCGGCCGTCACCCGCAACAAGGACGGCGAGGTGGTCGCCGGCTCAATGAGCGACGCGGTCCAGACGCGCGATCTGTGGACCTTCCGCCGCGACATCCGCTCGCGCGACCCCAACTGGCTGCTTGTCGAGACCGACGAGGAAGAGTGAGGTTTTCGCCTAGAGGGCTCGCCCTCGCTTCCCTCCTAGCGCTTTCGGCGTGCGTGAGCAGGCCCGCCCAGCCGCCGCCAACTCCGCCGCCGCCGCCGCCGGTGCAGCCGCTGCCGCCGCCAAAGCCGCCCGAGCCGACCAATGCGGTCGAGGCCGGCATCGTCCCCGCGCAGCCCGCCTTCATGTACGAGGCCGACGCCGCCGAGGCGCTCGACGCCTTCAAGCTCAGCTGCCCCTCGGTGACAAGGCGCGCCGACCCGTCCGGGCTTACCGTGCCCGCCGACTGGGCCGCAGTCTGCGCCGAGGCGGCCCTGGTCCAGCCCGGCGCCGCCGCCGCCTTCTTCCGCGACCGCTTCGACTGGGTTCGGGTGGGCAACGGCCAGGCCTTTGCGACCGGCTATTTCGAGCCCGAAATCGCCGCCTCGCCCGTCCCGGCGCCCGGCTATCAGGTGCCGATCTACCGGACGCCCCCCGATCTCACGCGCTGCCCACTGCCCGACGGCAAGACCGGCCGCGGACGGATCGACGAGATGGGCCGGTGCGTCCACTACCACGCGCGCGGCGAGATCGAGGCTGGAGCGCTCGCGGCCAAGGGCCTGGAGATCGCCTGGGCGGCCGACCCGATCGAGCTGTTCTTCCTGCACATCCAGGGCTCGGGCCGGCTGCGCTTCCCCGACGGCAGCGTCGTCCGGATCGGCTACGACAACCAGAACGGCCGCGAATATGTCGCGATCGGCCGGGTCCTTCGCGAGCGCGGAATCCTGCCGCCGGGAGGCGCGTCGATGGACGCGATCGTCGCCTGGATGCGCGCCAACCCGGCCGAGGCCGTCGAACTGATGCAGGCCAACCCGTCCTACATCTTTTTCAAGGTGCTGACCGGGCCGGGCCCGCTGGGCGCGCTCGGGCTTCCGGTCACGCC
>DASTDZ010000046.1:0-4717 GCA_035710105.1 Sphingomicrobium sp. | reverse complement strand
GAACGCCTCAAGGGCCCCGACGGCAAGATCGACCCCGAGCGCGTCAACCAGCTGCGCACCCAGTTCTGCGCCAACCCGCAGCCGGGCCAAGGCGGTCAGGGGGGCGGCCAGCAAGGGGGGCCCGGCCAGAGCGGCCCGATCATCATCATCCAGGGACCGGGCGGCCAGGGCGGACCGGGCGGACCCGGCGGCGGCTTCGGTGGCGGCGGGGGCGGCGGGCAAGGCGGCCCTGGCGGCGGCTTCGGCGGTGGCGGAGGCGGCGGGTTCCGCGGACCTGGCGGCGGCGGGGGCGGCGGATTCTTCGGCGGCAACAGCCCCGACGGGCGTGGGCGCTGGTTCGCCAACCTGACCTACAGCTACCTGCTCGAGAACGAGGTGCTGATCGCGCCTGGCGTGCCGGTGCTCGACCTGCTCGACGGCGACGCGCTGCAGGGCGCGCTTCCGCGCCACACTGTGCAGTTTACCGGCGGGTTGTTCTACGGCGGTTTCGGCCTCAACGCCAACGCCCGCTATATCGGCCCGTCGCGGATCGACGGCAGCGGGCTGCCGGGCAGCACCACGCTGTATTTCGGCGACCTCGCCACCTTCAATCTGCGGCTGTTCGCCGACCTCAACCAGCGTACGGGGCTGATCGAGAAGGTACCGCTGTTGAAGAACACCCGCATCACGCTGGGGATCAACAACGTGCTCGATTCGCGCCAGGTCGTGGTGGACGATACCGGCACGGTGCCGCTGCGCTACCAGCCGTTCCTGATCGACCCGGTCGGCCGCTTCGTCGAGATCGAGCTGCGCAAGCTGTTCTAGGTATTGGCGGCCGTCCGCACCGGCACGGTTGCCGAGATGGCGTCGCGGTAGCTCTTGAGCGCGCTCGGGCGCAGCGCCGCCGCCGGTTTGGGCGGGCTCGGCACCCGTTTCGGCGCCGCCGGGTTGGGCAGCCGCAGCTCGTCGACCAGCTGGAGCAGCTCGCGCAGGTTGGCAGCGCGGGCGGCGCCGAGGCCCGGGATCAGCCCGAGATCGAACTGGGTCAAGCCGAACGACAGCATCTCGCGGTAGCCGACCCGCTCCGCCAGCCCGGCGATGGTGCGGAAGCCGAGGTGGCGGGCCATCGTCGCCAGGTTGGCGGCGACCACCTCGAGCAGTCGGTGCTCGCTGCGGCGGACCCGGTTCCTGGTCACGATCCAGTCGAACGTCGCGCCTTCGCGCGCCAGCCGTTCGGCGCGCAGGCCCGAGACGACCGCCGAGAACGGGCCCGGCTCGCGGAACTTGCGGTTCACCGGATTGACGATGCCGAGCGCGTCGAGATCGGTCGGCGAGCAGTTGATCGGCGTCACGACCGTGTCGGCCAGCGCGATGGCGCGCCGCGCGAACGGCGAATCCTGCCCCGGCAGGTCGATCACCACGAACTCGCAATCGGCGCCGACGCGGGCGATCTCCTGAACCAGCACTGCGCCGCTGGGCTTGTCGAGCACTAGGTGGCGCGGCCGCGGCAGCGGCGCCTTCAGCGCGCGCGCGGTGCCGTCGCGAGCCTCGAAGTGGCGGTGGAGGGTCTGCTGGCGGCGGTCGCAGTCGATCACCAGCACCTGCAGCCCGCGGTGCGCCAGCGCCACCGCGCAATGGAAGGCCAAGGTCGACTTGCCGACGCCGCCCTTCTCGTTGGCGAAGGTGATGACGTGCGCTTGCGGCCGCTTGCGGGAGTCGAGGTCGCTCAGCACCACAGCAGGATGCTCGTCGCGCACGCGCTCGTCGTTTGCGGCTTCGAAGAGGAAGCCGCCCTGCTCCCCGTCCAGCGTCATCAACCAACCCCTCGGTGGGCGAATCGCCTGTGTGTTCTCCTGTGGATATGTAGTGGATTAGTCTTGATCAACAATACGACTCGTAAGCCGTCCGCATCGCAGGATGACGGACGCCGGGCACGGCATTATGGGCAGGGGCGATGGCCCGCACACCCGCCGGAACCCCGCCGCATCCCAAGGGCGCCGAGCGCTTCAACGAAGAGCGCGCGACTTACGCACTGCGCGGCTCGGCGCAGCCCGACCTCGAGGCCGGGGTGGCGGCGATCCGCGAGGTGGCGCGGACGCTCAAGCCCAAGCCCGGGGTCTACCGGATGACCGACGCGCGCGGCGACGTGCTCTATGTCGGCAAGGCGCGCTCGCTCAGGAACCGCGTCGCCAACTACACCCAGGTCGCCAACCTGCCGGTGCGGCTGCAGCGGATGGTCAGCCAGACCCGCGGGATGGAGATTGTCACCACCAACTCGGAAGCCGAGGCGCTGCTGCTCGAGGCGCAGCTGATCAAGCGCTTCCGCCCGCCCTACAATGTCCTTCTGCGCGACGACAAAAGCTTCCCCTTTATCCTGCTGCGCGAGGACCATCCGTTCCCGCGAGTCCAGAAGCACCGCGGCGCAAGACGGGCCAAGGGACAATATTACGGGCCGTTCGCAAGCGCCGGATCGGTCACTCGAACGCTTAATGCGCTTCAGAAGCTGTTTCTTCTAAGAAGCTGTTCGGACAGCTTTTTCGCTACGCGATCGCGGCCATGCCTGCTCTACCAGATCCGCCGCTGCTCGGCGCCCTGCGTCGGCCGCATAAGTGAGGCCGACTATGCCGAGCTGGTCAGGGACGCGAAGGCGTTCCTCGCCGGCCGCTCGACGGGCGTGCAGGAGCGGCTTGGCCGGCTGATGTCGCAGGCGGCTGAAAAGCAGGATTACGAGCTCGCCGCAGTCTATCGCGACCGGCTTCGCGCGCTGACCTACATTCAGGGTAGCCAGACGGTCCATTCCGAGGGGCTCGGCGACGCCGACATCTTCGCCCTCGCGCGCAAGGCCGGGGCCGTTTGCATCCAGGCTTTCTTCATCCGCGGCGGCCAGAACTGGGGCCACCGGGCCTTTTTCCCGGCCCACACCACCGACGTCCCGGAACCGGAGGTGCTGTTGAGCTTCCTCGTCCAGTTCTACGAAGAAATGCCGCCGCCAAAGCGCATCCTGCTCGACCGCGAGATCCCGGACCGCGACCTGGTGGAGGAGGCGTTCTGCGAGCGCGCTGGCCGCAAGGTGGCCATCGAGCAGCCGAAGCGCGGCGCCCGCGCGAAGCTGATGGACCAGGCCCGCCGCAACGCTGAAGAGGCGCTCGACCGTCGAATGGCGGAGACCGCGACGCAGAGCAAAGTGCTGCGCGAGCTCGCCGACACCTTCGAGCTGCCCGAAGTGCCCAAGAGGATCGAGGTTTATGACAACAGCCACATCATGGGCACGAACGCGACCGGGGCGATGATCGTTGCCGGTCCCGAGGGGTTCCGTAAGAACAATTACCGGCGGTTCAACATCAAGCGCGCCGAGACCCGCCCTGGCGACGACTTCGCGATGATGCGCGAAGTTCTGGAGCGCCGTTTCGCGCGCCTCGAGAAGGAAGACCCGGAGCGCGCGAGCGGGGACTGGCCGGACCTGCTGATCATCGACGGCGGCAAGGGCCAGCTTTCGGCCGCCTGTGAAATGATGGAAAATGCGGGAGTCCATGACATCCCGGTGATCGCCGTGTCGAAGGGGCCGGACCGCAACGCGGGCCGAGAAACTTTTCATCTGCCGGGCGGTCGGGAGCTGACCCTTCCGCCCAATTCGGCGCTGCTGTTCTACCTTCAGCGCCTGCGCGACGAAGCGCACCGCTTCGCGGTCGGTACCCACCGGCAGAAGCGGGCCAAGAGCCTGACGACCTCGACGCTCGACGACGTTCCGGGCATCGGCCCGAACCGCAAGCGCGCGCTGCTCATGCATTTCGGGACCGCGCGGGCGGTCAAGGGCGCGGCGCTCGAAGACCTGGAGCGTGTGTCCGGAATTTCAAAAGCGATGGCGCGCCAGCTCTACGACCATTTCCACCCCGGCGGTTGACGTGCGGATCGAAACCGAAGCGATCGTCTGCGGCCTGACCATGCACGGCGAGCATGGCGGGGTCGTCAGGCTGCTGACCCCCGATATCGGCCTTGTCGCCGCTTATGTCCGAGGGGCGCGGGGCCGGCGGATGCGCCCCGTTGTCATTCCCGGCAACCTGGTGTCGGTCCAGCTTCGCTCGCGCAACGACGTCCAGCTTCCCCAGGCAAGCCTCGAGCTAACGCAAAGCCGCGCGCCGGTCCTGGCCGAGCCGCTGCCGACGGCGGCGATCGAATGGTCGACCGCGCTCGTCACCGCCGCGCTTGCCGAGCGCCAACCTTATCCGCGGGTTTACGAGGCGATGACCGGGTTCCTCGACGCGGTCGAGGCGGCGCCTTCAGCGCGCGGCTGGGGTGAGGCGCTCGCGCGCTTCGAGCTGCTGCTCCTTAACGAGCTCGGCTATGGACGAGTCGCGCCTGGGCTCGGAGATTCGCCAGCCTGGCCGGATCTGCTTCGCGGACTGGAACTGACGGGCGCAAGACTTCTGCGCGAGCTCCCTGATAACCGAAGGCAGCCGCTTCGGGACAGCCGCGAGCGACTGGTTTCGCGACTCCGCAGGGCCAGCGGCTAGAAGCGCTTGTGCGGCATTGCGAGCGTCCCTAGTCTCCGGCCAATGGCCTCGTCCCCCGACACCCTCTCGGTTCTGTTCCCTAACGTTGCGACGACTCGCGGAATCACGATCAGGGTCGCCGTCAGCTATCTCGCCGAGCAATCGAACCCGGCGCTCGACCGCTGGTTCTGGTCCTACCACATCAGGATCGAGAACGCGTCGGACATCTCCGTGCAGCTTCTTTCCAG
>DASTDZ010000045.1:0-16193 GCA_035710105.1 Sphingomicrobium sp. | reverse complement strand
CTAGCTCGGCTCGACGATCCTTATGCCGAGCTCGCGCAGGTGCTTGGCGGGCACCTCCGCGGGCGCATTCATCATCAGATCCTCGGCCTTCTGGTTCATCGGGAAGAGGATGACCTCGCGGATGTTGGGCTCGTCGGCCAGAAGCATGACGATTCGGTCGATGCCGGGCGCCGAGCCGCCGTGCGGCGGCGCGCCATATTTGAAGGCGTTGATCATGCCCGAAAACTCGCGGTCGACGTCTTCCTTCGTGTAACCCGCGATCTCGAACGCCTTGTACATGATGTCGGGGCGGTGGTTGCGGATCGCGCCCGAGCTCAGCTCCACCCCGTTGCAGACGATGTCGTACTGCCAGGCGAGGATCTCGAGCGGGTCCTTGCTCTCCAGCGCCTCGAGCCCGCCCTGCGGCATCGAGAAGGGATTGTGCGAGAAGTCGATCTTGTTGGTCTCCTCGATCAGCTCGTACATCGGGAAATCGACGATCCAGCAGAAGCGGAACGCGCCCTGTTCGATGAGGTCGAGCTGCTCAGCCACGCGGGTCCGGGCGAGTCCGGCGAGACGCGCTGCCTCGGCCTCCTTGCCGGCGGCGAAGAAGATTCCATCGTCGGGGCCGAGGCCCATTTCGTCCGCCAGCAGGTCCATGCCTTCGGTGCCGTGGTTCTTGGCGATCGGCCCGCCCCATTCGCCGCCCTTGCGTGTCGCATAGCCGAGGCCCGCGAAGCCTTCGCCCCGCGCCCACTCGTTCATGTCGTCGAAGAATTTGCGGCTGTGGCCCGCGGTGCCGGGCGCCGGGACCGCGCGGACGACCCCGCCGCCCTCGACGATCTTGGCAAACAGACCGAAGCCCGAGCCCTGGAAATGGCCGCCGACGTCGTGAACCAGAAGCGGGTTCCTGAGGTCGGGCTTGTCGGTGCCGTATTTGAGCATCGTCTCGCGGTAGGGGATTCGCGGGAACTCGCCGGCCGCAGTCACCGTGCGGCCGTCCGCGAACTCCTCGAACACGCCGGCCAGGACCGGCTCGATCGCGGCGAACACGTCGTCCTGGGTGACGAAGCTCATCTCGAAGTCGAGCTGGTAGAATTCGCCCGGTGAGCGGTCGGCGCGCGCGTCTTCGTCGCGGAAGCAGGGCGCGATCTGGAAATAGCGGTCGAAACCCGCGACCATGATCAGCTGCTTGAACATCTGCGGCGCCTGCGGGAGCGCGTAGAACTTGCCCGGGTGAAGCCGGCTGGGGACGAGATAGTCGCGCGCGCCCTCTGGCGAGCTGGCGGTGAGGATCGGCGTCTGGAACTCGGTGAAGCCCTGCTCGATCATCCGCCGGCGGATCGAGGCGATGACTGCCGAGCGCAGCAAAATATTGTGGTGCATCTGCTCGCGGCGAAGGTCGAGGTAGCGGTACTTGAGCCGGATTTCCTCCGGATAGTCGGCCTCGGTCGCGACCGGCATCGGCAGCTCGGCGGCTTCGGACTGCACCGCGACCTCGCGGGCAACGAGCTCGATCTCGCCGGTCGGCAGCTTGGGGTTGATCACCTCGGGTGCGCGGGCAACGACCTCGCCGGTCACGGTAACGACCGATTCGAGCCGCAGCGAATCGAGCAGCGGCTGCACCGGATTGTCCTGATCGGCGACGACCTGGGTAATCCCGTAATGGTCGCGAAGGTCGATGAACAGGACGCCGCCATGGTCGCGCTTGCGGTGGATCCAGCCGGACAGCCGTACCGTCTTGCCGACGTCTGAGGCGGTGAGCTCGGCGCAGCTGTGGGTGCGGTAGGCGTGCATGGTGTTGTTCTCTAAACGGGTCATCCCGGGCTCGACCCGGGATCCGCCTTTCTTCGGGACTGCAGAAAAACAGGCAGACCCCGGCTCTAAGGCCGGGGTGACGGGTTGTTGTGTTCGGCGCGGCGCTTCCCTTTCGCAAAGCCTTTTGTCAACCCGAGGTCGCGGCTATTGCCCCTCCAACCCAATGAAGATTCACCCGCTGATCTCCGATACCGCCGCGCTTTCCGACCTCGTCGGGCGCCTGGCCGACCACCCGTTCGTCGCCGTGGATACCGAGTTCATGCGCGAGAACACCTATTGGCCCGAGCTGTGCCTGATCCAGATCGCAAGCCCCGAGGAGGCAGCCGCGGTCGATCCGAAGGCGGACGGCATCGACCTTGCGCCGCTGCTCGAACTGATGGTCGCCAACGAGAACGTGCTGAAGGTCTTCCACGCCGGAAGCCAGGACATTGAGATCATCCACAACCTCACGGGCAAGGTGCCCTCGCCCCTGTTCGATACGCAGATCGCGGCGATGGCGCTCGGCCACGGCGAGCAGGTGGGCTATTCGAACCTCATTGAATCGATGCTCGGCCACAGCCTCGACAAGGGGGCGCGATTCACCGACTGGAGCCGGCGGCCGCTCGACAAGAGGCAGATCGACTATGCGATCGCCGACGTCACGCATCTCGCCAAGATCTTCCCGCGGCTGCTCGAGCGGCTGAGGAAGACCGGCCGCGGCGGCTGGCTCGACGAGGAAATGGAGCGGCTGGCGGACACGTCGAGCTTCGCCTTTCCACCGAAGGACGCGTGGAAGCGGCTCCGGCTGCCGAGCCGCAACCCGGCGGTGCTCGGGCGGCTGCAGGCGCTCGCCGCCTGGCGCGAAACCGAGGCACGCAGCAAGAACATCCCGCGAGGGCGGATCGTCAAGGACGACACGCTCGTCGAGCTCGCAGCTCACCCGCCCAAGACCCAGGACGATCTGGGCCGGGTGCGCGGCCTGTCGGCCGGCTGGCGGACCAACGACATCGGGCAGCGGCTGATGGCGGCGCTCAAGGAAGCCAAGCCGCTCGACGCCGGCGATCTTCCCTCACGCGAGCCGAGGCGCCCCGGGCTCACCAAGGACGGGGCATTGGTCAGCGACCTGCTGAAGCTGCTCCTGAAAATCCGTGCCAAGGAAACGGGCGTGGCGCCGAGGCTGATCGCGCGAAGTGACGACCTCGAGGCGCTTGCCGCGGGCGTGCGCGAAAATTTGAACATCCTTCAAGGCTGGCGGTTTGAAGAGTTCGGGCGTGACGCGCTCGCCCTGGTCGAGGGGCGGCTCGGATTCGCGATCGAGAACGGCAAGCTGAAGATGAGCCGGATCGCCGAGGAGGTGGAAGGATGAGTCTGCGTAGTGGAGTTGGCCTGGCTGGCGCGCTTGCGCTTGGAGCCTGCGCGACCGCGCAGCCGGTGCCGGTGCATGGCGGGAACCCCGGAGGAACCTGCGACGGGTCGAACCTGCAGCAGTTCGTCGGCCGGCAGGCATCGAGCGAGCTTGGAGCCGAAATGCTTCGCGTTTCTGGCGCCGCCGTTCTTCGCTGGGTGCCGCAGGGGACCGCGATCACAATGGAGTTCCGCCCCGACCGGCTGACGGTCTTCCTGGATGCCGCCAACCGCGTCGAACGGCCGAGCTGCAGCTAGCCGTCGATCATCCCGGAATCGATCAGGGCGCGGCGAACGGTTGGCAGGCTTAACCGCGCCCGTTCGGCGATCGCATAGCGGTCGACCAGCTCGACCGAGCGCTCGGCCGTCCAGTAGTCACGGTGAAGCCTGTCGGCCATGAAGCGCAGGGCCTCGCGCGGGATGTGAAGCCCGCGATCGGCGAAATGAAGCTCGATCAGCGCCTGGAACAGCACGTCGTCTGGCTCGGCGATTCCGGCGACCGGCGTCACGGCGATCCGAGTGCGCAGGTCAGGGAGCCTGATCTCCCACTCCGGCTCCAACCGGTCGGCAATCATCACCAGCGGCCGGCCGCTCTCCTGGGCCGCGTTCCAGGCATGGAACAGCTCCTCCTCGTCGGCCTGATCGGCGCGGTCTATCAGCCTGCCTGCGACCCGTTCGACGAAGCTTCGCGCCATCAGGCTGCGGCCTGACCGGCGCGGCCCCGTCAGGATCGTGGCCCTGACCGGCCACAGGCTCCAGGTCCGGAAATGCTCAAAGGCTTCGCGATTGGCCTCGGTGACGATCAACCGCGAATCGCCCTGGCTTTGCGGCCAGTCGAGCGGGAGCGCGATTTGCTCCCTCCCACTGGTCATCTGTCGCCCCCGGGCTGGCCGGACGGGGCCGGGCCAGAGCGGTTCTGGGGCTCCGACTCGGTCGTGTTCGACGGAACGGCGGGCTGTTGCGGCGCGGGCGTCGCGGGTGCCGGGCGCGGGACGTACATCCTTAGCTGGCCGCCCGTGACGTCCACTCCCCACCCGCGCGAGACCAGGACGGAGCGCAGACCGGCGGCGCTTCCCCGATAGGTGACGACGAAGTTGCTGATGTTGCCGAGCGCGACGTTGACCTGTTGCACCATGGTCACCCCCGGGACGGCGCGAAGATGGGCGAGCGCACTGTTGTAAGTGGCGGCATTGGGCGCCGCGAGCTGGACCGTGTAGTTGGCCGGCGGCGGCAGAGCCTCGGGAAGCTCCTCGACAGGCGGCGGCGGCGGCTCGGGCAGGTTGAGCGTCGGGTCGCGGCGAAGCATCCCGGCCATGAACGCCCGCGAGAAGAGCTCGTCCATCCTGCGGACGCCCTCTTCCATCATTTGCGGAATCCCGGCGCTATTGGGGGCGGTGAGGTCGAACCCGCCGAGGATCTGCCGGTCCGGGCCGTGGCGGCCGATGAAACGCGCCCTGGCCGGACCGCCCGGATAGAGGCGGTGGACCATCACCTCCGCGATCAGGATGTCGGCCGCGCCGTACATGTCGAGGATGTTGCGCCACCAGCCACGGCCGGGCCGAGCCGACTGGGCAGCGTTGATCAAGAGCGGGTCGACCCCGAGCCCGCTAACCCGGACATAGTCAATCGGGCTTTGCGACGTGCGAAACTGCGCCCAGGCGCGCTGCCAGGGATTGCGAAGCTCGACGCTGGTTGCCGTGCCGCCGGTGACGATCAGCGGGATCAGGAGCATAGGCTGCGAACGCTCCGAAATGCCGGTGATTCCGAGCAGCTGGCCGGCGCGGGCGCGGTCGAACAGGATTCCGAGAGTCGCGATGTAACGCGTGGGGCCGATCTGTTCGCGCTGGACGATGATGGACGAGACGATCTGGTCGAGAGTCGAATCCGACAGCGACGGCGCCTGGCTGATCGGCAAATTGTGGCTCTTCGCCCATAGCTTCTTGAAGCCTTCGCGCTGAGCGATCCGCCAGCCGGCGAGCCGGGCGGATTCGGCGTCCTTGCCGCCGACGTCGACCTCGATCCCGTCGACCTCGAGCGTTCCGGAGCTGTCCAGCGGGAGGATCCCGCGCTCGCCGCTTTCCATCTGCGCGAGCAGAATGCCGCCGGCAACAAGACCGAACAACGCGAGGATTGCGGCAATCAGCGGGGCGCGGCGAGCCATTGACGCGAGCTTTTGGCGACAATGGCGTGGAAATCCAAGCGGCTTGTGGCTAGGCGGCGAGCCCATGGGGAAAAAGCCGCTCACCTATGCGGATGCCGGCGTGTCGATCGATGCCGGCAATGCGCTCGTCAGGGCGATCGGGCCGTACGCGCGCTCGACCGCCCGGCCGGGAGCGGACGCCGAGCTCGGCGGCTTCGGCGGCCTGTTCGACCTCAAGGCCGCCGGCTTTTCCGATCCACTGCTGGTTGCAGCCAATGACGGGGTCGGAACCAAGCTCAAGCTGGCCATCGACCTCAATCGCCACGACGGCGTCGGGATCGACCTTGTCGCGATGTGCGCCAACGACCTCGTCGTACAAGGCGCCGAACCGCTCTTCTTCCTCGACTATTATGCCTGCGCGAAGCTGGATCCGGAGGTTGCGGAAGCGGTCGTCGCCTCGATCGCCGAGGGGTGCCGCCGCGCGGGCTGTGCGCTGATCGGCGGCGAGACGGCCGAAATGCCGGGCATGTACGCGCCCGGCGACTATGACCTTGCCGGCTTTTGCGTCGGTGCGGTGGAGCGCGGGGACGTGCTCGATGGAAGCCGGATTGGTGCGGGCGACGCGATCGTCGGGATCGCAAGCTCCGGCGTGCACAGCAACGGTTTCTCGCTCGTCCGGCGGATCGTCGCCGAGCGCGGCTGGGACCTTGGCGCCGAAGCCCCGTTCCTGCCTGGCCTTTCGCTCGGCGAGGCGCTGCTCGAGCCGACCCGGATCTACGTCAAGGCGCTGCTGCCGCTCGTCCGGGACGGCCTGGTCCACGGCCTTGCGCACATCACCGGCGGCGGGCTTGTTGAGAACATCCCGCGGATCCTGCCCGAGGGACTGAGAGCGCATGTGGACGCCTCTTCCTGGGAATTCCCGCCCCTGTTCGCGCTTCTCCAGGACGGCGGTGAAATCGCGCCCGATGAAATGGCGCGGACCTTCAATTGCGGGATCGGAATGGTCGCGATCGCCGCCGATTCCGACTGCGCAGAGGTGGTCTCGCGGCTCGCCGGTGCGGGCGAAGAGGCGCGCGTCATCGGCCGCATCGTCGAAGGCGCACGTGGCTGCACGGTCGAGGGGCCGGCCGGAAGCTGGGGCTCCGGCCTGGGCTGGTCCGCAAGCCACGATGCCTGAAGCCAGGGACGCGCACCGGGTCGCGGTGCTGATTTCCGGCCGCGGAAGCAACATGAAGGCGCTGGTCGAGCAGGCAAGCGGCTATGAGGTCGTCCTCGTCGCGTCGAACAATCCGCTCGCGCCGGGGCTGGAATGGGCGCGCAACCAGGCGATCCCGACCTGGACCTGGGACAGCCGCGGCATCGACAAACTCGCCTGGGAAGCGGCGCTCGACCAGTCGCTGACCGACCACCGCGTCGGCACGATCGCGCTGGCCGGATTCATGCGCATCCTGTCGGCGGAATTCACGGCACTCTGGAACGGCCGAATCGTCAACATCCACCCGTCGCTGCTTCCCAAGTATCGCGGGCTCGACACGCACGCGCGGGCGATCGCGGCAGGGGACCCGGTCAGCGGCTGCAGCGTCCATCTCGTGACCAAGGAACTCGACTCCGGCGATGTGCTCGCCCAGGTCAAAGTCCCTATCCTTCCGGGCGACACAGCCGAGACTCTCGAGCCGCGCGTGCTCGCGGCCGAGCACGAGCTTTATCCGAAGGCGCTGTCGGAATTCGTCGCCCGGCGCTAGCCTGACGGCGCAATGCGCCCATTTCATCTGATTGCTGCCCTGATCGTCCTCGGACTCGAGATCGCTGTCCTGGTTCGCGCCATGCTGCGCCCGCACCGGGAGCCGGCGGCGCGGCTCGCCTGGGTGATCCTGATCGTCGTCGCGCCGATCGTCGGGGCCGCGCTTTACCTGCTGCTCGGCGAGACCAGGCTGCGCCGGCGCCGGGTCGGCCGCGCGATCGACGAGCATTTGCCGCGGCCGCCGGCCGACGAAGAGGCGGAGGCGAAGCTGCGCTCGTCGGCCCATTATGCGCCGTTCGCGCTCGCCCGGACGGTCAACCGGCTCGAGCCGAGCGGCGGCAACAGCGCGACGGCCACCTCCGACAGCAACGCGGCCATCGATTCCATGGTCGCCGATGTCGATGCTGCCAAATCGACAGTCCATGTGTGCACCTACATCTGGCTGGACGACACCAACGGGCTGAAGATGAAGGAGGCGCTGATCCGCGCCGCAGGGCGCGGGGTGGCGGTCCGCGCGCTAGCGGACGCGCTCGGTTCGCGGCGATTCGTCGATTCCAGCCACTGGCGGGACATGCGCGCCACCGGGGTCGAGGCGCGCATCGCGCTGCCGATCGGCAACCCCGTCCGGGCGCTCCTGCGCGGTCGGCTCGACTTGAGGAACCATCGCAAGTCGCTGATCGTCGACAATCGCATCGCCTGGTGCGGAAGTCAGAACCTCGCCGACCCCGAGTTCCGCATCAAGCCGCGCTTTGCGCCCTGGGTGGACCTCATGACCCGCTGGGAAGGCCCGATCGCGCGCCAGTGGCAGTTCCTGTTCGTGTCCGACTGGATGGCCGAGGGCGGCGAAGACCTCAGCAGCTGCATCTGCGATAGTGCCGGCGAACGGGATCGTCCCGGCACCATCATCGCCCAGGCGATCGGTACCGGGCCAACAATGCCCTATGATGCAATGCCCAGCTGTTTCGCCGAGCTCATCCACTCCGCGCGCGAAGAGCTGGTGGTCACGACTCCCTATTTCGTCCCTGACGAGCAATTGCTCTACGCGTTCCTGTCGGCGGCGCGGCGCGGCGTCAGGACGATCCTCGTCTTCCCCAAGCGCAACGACAGCCGCTTCGTCTCCGCGGCCAGCCGGAGCTATTATGACGATCTCGTCGAGGCGGGCGCGCAGGTCCACGACTTCCGGCCGGGGCTGCTCCATGCCAAGACGATGATCGTCGACCGCAAGATTGGGCTGATTGGCTCGGCAAACCTCGACCGGCGCAGCTTCGAGCTTAATTTTGAGAACAACATCCTGTTCGCCGACGAAGGGCTTGCGGCGGAAATCCGCGACCTGCAGGACAGGTTCATCGCTCAGTCCGACCCGGTGACCGACGCGGAGGTCGAGCGCTTCACCATCGTCCAGCGCCTCGCGCAGAACTTCTGCGGCATGATGAGCCCGATCCTTTGACGAAAAGCTGCTAGGAACGGCCGATGCCGCGCCGATTTCTGCCCCTGCTGCTGCTGCCGACGCTGGCGGCGCTTGGCGCCTGCAACATGGTGATTTCGGAGACGCCGGTCTTCAAGGAAGACGAGCGCGGGCCCGAAGCCCCGATGGACGGCTTGTGGATTGGCGAGGATCCAGACTGCCGGTTCGACCCCCACGAGCCAGAGTCGGGCTGGCCGGAATGCGCGATCTGGGTGGTCGCGCGGGACGGCGGGAGCGAGTTGCTCGTCAGCGACAGGAAGGGTCAACCCCAACGCGTCGGCGCACTCTTCGTCGGCGGGAAACCCGGCATCGTCCAGGCGCGATGGGTCGACGAGGCCAAGGAGCCCGCCCGTCCCTATTATGCCTTCTACGCCTTCGAGCCCGGCGAAATTGGTCCTGGCGGCCGCTTCACGCGTGCGAGCGTCTGGCCGGTCGAGTGCGGGGTCCAGGAAAAGCCCAATGGCGACATCCGGCCGTTTCCTGGAATCAGCGCCGAATGCCGGCCCTCGTCGGCGGATTCGATCCGTTCTGCGGCAAAGGCCAGCCGCAGAGCCGACCTGGTCAAGAATTGGCACTGGCTGCGGACCGAGGCGATCGCCCCGCCTGCCCCAATGCCGGCCTTTCTCACCGGCTGCTGGATCATGCGCTCGGGCGATCGCACCGCCGAGGAATGTTGGACCCGCGGCAATGCAGGACTCATGATCGGCTCGGGCCGCGCCTGGACGGGCGAGACGATCGACAATTGGGAATGGATGCGGATCGAGCGCGGGGCCGACGGCCGCTTGTCCTTCTTCGCCTCGCCCAAGGGCGCACCGCAAACCGAATTCAGGGCGGTCAGGGTCAGCGAGCAAGAGGTCGTGTTCGATAATCCCGCGCACGATTTCCCGCAGCGGGTCCGCTATTGGAAGGCCGGGAATGGGATCGCGGCCGAGATCGCCAAAGCCGACGGAAGCAGCGCGATCCGCTACGAATTCGAGCCTATGGGCGGACCCATGAAGCCCTGAAGTTCAGCCGACGATTTCGTCGTCGCTGAAGAAGAAGTCGATCTCGATCTTCGCGTTCTCGTCGCTATCCGAGCCGTGGACCGAATTGGCCTCGATCGATTCCGCAAAGGTCTTGCGGATCGTCCCCTCCGCGGCCTCGGCCGGGTTGGTCGCGCCCATCACCTCGCGGTTCCGCTTCACTGCGTCCTCGCCCTCGAGCACCTGGACCACCACCGGGCCCGAGGTCATGAACGTGCACAGGTCGTTGAAGAACGGCCGTTCCCGATGGACTGCGTAGAAGCCCTCGGCCTGCTCGCGGGTCATTCGGATGCGCTTGGAAGCGACGACGCGAAGGCCGGTCTCCTCCAGCATCTTGGTGATCGCGCCGGTGATGTTGCGGCGGGTGGCGTCGGGCTTGATGATCGAAAAGGTGCGCGTGACGGCCATGGCCGGGCGATCTCCTGTTGCAATGCGGGTTGGGATTTCCGCGCCGCCTAGCCGCGAGGAAGCGCGCGGGCAACCCCGGCGCGGGTTGAGCGGCGGCAGAAGTTGCGCTCAAAAGGTCCGACAGGAGGCAGATTGAGCAGCGATCGAGGCAAGCCGGGCCCCGCCCACCCCAATCGCTGGCTTTCGCTCGGAGCGCTCGCCGCCTCCACTCTGTTCGCGCTGACCGTCGCGACCGCGGCCTGGGTCTATCACACGCAGCGTCCCGGCGTGGATTTCGCGAGCTTCTGGGCGGCCGGAAGGCTGGCGCGGTTCGGGCATCCCGAGCTCGCCTATCATGCCGAGGCGCACCGGGCGGTCGAGATGATCGTCGCCAACATGGGCGGGCTGATGCCCTTCCCGTATCCGCCGCCGTTTCTGTTCGCCGTCATCCCCGTCGCGTTCCAGCCTTACTGGCTCGCCTATCTGGCGTGGATCCTGCTGACGGCCGGCCTGTTCCTGGCGGCGGCGCGGCCCTACCTTCGCCCGCGCTTCGCCTTCGCTCATCCGGCCGCGATCGTGAACGCGGTAATCGGCCAGAACGGCTTCCTGACATCTTCCATCTTCCTGTTCGGGCTGTCCGCGCTCGCCGCCCGCCCCTTCGCCGCGGGCGTGATTTTCGGACTGCTGGTCATCAAGCCGCAACTTGCGGTGCTGGTCCCGGTCGCTCTGCTGGCCGCCCGCCAGTGGAAGGCGATCGGCGGCGCCGCGCTCAGCGCCACCGCTCTTCTCGCGCTGGCGGCGCTCGCCTTCGGGCTGGAGCCCTATCGCGGCTTCCTGGCGATGACTGGCGAATATGCGGGTTTCATGTCCGCGGACCGCTGGAATTGGGCCGAGCAGGCCAGCGTCTTCGGCTTCCTGCGCTTTTTCGGCCTCCCGCAAGCCCTCGCCCTCGCCGCGCAGGGCATTGCGGCGTTGATCGCCGCGATCCTGACCTGGCGGGCCTGGGCGTCGGGACTGGAGCGGCGCGGGGCGGTGTTGGCGGCAGCGGCGCTGCTCGCGCCGCCCTATGTCTTCACCTACGATTCGCTGCTTCTCGCCCTGCCGATGGCCGTACTGCTCGGCGATTCACGCCGCCCTTGGCGAGTCGCGATCGTCTGGCTGCTGCTCCTGCTGCCCTTGCTCGGCCTGCTTGGTTTTTATCCCGGGCCCAATACGGTCCCGGTGGCGGCGGCGCTGTGCCTGTGGTGGCTCGTTGCCGCCCGCGACGCTCCAAAAACGAAAGCGGCGGCGCCCTGAGGCACCGCCGCTCCCGATTCGAACTACGCTTCCGGCTTAGCCGTCGAGCGCGCTCGAAACGTTGTTGAAAGTCGTACCGAGCGAGTTGCCGATGTTGCTCATCGCAGCAATCGCCGCAACGGCGATCAGCGCGGCAATGAGGCCATACTCGATGGCGGTCGCACCCTTCTCGTTACGAATCAACTTCAGAAACTTGGCCATGTCCGGTCTCCTTTGGCTCCACTTCGGGAGGCTCGCCTCCCACACCTGCGCCCACAAACTTCGCGTAGGTTGAGGCAAGGATTAGGACCCAAGCGGTTGAAAAAGCCTTAAAGCGCCAGGTTTCCAGCCGTTAAGATTTCGGAACGCTACGGAGGGGGCTCATCTCTCCTCGAGCATGTCCTTGAGCGAATTGACCAGCTCGCGCAGCGGTTTTGCCGTCTCGCTCCAGTCCTCGGGGAGCGGGCTTGGGTTACGCGCCGGCGGCTCCGAGTCGGCGGGCCCGGGCCGCGAGCGGTAGCCGGGCGGAAGCGGCGGGCCGCGGCTGCCGTCAACGGCGATCGCCGAGGTCATGAAATCGCGCCAGATCCGGGCCGGCACCGTGCCGCCGCTGATCTTCTTGCCAAGCGAGCGGTCGTCGTCGCGGCCGACCCAGACGCCGACGACCAAATTGCCGGCAAAGCCGACGAAGACGGCGTCGCGGTTGTCCTGGGTGGTGCCGGTCTTGCCAAAGGTCGGAATTCGGAGCGCCGCGCGCCTGCCAGTGCCGGTGTTGGCCGCCGCCCACAGCAGGTCGAGCATCTGCGCTCGGTCGCGGCGCTCGTCGAGCAACCCGCGGACGGTGAAGAATTGGGCGAGCCCGCCCTGCGGCTGCTCGTCGGGAAGGCCGCGCGCTTTCACCGGATAGCGGCCGGACAGGATCGCCGCGTAGGCGCTGGTCAGCTCGAGCAGCGAAACCCCGCCGGTACCCAGCGCGAGGCTTGGCTTGTCGGGCAACGCCGAAGTGATCCCGAGGTCCCGGGCGGCGCGGATGACGTTCGCCCGGCCGACGCTTTCGGACAGGCGCACGGTCGCCGCGTTGCTAGAGCGCGCAAACGCTTGGCGGAGCGTGATTTCACCGCGATAAACCCCGTCGCTGTTCGAGGGGGTCCAGCCGGCGATGGTGATCGGCTCGTCCTCGATCCTGCTGTCGGGAGTCCAGCCAGCGCGCAGCGCGGCGAGGTAGACGAACAGTTTGAAGGCGGAGCCGGGCTGCCGCAGTGCTTGGGTCGCGCGATTGAACGGCGTTTCCGAATAGGATTTGCCGCCGACCATCGCCACGACTCGCCCGTCGGGACGCATCGCCACGAGCGCCGCCTGCGCGTCACCGACCCCCGCGCGATTGATGGCGCGGACCGCGATCCGCTGAAGGTCGGAATCGAGCGTCGTTTGCACCCTCACCTCGCCGAAATCCGATTCGAACGCCTCCTGGGCGGCGGGCGCGACCCAATCGGCGAAATAGGTGCCCGACGGCAGCTTGCTCTTCTGCCGGACCGGCCGCGCGAGGCGCGTGTTGCGCGCGCGGCGCTCGCTGATCGCGCCGGTGTCGGCCATCGCCTTCAGGACGAGCCGGCTGCGCTGTTGGGCGAGCTTGAGGTTCTTCGTCGGGGCGAGCCGCGAGGGCGCCTGGACCAGCCCGGCAAGCATCGCCGACTGGGCGAGGTTGAGGTCTTCCGGCTTGCGGTCGAAGTAATGGTCGGCTGCGGCGCGCAGCCCGTAGACGCCGTCGCCGAAATAGACGCTCGAGAGATAGCGAGAGAGAATTTCTTCCTTGGTCAGCCACGCTTCGAGCCAGAAGGCGATGATAACTTCCTGCGCCTTGCGCTTGATGCTCCGGTCCGAGGACAGGAAGCTAGTCTTGGCGAGTTGTTGCGTGATCGTGCTGCCGCCCTGGCGAACGCCACCGGCGCGCATGTTGGCAAGGAAGGCGCGGCCGATCGCGCGCGGGTCTATCCCCCAGTGGCGATGGAAGCGCCGGTCCTCGATCGAAACGAAGGCCGCGGTGGTCAGCGGGTCGAGCTTGGCAGCCTCGACGGGGGCTTCCTTGATCGCGCCGCGGCGGGCGATCGGCCGGCCCTCCTGCGAAAGGAACAGCATCGCCGGGTCGGGCAGGGGCTCGAGCGCGCGGGACAAAGGCGCGGTCACGATAAGCCATGCCAGGGTGAGGAGGAGCAGCCCGCCGATGGAATAGAGAACGATCCAGGTGCGACCCCACTTGCGGGCCGGCTCCTGCTGCGGCGGTTCCGAACCTTCTGGCGGCGGAGGCTGGAGCGGGGCGAACGGGTCGGGAAGCTCCTCGACATTGACGCCGCCGCGGCTCCAGATCCCGTCGTAGTCGGCCATGCTGGAGCTCGCAATCCTCTCCGTCGAAGCGACGCTGACTTAGTCTAGTAAAACAGTGGATGCGATATGGCCAGAGAGTTGCTGAACAGGCAATTGCGTCTATGGAATCCGGTGCATGCGGCTTCGCTCCCTTCAGCTCTTTCTCCTGGCCGCGCTGGGAACGGCGCTGGCGGCCGGAACCGCGGCCTGCGAGCGCAAGTCGGAAGGCGTCATCCAGGTAGCGGTCATCGGCGATGCGCCGCGCCTTGCCGAGCCGCGCGGAGGCCCGCTCAGCGCGGGTCAGGCGGTACTTGTCGGCAACGTCGCCCAGGGCCTGGTGCGCTTCGACGCGCGCGGCCAGGTCGAGCCGGGCCTCGCTGAGACGTGGAACGTCAGCGACGACGGGCAGAGTTATATTTTCCGACTCGCCAACGCCGAGTGGCCGGACGGGCGCAAGATCACCGCGCAACAGGTTGCGCGGCTGCTTCGGCGTCTGATTGCTCCGTCGCGCCGAACCGGGCTGACGGACAGCCTGTCCGCAGTCGAAGAGGTGGTCGCGATGACCGACCGCGTGATCGAGATTCGATTGCGTCAGCCGCGCCCGCACTTGTTGCAGCTTCTCGCGCAGCCGGAGCTCGGGCTGGTCTTCGAGGGCCAGGGCAGCGGCCCATTCCGCATCGACCGGGCGAACAGCAGCGATCGGGGCTTCCGCCTGACCCGCGAGATCGTCGTCCCCGACGAGGAGGAGCCGGAAACCGAGGAGGTCGACCTTACTGGGCTGCCGGCAGAACAGGCGGTCCGCGCCTTCGTTGCCGGCGAAGCGGACCTGGTGCTCGGCGGGACGTTCGCCGACCTTCCCTACGCGCAGCGCGCCGACTTGGCCCGCGGCGCCCTGCGCTTCGATCCCGCGTCCGGCCTGTTCGGGCTGGTTCCGGCGCGCAAGAGCGGATTGCTCGCCGACAGCGAGCTCCGGCAGCTGCTTAACCAGGCGATCGACCGCGACGCTTTGGTCGAGGCCTTTTCCGTGCCCGGGCTCATTCCTCGGACGACCGTGCTCGAGCCGGGGCTGGACGGCCTTTCCGATCCGGTCGAGCCGGACTGGGTGGCCACGCCCCTTGCCGAGCGGCGGCCGGCGCTGGTTGCCGCTGCTGGCGACCTGCTCCGGGACGAGGAAAGCAGGGTGGTCCGGGTCGTCCTGCCGCCGGGGCCCGGATCCGACATCGTCCTCCAGCGCCTCACGCAGGATTGGGGAGCGCTCGGACTTGCGGTCGAGCGGGCGGGCGCCGGCGAGTCCGCCGACCTCAGGCTCGTCGATCTGGTCGCGCCCTCGACTTCGCCCGCCTGGTTTCTGCGGCGCTTTTCGTGCCGCGCGGCGACCCTGTGTGACGCGGACCTCGACGAGCTTCTCGACGGCGCGGCGACGACGGCAGTGACCGACCAGCGCCGGGCACTGTTTGCCGAGGCGGCGAGCCGCATCGACTCGCAGCAGCTGTTCATCCCGATCGCCGCCCCGATCCGCTGGTCGCTGGTGTCGGGACGAATCAACGGCTTCGCGGGGAACCGCTTTGCGATCCATACGCTGACGGGGCTCGAGGAGAGGCTGAACCGGGCCGGAGAATGATGGCGGCGAAGACCGAACGACGGACCAAACTGCCGATCGCGACTGACCCGGCGTCGGTCCGTAGGCGGGTCGAGGGACTCGAGCGGGTCATGGAGCGGCTGGTCGTCGTCCCCGGCCTCAACCGGCCCATGGGACTCGACGTCATCCTCGATTTCATCCCCTTCGCCGGGCCGACGGCGGCTGCCGGGATCGGCGCCTATCTTGCCTGGGAGGCGCGCAACCTCGGCATGTCCAAGGTGCAGATGGCGAGAATGGGCGGCAACGTCACCGTCGACTGGCTGCTCGGGCTAATCCCGTGGGTCGGCGCGATTCCGGATTTCTTCTTCCGTTCGAATAGCCGCAACCTAAAGATCATCAAGCGCCACCTCGATCGCAAGCACCCGTCGGGCGCGACGATTGAAATTAACAACAATCCAGCTAAACGCCCGTAAATCCGGGGTTCACAGCCGTTCGTCGAAAAGTGGTTCGGGGCGCCTGCAGTATCAATTAGGCCCATTTGCCCGACAACAGGAGTTTTTGATGCGCAAGTCCTTGTCCGCGTTCGCGATCCTTACGCTCGCGGCCTCGCCCGCTCTGGCCCAGACCGTGCCCGCGGAGGCGCAGCCGGCCGCGAAGGCGAAGACCGTCAAAAAGACCGTTTGCCAGCGCATCGAGGTCGAAGGCGAGACCGGCTCGCGCCTCGGTTCGGCAACCAAAGTGTGCAAGACCGTCGAGGTTCCGGCGCCCACGGACAAGGACGCCAGCGGCGAATCGCGCAAGGACGGGGCCCAGCAGGCGCTTTGACCCGCGTCATCCAAGTCGGCGCATAAGAAAAGGGCGCGGGATGTATCCCGCGCCCTTTCTCTTCGCGTCGGTTCGCTTCGATTCTAGAAGCGGCCGCGCGGCCCTTCGCCGATCGCCCAGGTGACGTGGGTGACGACTTTCTCCGTCGGGCTGATAACCCGAACGAACTCGATAGGCCGTCCAAGCCTGTCTGCCTTGGTCGCACGGCCCCAATCCTT